>NZ_JAELTO010000150.1 GCF_016428875.1 Xylophilus sp. ASV27
CTGATGGACGCGCTGCGCTGCGGCTTCACCATCGCCACGCCGGCCTTTCCCGACAACGGGCGCACCGTGTTCAAGGGCTACCTGTTCGCCGGCGACGTGCTGCTCAACGAGAGCGGCATGCAGCACCATCCGCTGACCCCGATGACCGACCCCAACCTGGTGCGGGTGCTGCAGGCGCAGTGCAAGCGCAGGGTGGGCCTGATCGACCACACGGTGGTGGCGCGCGGCGCATCCGCGCTGCGCGAGCGCATCGCCGCCCTGCAGGCCGAGGGCGTCGGCATCGCCATCGTCGATGCCGTGTGCAACGACGACCTGCTGCGCATGGGCCCGGCGCTGGCCGAGCTGCCGCTGCTCACCGCGGGGTCCGGCGTGGCGATAGGCCTGCCGGCCAACTTCGGCATCGCGCCGTCGGCACAGGCGGCCGCTCTGCCGGCGGCCGGCGGACTGCAGGCGGTGGTGTCGGGCAGTTGCTCCGTCGCCACCCACCGGCAGGTGCTGCATTTCATCGGGTCCGGCCGGCCGGCGCTGGCGATCGACCCGCTGCAGGTCGCCGCGGGGGTGGACGTGGCGGCGCAGGCGCTGGCCTGGGCCGAGCCGCTGCTGGCGCAGGGTCCGGTGCTGGTCTACTCCACCGCCGAACCGGCGGCCGTGCAGTCGATCCAGGGCCGGCTCGGGGTGGCGCAGGCCGGCGCCCTGGTCGAGCACGCCATGGCCGCCGTGGCGCGCGGCTTGGTCGAGCGCGGCGTGCGGCAATTGATCGTTGCCGGCGGCGAAACCTCCGGCGCCTGCGTGCAGGCGCTGCACATCGGGCACATGCAGATCGGCGCGCAGATCGACCCCGGCGTGCCGTGGTGCCACGCGCGCAGCGACGCGGCCGGTGCAGAAGGCCTGCACATCGCGCTGAAGTCGGGCAATTTCGGCACCGAGGATTTCTTCACCAAGGCCTTCGCCCTGCTGCCATGACCGAACACCAGATCCGCGAGGACATCTGCCGCATCGGCCGCAGCCTGTTCGACCGCGGTTACGTGCATGCGACGGCCGGCAACATCAGTGTGCGGCTGGACGACGGCTTCCTGATCACCCCCACCGACGCCTGCCTGGGCCAGCTCGATCCGGCGCGCCTGGCGCGCGTGGACGCGCACGGCCGGCAGACCAGCGGCGAGCGCGCCAGCAAGACGCTGGCCCTGCACCGCCGCATCTACCAGGCCGCCGCGCGCTTCGACCCGCAGACGCGCTGCGTGATCCACACCCACAGCACGCACTGCGTGGCGCTGACGCTGCAGCACGGCGGCGCAGAACTGCTGCCCGCGCTCACGCCCTACTTCGTGATGAAGGTCGGCCGCGTGCCGCTCATTCCCTACCACCGCCCCGGCGCGCCGGAGGCGGCGCAACTCGTCGCCGAGGCCATCACCCGCTACGGCGAACGCGGCACGCCGATCCGCGCCGCCATGCTCGCCCGGCTGGGTCCGAACGTCTGGCACGAGACGCCGGCCGCGGCCATGGCGGTGCTGGAGGAACTGGAGGAAACCGCCCACCTCTGGCTGCTGAACGGCCAGCGCGCCGCCCCGCTCGACGACGCCCGACTGCACGAACTGCGCCGGAGCTTCGGCGCCCGCTGGTAAACCTTCGCGAGAACTTCATGCCCCGCTTTGCCGCCAACCTGTCCTTCCTCTACCAGGAACTCGACTTCCTCGACCGCTTCGAGGCCGCCGCGCGCGACGGCTTTCAGGCCGTGGAGTACCTGGCTCCCTACCCGTACCCCGCCCGCGAGATCAGCGCGCGCCTGCACGCCCATGGCTTGCGGCAGGTGCTGTTCAACGCGCCGCCCAGCGGCGCCGACGCCGAGGCCGTCGCCACGGCCTGGAGCCGCGCGGAACGGGGCATCGCCTGCCTGCAGGGCCGCGAGGCCGAGTTCCGCGGCGGCTTCGCCCATGCGCTGGCCTACGCCGACGCGCTGGACTGCCCGCGCATCCACGTCATGGCCGGCCTGGCGCCTGCCGGTGTGGAGCGCCAGGCGCTGCGCGCCACCTACGTCGCCAACCTGCGCTGGGCCGCCGCCCAGGCCGCGGCGGCGGGGCGCGAGGTGCTGATCGAGCCGATCAACACCCGCGACATCCCGGGCTTCTTCCTGAACCGGCAGGACGATGCCCATGCGGTACTGGACGAGGTCGGCGCGCCCAATCTCAAGGTGCAGATGGACCTCTACCATTGCCAGATCGTCGAGGGCGACCTGGCCACGAAGCTGCAGCAGTACCTGCCCACCGGCCGCGTCGGCCATCTGCAGATCGCCGGCGTGCCGCAGCGCCACGAGCCCGACCTGGGTGAAATCAACCACGACTACCTGTTCGGCCTGATCGACGGGCTGGGCTTCGAGGGCTGGGTCGGTTGTGAGTACCGGCCGGCGCGCGGGGCCACCCCGGGCGGCACCTCCGAGGGCCTGGACTGGATGCGTCGGCAGGCTGGCCTGTGGCGCAGGGCGAGTTGAAGCCGTTCGTCGAACGGCACCTACCTCACGTCGCCAGTCGGTAACAATGTGAAAACATCGTTTTCCGTGTTGATCATCAGAAGGTTGGCTACATGAGTTTCGTCTCCAGGATTTCCGTTGATTCCCCGCGCGGCGACGCCTCCGGCGCGTCATCTCCACCCTGGGCCGACCGCCTGATCCTGGGGGCCATGGCCTTGGCCGTGCTGGCGGCCCTGGCGCTGGGGCAGCTTCAAGGCACGCTGTCGCTGGCCGCCTGGTTCGCAATCCCCTTGTTCCTCCTGGCCTGCCTGGTGCATCTCGTTGCGCCCGGGACCTTGTTGTCGCGCATGGTGCTGTCCACCTGCCTGGCGGGCCTGGTCATGCTGCACATTCAACTTTCACACGGTCAGGTCGAATACCACTTCGGCGTCTTCGTCTCCCTGGCCCTGCTGCTGGTGTACCGCGACTGGCGGCCCATCGTCCTGACCGCGGCCTTGTTTGCCGTGCACCATGTGCTGTTCGATCGCCTGCAGGCTGCCGGCTTCGGTGTGTACTGCATCACTCAACCCGACTTCGGCCGCGTCATCTTGCATGCGGTCTACGTGGTGATCCAGACCGTACTGGAAGTGGTGTTAGCCCTGACCATGAAGCGGGCCGGCATCGAGGGCGCCGAACTGGCCCGCCTGGTGGCCCAGGTCCGTGACGGCGAACGCATTCAGCTTGACGTCTCGGGCACCGTGCTGCAGTCGGCGCCGGCGCTGGCACTTCAGCAGGCCCTGCTGCGCGTGCACCGTGCTGCGTCACAGGTGCATGACGCCATCAACAGCATCGAGGCGGCCAGCCGCGAGATGTCCACCGGCAACCGGGATCTCAGTCGACGCACCGAGCAGACCGTCAGCCACCTGGCGCAGGCCGCCGCCAGCCTGGGCGACTTGACGGTCAAGGTCCAGCACTCGGCCGAGTCGGCCCACCAGGCCAACGATCTGTCAGGCTCGGCCGCCCGGGTCGCCGAGCGCGGCGGCTTGGCGGTTCGCGAAGTGGTCAATACCATGGCGGCGATCCAGGCCAGCTCCAGCAGGATTTCCGACATCACCGGCGTGATCGACGGCATTGCCTTCCAGACCAACCTGCTGGCGCTCAACGCGGCGGTCGAGGCCGCCCGGGCCGGGGAGCAGGGGCGTGGCTTTGCAGTGGTGGCCAGCGAGGTGCGCAACCTGGCCCAACGCAGCGCCGCGGCGGCTCGGGAGATCAAGTCCCTGATCAGCCAGTCCGCTGAAAAAGTGAAGGCGGGCACCCAGCAGGTGCACGAAGCGGGTCGCACCATGGACGACATCATGGCCTCGGTGCAGCGGGTCAAGCACATCATTGCCGACATCTCGTCGGTGGCGGGCGAACAGTCCGAGGGCCTCAGGCAGGTGCACACCGCCGTGGCGGGTCTCGACCAGATGACCCAGCAGAACGCAGCCCTGGTGGAACAGTCGGCCGCCGCCGGTGCCAGCCTGACCGAACAGGCCGAACGCCTGGCGCAGGCAGTGGCGATCTTTCAGTCTGAAAACCGCACTTCTCCCGTCACCGAAAGCCCCAGGCCGCATGGCGCGGGTGCGATGAGCGTTGCGATGCTGTCGCTGGCATAGGACGCTGTCGGACGGCTCTGCGCTCAGGCCCGCCCCGTATCATCGGCCGATGCGCACCGGTGCGAGCGCGCGGCATGTCTTCCACCGGCGCCGGCGGCCTGCCGGACCGCATCGAGGCGCCGTGCCTTGCCGCGCCGATCTTCTTCCATGCCGTGCGCCGGCATGTCGATTTTGAGCAAAAAGAGCCCGAAGCCCAGGTAAATCCTGGGCTATTAGCTACACAATAGATAGCATGCGCATTCTTGGCATCGACCCCGGCCTGCAGACCACCGGCTTCGGCGTGGTGGACGTGGACGGCCACGCGCTGCGCTACGTGGCCAGCGGCACCATCCGCACCACGCACCTGCCGCTGGGCGACCTGCCGGGCCGCATCAAGGTGCTGCTCGACGGCGTGCGCGAGGTGGCCGAGCGCTACGCGCCCGACGCGGCCACGGTCGAGATCGTCTTCGTCAACGTCAACCCGCAATCCACCCTGCTGCTGGGCCAGGCGCGCGGCGCCTGCATCGCCGCACTGGTATCGCGCGACCTGCCGGTGTCCGAGTACACCGCGCTGCAGATGAAGAAGGCCGTGGTCGGCCACGGCCGCGCCGCCAAGAGCCAGGTGCAGGAAATGGTGCGCCGCCTGCTGCGCCTGCCCGGCCTGCCCGGCACCGATGCGGCCGACGCCCTGGGCCTGGCCATCACCCATGCCCACGCCGGCCAGGCCATGGCCCGCCTGCAGGCGGCGTCGCCGCTGCAGCGGCGCCAGCACGCCATGTACAAGGACGGCCGCAGCTACTAGGGCGTGTCATCCTTTCATTTCACCCCCGCGCTGGCCCCCGCGTGCGGATGGATGCGCCAAGCGCGGCGCATTGCGGCGTGGCCCTTCGCTCGGCGTACATGCTACGCGGCACTCAGGGCGCCTCGCACCACACCGCGCTGCAGGTTTTCGCGGGGGCGAAATAGAGGATGACGCGCCCGGTCGCACAGGCGACAGCAACTGGGGAAATCGAGCATGTGCAACCCATGTGACGAAATCTTTACTTCCCCTACATTGACTTCTCCAGAAACGATACGGAGAAGAATCGCCATGCAAAGCAGATCGGCCCTCGCCCTAGGGATGTTTGTAGCCACCTTGACTGCCAACGCCTCGGCCCAGTCCAGCGTGCAGCTTTACGGCATCGTGGACGCCGCCATACGACACACCAACAATGAAGGCACCACGGCCACCGGGGGCAGCGGCAACGTCACCCGGCTCATCGGCGGCGGCATGTCGCAGAGCCGCTGGGGCATCAACGTGACGGAAGACATGGGCGGCGGCCTGAAGGCCATCGCCAACCTGGAAAACCGCTTCACCACCGACAACGGCACGCCCTTGACGCCGTACTTCCAGCAGTCCTGGGTCGGCCTGCAGAGCAGCAGCTTCGGCCGCGTCACGATGGGCCGCCAGTACAACGTGCTGTTCGACCTGGTCACCAGCACCTACGCGTCCTACCCCTACTCGCCCTACTTCGAAGCCTATAAGCCCGAGATCGGCTTTGCGCTGGGCGCGCGCGCCGACAACATGGTCAAGTACATGGCCGAGTTCGGCTCCATCCGCGGCGCGGTGCAGGTCTCCGCCGGCGAGAAGAGCCCGACCGGCGGCAAGACCGCGGGCGGCTATCTGCGCTGGGCCAGCGGCGGGCTGGCCGCTGGCGTCGGCTACCAGAACTACGAGTTCGCCTCGGGCAAGAAGATCGACGCCTGGACCGTGGGCGGCTCCTTCCGCACCGGCCCCTGGTACTTCAACACCGGCTATGGCCAGAACAAGGTCGACGACGGCCTGACCCCGACCGACCGGGCCGTGCTGTCGAACTTCTGGGGTGGTGGCGCCAACGGCGGCTTCGGCGGCCCGGCCTTCCTGGCGGCCAACAAGCGCGAGATCGTGAAGCTCGGCGTGGGCTACCAGTTCACGCCGCAGCTCAACATCGGCGCGCACTACTTCCACGCCAAGCAGTCCGGCAACGCCGCCAGCGCAGACGGCAAGGCCAACTTCTTCACCATGGCCGCCGACTACGCCTTCTCCAAGCGCACCGACGCCTACGTGGAACTCGACATGACCCGCCTCAAGGGCCAGACGAGCCTCAACGGTGCCGACGGCACTGCCAACGGCGCACGCAGCCGCAACGGCTACACCATCGGCCTGCGGCACCGGTTCTGATCCTCGGCCTTTGTCCACGTGGAAGGCGCCCTTGCAGGGCGCCTTTTTCCTGGCCGGCAGGCAGGCTCAGGCCAGCCGATCCAGCGCAAGTACACCAAAGAAGGCCAGCGCGGCCACGATGGTCCATTTCAGGATCACCAAGCCCCATCGCTTGAAGCGCGGCTGGCCCGTGCCGACGAAGAAGCCGAAGGACACGGCCGCAGCGAGCAGCAGCAGGAAGAAGACCCAGCGGAACAGCAGCATCGCGGGCGTGGCGGCGGACGAGGGGCTACCAGGCCCGCGCGATCTGCGCGAAGCCGCGCGGCGCCTGGCGCTCGTCCTCGAAGGTGACGATCTCGTAGTTGGCCTCGTCGGCCAGCAGGGCGCGCAGCAGCTGGTTGTTCATGGCGTGGCCCGAGCGGAAGGCGCTGTAGGCGGCCAGCAGCGGCTTGCCGACGCAGTACAGGTCGCCGATGGCGTCGAGGATCTTGTGCTTCACGAACTCGTCGTCGTAGCGCAGGCCGTCGCTGTTGAGCACCTTGTAGTCGTCCATCACGATGGCGTTGTCCAGCCCGCCGCCGAGCGCCAGGCCGCTGGAGCGCATCATCTCCACGTCCTTGGTGAAGCCGAAGGTGCGGGCCCGCGCGATGTCGCGGCTGTAATTGCCGGCGCCCATGTCGAATTCCACGCGCTGGCCCGTGGAATCGACCGCGGGATGGTCGAAGTCGATCTCGAAGCTGAGCTTGTAGCCATGGTAGGGATCGAGCCGCGCCCACTTGGTCGCGGCGCCCTCGCCCGAGCGCACCTCCACCGGCTGGCGCACCCGGATGAAGCGCTTGGGCGCACGCTGGGTCTCGATGCCGGCGCTCTGCAGCAGGAACACGAAGGACGACGAGGAGCCGTCGAGGATCGGCACCTCTTCGGCCGTGATGTCCACGTACAGGTTGTCGATGCCAAGCCCGGCGCATGCCGACATCAGGTGCTCGACCGTGTGCACCTTGGCACTGCCGGTGGAAATGGTGGAGGCCAGCCGCGTGTCGGTGACGGCCGTGGCGCTGATGGGAATGTCCACCGGCTCCGGCAGGTCGATGCGGCGGAACACGATGCCGGTATCGGGCTGCGCCGGCCGCAGCGTCAGCTCCACCCGCTGGCCACTGTGCAGGCCCACGCCGACCGCGCGGGTGAGCGTCTTGAGAGTGCGTTGCTGGAGCATGCCAGGATTCTAGGCGCGTAGGCGTCGGCCTACGCGCCAGAGCGGACAACGGTCGCTATCGCGGCGATAGAAGAGCGTGACGACAACCAAGTCTCCGAAAGCCGCAGAGCAGTCCATACGCGAACATCCGCGGAACCGGCTTGCAGGGCCGCAGGCGAGGTCTTGCAGACCGCGCCGGGCCAATGGCCCGGCCCCTCGCCAGTCACGAAAGGTCCACCGGACCTTTCGTGTACGGGCTCAGCCCCCGGCAAGGGGTAGGCGAAGACGCGAAGCGCGCAGCCCGGGGGTATGCCTTAGGCAACGCTGAATAAGAGCGGCTAACAAAACAAAGGGAGGTTGCGAGCACAGATGACACAACAAGCCAGGGAAAGCAGCGCGACATGAATGTCGATGCGGCGCTCGAAGCGGGTTCGCAGCTTGCCGAACGCGGCCAG
>NZ_JAELTO010000151.1 GCF_016428875.1 Xylophilus sp. ASV27
CGACTGGCAGCAACGGCTTGATCTTTTTGTACAACGCCGCGCTAACTTCCTTGTTTCTTTTCTTTCCCATGCACCGTCAACGCGCATCCCGCGCTTGGCGATGACAGGCTTTTGTTAGCCGCTCTAAATACCTGGGCTACAGCCACTTTTTCTCAAGATCCGAAGATCCCGGCCATCGCGCGATACGCCCAGCAACCGGCCGGCGCAAAAGGCCGCGGAGCAGGCCAAGCGCAGACATTCGCGGAACCGGCTGCGCCGGGCCGCAGGAGAGGTCTTGCAGACCGCGCCGGGCCAGTGGCCCGGCCCTTCGCCAGGAGAAGGCGAAGACGCGAAGCGCGCAGCCTGGGGGTGAGCCCATTACATCAAAGGCGCGCCGGTCTTCTCCTGCAGCGCATCGCGCGTGACGCCGGGCGCCAGTTCGACCACCTTCAGGCCCTCGGGCGTCACGTCCAGCACCGCCAGGTCGGTGATGATGCGGTCGACCACGCCCACGCCGGTCAGCGGCAGGGTGCAGTGCTTGAGGATCTTCAGATCCTCGGTGCCGTCCTTCCTGCGGGCCACGTGCTCCATCAGCACGATCACGCGCTTGACGCCGGCCACCAGGTCCATGGCGCCGCCCATGCCCTTGACCATCTTGCCGGGGATCATCCAGTTGGCCAGGTCGCCCTTCTCGCTGACCTGCATTGCGCCGAGGATGCTCAGGTTGATCTTGCCGCCGCGGATCATGGCGAAGCTGTCGTGGCTGCCGAAGATGGACGAGCCGGGGATGGTGGTGACCGTCTGCTTGCCGGCGTTGATCAGGTCGGCGTCCACCGTTTCCTCGGTCGGGAAAGGGCCGATGCCGAGCATGCCGTTCTCCGACTGCAGCCAGACTTCCTTGTCCGCGGGCACGTGGTTGGCCACCAGGGTCGGGATGCCGATGCCCAGGTTGACGTAGAAGCCGTCTTCCAGTTCCTGGGCGGCGCGCGCCGCCATCTGGTCTTGGGTCCAGGGCATGTCAGGCTCCTTCTTTCTTGTCGGCGGGAACGATGGGCAGCGGCGCGCCGCTGCCGGCGGCGGCCTGGGCGATCACGGTCTGGGCCTCGACCTTGGCGGCGGCGACGTCCACCCGGGTGGCGGCCGAGAGGGTGCGCTTCTCGATGCGCTTCTCGGGCGCCGCGTTGAGCACGATGCGGTGCACGTAGATGCCCGGCAGGTGGATGTCGTCGGGCGCGATCTCGCCGACCTCGACGATGCGCTCGACCTCGACGATGCAGACCTTGCCGGCCATGGCGGCGGCCGGGTTGAAGTTGCGCGCGGTCAGCCGGAAGCGCAGGTTGCCGGACTTGTCGGCCACGTCGGCCTTGACCAGCGCCACGTCGGGCACCAGCGCGCGCTCCATGACGTAGGTTTCGCCGTCGAACTCGCGCAGTTCCTTGCCTTCGGCCACGATGGTGCCCACGCCTGTCTTGGTGAAGAAGGCCGGAATGCCCGCGCCGCCGGCGCGCAGCTTCTCGGCCAGCGTGCCCTGGGGCGTGAATTCCAGCTCCAGTTCGCCCGCCAGGTACTGGCGCTCGAACTCCTTGTTCTCGCCGACGTAGCTGGAGATCATCTTCCTGATCTGCCGCGTCTCCAGCAGTTTGCCCAGGCCGAAACCGTCGACGCCCGCGTTGTTGGAGATGACCGTCAGGTCTTTCTTGCCCGAATCGCGCAGCGCATCGATCAGGGCTTCGGGAATGCCGCAGAGGCCAAAGCCCCCGACAGCGAGCAATTGGCCGTCCTGCACCACGCCTTGCAGCGCGTCACGGGCCGAGGGATACAGCTTGTTCACGACAAGAGCCTCCAAGGGGGAAAAATCGGAAGTTCTGACGATACTACCTATTGCCATACGTAGAAGCGCCTAAGCAGAATCCCGAACGCCGCCTTCCCCACTTCCGCCCTCCTGCACGTCCTCTTTTCTCATGGATATCGACTACCGGCTGGCCTTCGAGCTGGCGCCCGTGGGCCTGGCGCTGTCGCGGGACCGGACCATCGTGGACTGCAACCAGCAGCTCTGCGATACCTTCGGCGCCACGCGGGGACAGCTCGTCGGCCAGTCCTTCCGCCTGCTCTACCCCAGCGCCGACGAGTACGAGCGCGCCGGCGAGCGCATCGCCCCGGTCATGAACGCCGCCGGCCGCTATGCCGACGACCGCGTGATGCGGCGGGTGGACGGCCGGCACAAGGGCGAGGCGTTCTGGTGCCACGTCACCGGCCGCGCCTTCGACCGTGCCCAGCCGCATGGCGCGGGCATCTGGAGCTTCGAGGACCTGAGCGCGCGGCGCACGGTGCGCGCCGAACTCACCCCGCGCGAGCGCGAGGTGGCGGCCTACCTGAGCTCGGGCGGCCGCACTTCCAAGGAAATCGGCCGCGCGCTG
Organism: Xylophilus sp. ASV27; assembly: GCF_016428875.1. Taxonomy (GTDB): domain Bacteria; phylum Pseudomonadota; class Gammaproteobacteria; order Burkholderiales; family Burkholderiaceae_C; genus Xylophilus. Next base: position 2,397 of record NZ_JAELTO010000151.1, read on the forward strand.
GGCATCAGCCACCGCACGGTGGAAATCTACCGGGCACGGCTGATGCGCAAGTACGGGGCCAGCAGTGCGGCGGATTTGCTGCAGCGGCTGATGGCGGGTGGATGAAACCACCCCCAGGCTGCGCGCTTCGCGTCTTCGCCTTCCCCCTGCGAGGGGGCACATCCTGCGGCCCGGCGAAGCCGGTTCCGCGGATGTCCGCGCGTGGCCTGCTCCGAGGTCTTTCGTTCCTTTGGGTTTTATTCGCTGCGGGTGTTGCGAAGCGCGGTGCTGGAATGGGACACCCCCAGGCTGCGCGCTTCGCGTCTTCGCCTTCCCCCTGCGAGGGGGCACATCCTGCGGCCCGGCGAAGCCGGTTCCGCGGATGTCCGCGCATGGCCTGCTCCGCGGCCTTTCGTTCCTTTGGGTTTTATTCGTTGCGGGTGTTGCGAAGCGCGGTGCTGGAATGGGACCACCCACAGGCTGCGCGCTTCGCGTCTTCGCCTTCCCCCTCAAGGAGGCACATCCAGCGGCCTGGCAAAGCCAGTTCCGCGGATGTCCTGGCATGGCCTGCTCCGCGGCCTCTTGTGCCTTTCTGTTTCATGCGCTGCGGGTGACGCGTGAGCACCATGGCTGACTGACATTGCGCGGCGCCCGCGGGCTCGCACGGCGCCGCAGCCCGGGGCGGCGTTGCGTTGTGCCACAGCGTGACAGCGCAGGTGCTGCGTAACGGCGCACATCGCAGGCGCTGCACCGCCACGCCAAGCCCCGCGCCGCACTGGCACATGACTTGCCCTTGTCCAGGGACGGCATGCCGCGTGTGGCACCGCCGCCCACTCCCCTTGCACTACAGGAGACGACCTCATGGACATGGCAGAAATCCGCCACCTCGGCCTGGACAATCCCTACAAGCAGGAATACGGCAACTACATCGGCGGCCGCTGGGCGCCGCCGGCGGACGGGCAGTATTTCGACAATGTCACGCCGATCACCGGCAAGCCCTTCACCCGCATCCCGCGCTCCAACGCCAAGGACATCGACGCCGCCCTGGATGCGGCCCACGCCGCCAGGGCCGCCTGGGGCAAGACCTCGGCCACCGAGCGCGCCAACCTGCTGCTGAAGATCGCCGACCGCATGGAGGCCAACCTCAAGCTGCTGGCCGTGGCCGAGACCATCGACAACGGCAAGCCGCTGCGCGAGACCATGGCCGCCGACCTGCCGCTGGCGATCGACCACTTCCGCTACTTCGCCGGCTGCGTCCGCGCGCAGGAAGGCGGCATCAGCGAGATCGACCACGAGACCATGGCCTACCACTTCCACGAGCCGCTGGGCGTGGTGGGGCAGATCATTCCGTGGAACTTCCCGATCCTGATGGCGGTATGGAAGCTCGCGCCCGCGCTGGCGGCGGGCAACTGCGTGGTGCTCAAGCCGGCCGAACAGACGCCGGCCTCGATCCTGGTGCTGATGGAACTGGTGGGCGACCTGCTGCCGCCGGGCGTGCTCAACGTGGTCAACGGCTTCGGTCTCGAGGCCGGCAAGCCGCTGGCGTCGAGCAGGCGCATCGCCAAGATCGCCTTCACCGGCGAGACCACCACCGGCCGGCTGATCATGCAGTACGCGAGCCAGAACATCATCCCGGTGACCCTGGAGCTGGGCGGCAAGAGCCCCAACATCTTCTTCGAGGACGTGATGGCCGCCGACGACGCGTTCTTCGACAAGGCGCTCGAGGGCTTTGCCATGTTCGCGCTGAACCAGGGCGAGGTCTGCACCTGCCCCAGCCGCGCGCTGGTCCAGGAATCGATCTACGAGAAATTCATGGAGCGCGCCCTCAAGCGCGTGGCCGCCATCAGGCAGGGCCATCCGCTGGACCAGGGCACCATGATCGGCGCGCAGGCCTCGCAGGAGCAGTTGGAGAAGATCCTGTCCTACCTGGACCTGGGCAGGCAGGAAGGCGCGCAATGCCTGATCGGCGGCGCGCGCAACCTGCTGGGCGGCGAGCTGTCGGGCGGCTACTACGTCCAGCCCACGGTGTTCAAGGGTCACAACAAGATGCGCATCTTCCAGGAGGAGATCTTCGGGCCGGTGGTGTCCGTCGCCACCTTCAAGACGGAAGAGGAAGCCCTGGAGATCGCCAATGACACGCTCTACGGGCTGGGCGCCGGCGTCTGGAGCCGCGACGGCAACCGCGCCTTCCGCATGGGCCGCGGCATCCAGGCCGGCCGCGTCTGGACCAACTGCTACCACGCCTATCCGGCGCATGCCGCCTTCGGCGGCTACAAGCAGTCGGGCATCGGCCGCGAGAACCACAAGATGATGCTGGGCCACTACCAGCAGACCAAGAACCTGCTGGTGAGCTACAGCCCGAACAAGCTCGGGTTCTTCTAGCCCAGGCTCTGGCAACCCATGGGCACCGCCACCACCGCGCCGACCCGCGTGTCGGCCACGCCGGCCGCCGAGGCGCTGATCGCACGGCTGCGTGAAAAGCACGGGCCGCTGATGTTCCACCAGTCGGGCGGCTGCTGCGACGGCAGCGCGCCCATGTGTTTCGCGCTGGGCGAGTTCATCGTCGGCGACTCCGACGTGGAGCTGGGCGAGATCGGCGGCGCGCCGTTCTACATGAGCCGCGCGCAGTTCGAGTACTGGCAGCACACGCACCTGATCATCGACGCCGTTCCGGGCAACGGCGGTATGTTCTCGCTGGAGCGCCCCACCGGCCTGCGCTTTCTGACCCGCTCGCGGCTGATCGGGGACGACGAGCGGGCGGCGCCGCCGGCACTCGAGCCGCAGTGACGCGAGCCGCCCGGCCTCAGCGCCGCTGCAGGTGCCGGTAGATGGTGTTGCGCGACACGCCCAGTGCGCGCGCGGCGGCCGACACATTGCCGCCGTGCGCGGCCAGCGCCTGCTGCACCGCGTCGCTCGCCCGCTCGCGCAGGCCCGCGGGCGGCGCGGCGGCGCCGTCGGGAGCGGCGGCGTCCAGCGCCTCCAGGAAGTCCTCGGGCAGGTGGCTGCGGCGTATCAGCGCCTCGCCATCGGCCAGCAGCAGGGCCGTGCGCAGGACGCCGGCCATCTGCCGCAGGTTGCCCGGCCAGCGGCAGCGCAGCAGCAGGCGGCGCACCTCCGCGTCCAATGCCGGCACCGCGCCCCCTTCGGCCGCGGCCAGCAGCAGGCGCTGCATGATCACCTCCAGGTCCGTGCGCTCGCGCAGGGGCGGCAGGCGCACGGCCAGGCCGTTGAGGCGGTAGTACAGGTCCTCGCGGAAGCGGCCCGCGGCCATCATCTCGCGCAGGTTGCAGTGCGTGGCGCAGACCACCGCCACGTCCACCGGCACCGGCTGGCTGCCGCCCAGCGGCGTCACCAGGCGCTCCTGCAGCACGCGCAACAGCCGCGCCTGCATGGGCAGCGGCATGTCGCCGATTTCGTCGAGGAACAGCGTGCCGCCATGCGCCTGCTGCACCAGGCCGGCGCGCCCCTTGCGGCGCGCGCCGGTGAAGGCGCCGTCCTCGTGGCCGAACAGCTCGGACTCGATCAGGGTTTCCGGAATCGCCGCGCAGTTCACCGCCACGAAAGGCGCGGCGCGCCGCGGCGAGTCGTGGTGGATGGCGCGCGCCAGCAGTTCCTTGCCCGTGCCCGTCTCCCCCAGGATCAGCACCGGCACGTCGCGCCCCAGCACCTTGCCCACGCGATCGAGCACGCGCGCCACCTGCGGGTCGCCGGTGGCGAGGTAGCGCAGGCCGGACAGGGCCACCGGGGCGGGCTTGTGCTGCGTCACCGCGCCACGGCGCGGCGGGGCCTCCACCGTCACCTGCAGCGGCGGCGCCTGCATTTCGACCCGGGCCATCACCTTCACGCCATGCGAGAGGTACAACGGCAGGACCTGTCCCGGCTGGCCGAGGGCGGCATCGCGCAGGGCCTGCGGCGCCACCCCGAACAGCGCGCCGCAGCTCTGCTCCTGCAGCGCCCGCAGCGACAGCGCGCCGAACTGGAAGCGCGCGCTGCGATTGGCCGAGAGCAGGCGCCCATCCGGGGCAAACGCGGCGATGCCTTCCATCAGCGTGCCCAGGAAGCCGGGCTGGGCATGGAAATGCACCCGCAGCGCATGCGCGAAGCGGGTGCCGAAGAAGTGGTTCTCCACCATCTGCGCCGACATGCGCACCAGCGCCAGCGTGTGCGGGTGGCAGTCGCGGTGGTCGCTGCTGACATCCAGCGCCCCGACCACCTGCCCCATCGGATCCAGGATCGGGGCGCAGGTGCAGCTCAGGAAGTGGTTGGCGCGCAGGTAATGCTGCTCGGCATGGACCTGGGTGGCGGCGCCCTCGACCAGGGCGGTGCCGATGGCGTTGGTGCCGCGGTAGCGCTCCGACCAGAGTCCGCCCGGGCGCAGCGCCACGCGTTGCGCCCGGGCCAGGAAGTCGTCGTCGCCCAGCGCGTGGAGGATGGCGCCCTCGCTGTCGGTCAGCAGCACCATGCTGCGGGTGCCCGCAATCTGGCTGTGGAGGGTTTCCATGACCGGACGCGCGTGCGCGAACAGGTCGCGGTTGCTCTCCAGCAGGTCCGCCAGTGCGGAACTCGGCAGCGGCGTCGCGTCGGGCGCGTCCTGCTGGCGCAAGCCGAAGGCCTGCGAGCGCTGGTGCGACAGCGCGATCACGTCCTGGCCCGCGGTGGGGATGGGCGAAAAATCGGCAGGCATGTCTCCTCCTGAAAGCCTGCTCAGGGCTTTGCGGCTTCCATCCTGCCGCCGGCCGCCACCTGGCCGCGCCATTCACGCAGCTTGGCCTTGAGCCGGCGCTCGTTCACCGGCCCCATGCGCACCAGCAGCTTCTGCCCGGACGAGAGCGACTGCAGCGCCGGATCGGCATATTCGTAGCGCACCCAGGGCCGCAGCGAGGCCACCTCGCCCCGGACCTCGGTCAACTGCACCGCGATCGGCCCGGCGGGCTCCGGCGTCTGCAGCAGGTGGTCGATCACCACGACCAGGCGGTCGTTGAAATAGCGCCCCGGGTAGCCCAGTTCCTCGTAGGCCTGCTGGAACAGCGGGTAGAGGCGGCGGTACAGCGCGACCGAGCGGGCCGTGTCCACCGACTCCACGAACTGCACGAAGGGCGTGTAGCGCGCGGAGTTGTCGAGCGCGATGTACTGGGTGCCGCCCGGCTGTCCGCTCACGCTGAAGCGCTGCGGCGCCGGCTGCACCGGCCACAGGCGCGAGGGCGCGTGCTCGCGCGGCAGGTTGTCGACCGTGGCCACCACGCGGCGCACGAAGCCGTCCATCTGCAGCCAGGACAGCACCGCCGGGCGGCCCAACAGGCCCTCCAGCGCGGTGCCCACGGCGGCATCGGAGTCGGCCAGCGCGGGCAGTCGGGCGGCGGGCTCCGGCGCGGCGGGCTCCACCGGGAACCTGTCTCTTATACACATCTAAAAGGGGGGGGGGGGGGGGGGGGGGGGGGGGGGGGGGGGGGGGGGGGGGGGGGGGG
>NZ_JAELTO010000152.1 GCF_016428875.1 Xylophilus sp. ASV27
CCACGTGGCGACGTCGATCACGACACTGCGTCATCGACTGAGCTATCAGTTGATCGCTCGTCTCGGGCAGTGCCCATGCTGCGGAAGGGCAAGCGCAAAGCATCTTTTATGACACAGTAAGACTAAGCCAGCCCCAGGTGCCGCCCAGCCGCCTGCGCCCAGCGCTCGGCCATGGCGGGCGAATTGATGCAGGAGGCGGTCTCGCCCACGCTGCACACCGCGCGCTCCAGCAACTGGATGTCGGCCTCGTGCTGGCGCGCCACGTGCGGGTCCTCGAAGAAGATCACCTTGTGGCAGGCGCCGTCGAGCACCAGTTCGGCGATCTGCGCGTCGCCGCCCAGCGGGCCGCTGAGGTAGCGCCGCACCCAGGGCCGCGCGGCCGGCCAGCCGCGCGACCAGGCCATGCGGTTGAGCAATTCGCCCGTGGTGCCAGTCGCCACGCGCTGCGCGTAGCGCGACAGCAGCTCGAAATGCGCGCCCGCGAATTCCACCATGCACTCCTTCAGCGCATCGTGGGCGATCAGCGCGGCGGTCTGCGCCTCCAGGCGGAACAGCGCCTGCGGCCGCTGCGCCGGCAGGCCGGCGTGCAGCAGTTCCACCTCCACCCACTCGATGGCGCCGGCCAGGGTCGAGACGAAGGGCTTCTGGTGCGTCACGCACTGGCGCTTGAGCGCATGCGCCTCGGCATAGGTCGTCGTCGGGTCGACCGGGTCCTGCAGGTAGACGATGCCGCCCAGTTCATCCTCGGGCCGCAGCCCGCCGGAGATGCGCGACACCAGCCGCATCAGCCCGCCCTCGCGGCCGCGCGGGTAGCGCACCAGCGGCGCGTAGCCCTGCAGCAGCCCGGCCCGCGCGAGCGCATCGTAGGCGCCGCCCACGGCATGCAGGCCCAGGCCGAGCCGCCGGATGCCGTCACCGCTGGCGGCGATCCAGGCCGGCAGCCCGGCTTGCGTGGCGTCGCGGTGCAGGCGGCTGGCGGCCAGGCCGAAGCGGAGGGCGGGTGCGGGTGTCATCTGTGGTGCTGTTGCAAAGGAACGGCCCCGATTGTTGCCGGGTTCCGTGGAGGATTTCACCACTGCCCGACGGCCGCCAAGCCGGTGTCCAATCACCCGATGCCCTCTTCCACACCTCCTCATCAGCCCCTGGCAGGCATTCACCTCCTGAGCCTGGCCCTCAACCTCCCCGGCCCCGCCGCGCTGCAACGCTGCCGGCGCATGGGCGCGGACTGCGTCAAGCTCGAACCGCCCGCCCCCGCAGGCGCCGCCACGGCCGACCCGATGGGCCGCTACAGCCCGCCCGCCTATGCCGCGCTGCACGAAGGCGTGCGGGTGCTGCAGGCGGATCTGAAACAGGCCCAGGGCCAGGCGCTGCTGCAGGCGGAACTGGCCCGGGCCGACGTGCTGCTGACCTCGTTCCGGCCGTCCGCGCTTGCGCGGCTGGGCCTGGATGCGGCCGCGCTGGCGGCGCGCCACCCGCGGCTGTCGTGCGTCGCCATCGTCGGCGCGCCCGGCCCGGCAGCCGAAATGCCCGGCCACGACCTGACCTACCTGGCCGAAAGCGGCCTGGTGCCCGGGCTGGCGCTGCCGCCCACGCTCTACGCCGACATGGCCGGCGCCCTGATGGCGAGCGAGGCGGTGCTGCAGGCGCTGCTGCGGCGCGCCGCGACCGGCGCCGGCGTGCACCTGGAAGTGGCCCTTTCCGACGCCGCCCGGCACCTGGCCCAGCCGCGCGACTGGGGCCTGACGCTGCCCACGGGCGCGGTCGGCGGCGCGCACGCGGGCTACGGCGTGTATGCCTGCGCCGACGGCCGCGTGGCCGTGGCGGCACTGGAGCCGCACTTCGCCGCCGCACTGTGCCGCGCCGCCGGCCTGCCGGAGCAGGACATGCTGCAGCCCCGGATGCGGAAGGCCATCGCCGGCTTCCTGCGGCGCCACACGCGGGCAGAACTGGATCAGTTGGCCCGCGAGCGCGACCTGCCGCTGCACACGCTGGCATAGCGTCACTACGGAATAGATAGCAGGAAGCCAAGGCAGAACCTTGGCTATAGGCCTTTTTTATCTAAATTTCCTGGGCCACGACAGCAGGCCCATTGCCGTCCCCAGCAGCAGTGCGCCCCACCACTGGCGCGGCGCCATCGGCTCGGCGAGCCACCAGGCCGCCAACACCGCCGCCACCAGGGGCTCCACCAGCGAGCCGATGACTGCCGCCGTGGGCGACAGCCGGCGCGCGCCCCAGGCAAAGCACAGATAGGCCAGCGAGGTCGTCACCACGCCGGTATAGGCCACGCCCCACCAGTCCACGGACCGCGACGGTCCCTGCCAGCCTTGCGGCAGCGCCACCACCAGCACGCACAGCGTGGACACCGCCATGCCCCAGGCCGAGGCGCTGACGGCCGGGATGGCCACCGGCATGCGCGCATTGCCCAGCACCATCAACGCGTAGCAGAACGCCGACCCCAGCGACCAGGCCAGGCCCGCCAGATGCCCGGGCGGCAGGGCCGTGCCGCCCGCCGGCAAGGCCACCAGCAGCACGCCGCCCAGGGCCAGCGCAAGCGCCAGCAGCAGGCGCGCGCTCGGGCGCTCATAACCGCGCAGCAGCGACACCAGGGCCACGATGGCCGGAGCGCAGCAGACCGAGATCACCGTCGGCAGCGCCGGGCCTATGCGCTCTATGCCGGCAAACCAGCAGCCCACGTTGAGCGCCATCGCCGCCCCCGTGCCCGCCACCAGCATGCGCTGGCGCACGGGCAGCGCACGCCAGTGCGGCACCTCGGGCTGGCGCCAATGCCACCACCACAGCAGCGGCAGTCCCAGTGCAAAACGCACCAGTGCCAGGCTTTGCGGCGTCATGCCGCTGCCCATCAAATGTTGTGCCACCAGGGCCCCCAGGCCCCAGAGGGCACCCGCGAGCAATACGCCGCCCCATGCCAGGGCGGCGGACGTTGTCGATTTCATGGATCCGTCTTCTCCGAAAGGCGCCCGGCCGCCATGCGGCGGGGGCGCGACCGTGCCTGCCCGCCCGGGCGGTGGGGCCAGGGCGAAGCGCTATGCGCGGCGCAGCAGGGCTGCGCGCGTTACAGGCTTACGGCGGGGGGAGAAGTGCGGAAGAAAGACATGGACGCGATGATAGCCAACAAGGCCCGAAGGCCCGGTCACGGGCTCAGCGCGGCTTGCGTGCCAGGGGCTTGCCGCCCGGCTTGCCCGCGCCGTTGTCGCGCGGCGGCAGACCGGTGTGCTGGGTCAGGAGGCGGCCCTTCACCGGCTTGGACGGCTTGGCCGGGGTGGCGGCAGCCTTCAGCGGCGTGGAATTCTTGCGGCGCGCGCTCTGGTAGCTGCCGTCGGTCAGCGGCTGGAAGGTGGGGATCAGGTGGTGCTTGCCGTTGCCGATCAGGTCGGCGCGGCCCATGGCCTTGAGCGCCTCGCGCAGCAGCGGCCAGTTGTTCGGGTCGTGGTAGCGCAGGAAGGCCTTGTGCAGGCGCCGGCGGCGCTCGCCGCGCACGATGTCCACTGCCTCGCTGTCGCGCGTGATCCTGCGCAGCGGGTTCTTGTTGCTGTGGTACATGGCCGTGGCGGTGGCCATGGGGCTGGGGTAGAAGGTCTGCACCTGGTCGGCGCGAAAGCCGTTCTTCTTGAGCCAGATCGCCAGGTTCATCATGTCGCTGTCGCTGGTGCCCGGGTGCGCGGCGATAAAGTACGGGATCAGGTACTGCTTCTTGCCCGCCTCGGCCGAGTACTTCTCGAACATCTGCTTGAACTTGTCGTAGCTGCCGATGCCGGGCTTCATCATCTTGGTGAGCGGGCCCTGCTCGGTGTGCTCGGGCGCGATCTTGAGGTAGCCGCCGACGTGGTGCTGCACCAGTTCCTTGACGTACTCGGGGCTCTGCACCGCCAGGTCGTAGCGCAGGCCCGAGCCGATCAGGATCTTCTTGATGCCCTTCAAGGCGCGCGCGCGGCGGTAGATCTTGATCAGCGGGTCGTGGCTGGTGTTGAGGTTCGGGCAGATGCCCGGGTACACGCAGCTCGGCTTGCGGCAGGCCGATTCGATCTCGGGCGACTTGCAGCCGATGCGGTACATGTTGGCCGTGGGGCCGCCCAGGTCGGAGATGGTGCCGGTGAAGCCCTTGACGCTGTCGCGGATGGCTTCCACCTCTTTGATGATCGAGTCTTCCGAGCGGCTCTGGATGATGCGCCCCTCGTGCTCGGTGATCGAGCAGAAGGTGCAGCCGCCAAAGCAGCCGCGCATGATGTTGACGCTGAAGCGGATCATTTCCCAGGCCGGGATCTTGGTCGCGCCGTCATGGCTGCCGTGCTCGTCGGCGTAGCGCGGATGCGGGCTGCGCGCATAGGGCAGATCGAACACGTGGTCCATCTCGGCCGTGGTCAGCGGAATGGGCGGCGGGTTGATCCACACGTCGCGCGCGGTCGCGCCCTCGCCATGCGCCTGCACCAGCGCGCGCGCGTTGCCTGGGTTGGTCTCCAGGTGGAGCACGCGGTTGGCGTGGGCGTAGAGCACCGGGTCGCTGCGCACCTGCTCGTAGCTGGGCAGGCGGATCACGCTGCGCTCACGCGGCGGCACCTTGAGCTTGACCGAGGGGTTGGCGACGAAGTTGATCGGCCGGACGGCCGCGCCGGCAACACTGCCCGCGGCTTCGGCCTGCGCGGCCACGGCCTGCGCCTCGTCCTCCTTGGCGCAGGTGGCGCCGTTGGCCTTGGCCTGGTCCGACACCATCAGGTAGGGGTTGACGTGGGCCTCGACCCGGCCCGGCGCGTCGACGCTGGTGGAGTCGATCTCGAACCAGGGCTCGCCCGGCGTCTCGCGCCGCACGAAGGCGGTGCCGCGCACGTCGGTGATGTTCTGCACCGGCTCGCGCGCGGCCAGGCGGTGGGCGATCTCGACGATGGCGCGCTCGGCGTTGCCGTACAGCAGCAGGTCGCACTTGGCATCGACCACGATGCTGCGGCGCACCTTGTCCTGCCAGTAGTCGTAGTGGGCGATGCGGCGCAGGCTGCCTTCGATGCCGCCGAGGATGATCGGCACATCGTTCCAGGCCTCGCGGCAGCGCTGCGAGTAGACGATGGCCGCGCGGTCGGGGCGCGCGCCGCCGACGTCGCCGGGCGTGTAGGCGTCGTCGCTGCGGATCTTGCGGTCTGCGGTGTAGCGGTTGATCATCGAATCCATGTTGCCGGCCGTCACGCCGAAGAACAGGTTCGGTTTGCCCAGCACCTTGAACGGCGCGGCGCTCTGCCAGTCGGGCTGGGCGATGATGCCGACACGAAAGCCCTGCGCCTCGAGCATGCGGCCGATCACCGCCATGCCGAAGCTCGGGTGGTCCACGTAGGCGTCGCCGGTGACGATGACGATGTCGCAGCTGTCCCAGCCCAGCGCGTCCATCTCGGCACGGCTGGTGGGAAGGAACTTCGCGGTGCCGAAACGCGCCGCCCAGTACTTGCGGTAGCTGGTCAGGGGCTTGGCGGCACGCGCGAAAAAGGAAACGTCGACGGGGGCGTTCATCGCGGGGCTTTCTGGGGTAACCCGCGATTTTAGGTTGCCGGCCCCTTTTTCTCTAACGCGGGGCTTTTGCTGGCCGGGCCGAAAAGCCCGCAAGCCCAGGAATCATCCAGGCATTCAGCTATATTTTTCATAGCATTCATGAAAACCGCCGGCGCGCGCCGGCGGATTTCGCGCAAAACGGCAAGAATGCGCGGTCCTGAAACGCACGCAACGAAAGGCTCCCGCATGACCCTCCGCCCGCTCGGCCGCTCCGGCCTTCAGGTGTCACCCCTCGCCTTCGGCGGCAACGTCTTCGGCTGGACGGTGGATGAAGCCACCTCCTTCTCCCTGCTCGATGCCTGGCTCGACGCCGGCATGAACTTCGTCGACACCGCCGACGTCTACTCGCGCTGGGTGCCCGGCCATGGCGGCGGCGAGTCGGAAACCATCATCGGCCAGTGGCTCAGGAGGAGCGGCCGCCGCAACCAATTGGTGCTGGCCACCAAGGTCGGCAAGCCCATGGGCGAGGACAAGGTCGGCCTGCGCCCGGCCTACATCCGCCAGGCGGTGGACGCCTCGCTCAAGCGCCTGCAGACCGAGTACATCGACCTCTACCAGTCGCACGACGACGACCCGAGCGTGCCGCTGGAAGACGTGCTGGGCACCTTCGGCGACCTCATCAAGCAAGGCAAGGTGCGCGCCGTCGGCGCCTCCAACTTCACGGCCGAGCGGCTGAAGCAGGCGCTGGACGTGAGCGAGCGCCACGGCCTGGCGCGCTACGAAAGCCTGCAGCCGCTCTACAACCTGTACGACCGCAAGGTGTTCGAAGACGCGCTGGGGCCGCTGTGCCTGGAGCGCCAGGTCGGCGTCATCAACTTCTACGCACTGGCCGCGGGCTTCCTGACCGGCAAGTACCGCACCGAGGCCGACGCCGCCAAGAGCGCGCGCGGCGCCAGCACCACCAAGAAGTACCTCAACCCGCGCGGCCTGCGCATCCTGGCCGAACTCGACGAGGTCGCCCAGCGCTACGCCGCCACGCCCGGCCAGGTCGCGCTGGCCTGGCAGATCGCCCGCCCGGGCATCACCGCGCCGATCGCCAGTGCCACGTCGCTGCAGCAACTGCAGGAACTGGTGAAGGCAGCGCAACTGAAACTCGACGTCGAAGCTATCGAGCAATTGGATCAGGCCAGCGCGGAGACGGCCTGAATTTCATATCGCCCAGGCCTCGCGTGCCGCTGGCAGCCTGGGGTATTCCATTCCTACGACCGCTGCCGCAACGCCTCGTACAGGCAGACGCCGCTGGCCACCGAAACGTTGAGGCTTTCGACCGCGCCGCGCATCGGGATGCTGACCAGCGCGTCGCAGGTCTTGCGCGTGAGCTGGCGCATGCCCGGGCCCTCGGCGCCGAGCACCAGCGCGAGCGGGATCTTCAGGTCGGCCTCATACAGGGTCTGCGGCGCGTCCTCGGCCGTGCCGATGCACCAGATGCTGCGCTCCTTGAGTTCATTCATGGTGCGCGCCAGGTTGGTCACCATGAAGTAAGGCACGGTCTCGGCCGCGCCGCTGGCGACCTTGGCCACGGTGGCGTTGACGCCCACCGCGTGGTCCTTGGGCGCGATCACGGCATGCGCGCCGGCGCCGTCGGCCACGCGCAGGCAGGCGCCCAGGTTGTGCGGATCGGTCACGCCGTCGAGCACCAGCAGCAGCGGCACGGTGCCGGCCGCTTCCAGCCCTTCGAGCAGTTCGTCGAACGAGCGCGCCTGCTGCACCGGGTGCACCCGCGCCGCCACGCCCTGGTGGCCGGCGCTGCCGGCGAGCCTGGTGATGCGCAGGCCGTCGGATTCGATCAGCCGGGCGCCGGCCTCGGCCGCGCGCTCCAGGAACTGCCGCATGCGCGCGTCGCGCCGCGTGGCTTCGTAGTAGATCTCGATGATGGACGCAGGCGCCGTCTTCAGGCGCACGCCGACGGCGTGGAAGCCGAAAAGCACTTTGGGGGAGGACATGCCGGGATTATCGCGGCCGCCGCGCAGCCGCCTCCGTGACGCAGAATGCTACTCTATTGATAGCAAACAACCCAGACAATCAGGGCAATCGCATCTAACCAGAGCCCCCCATCCCCAGAGCCGCTCCCATGCCCATGAGGTGCTCCAGATAGGGCAGGCTCCAGCCAGCGCGCTTGCGCTTGGCCTGCAGCCCGAGCT
>NZ_JAELTO010000153.1 GCF_016428875.1 Xylophilus sp. ASV27
GAGATCGGCGCCGGGCGCAGCGTGGGCAGCCGTGGGCGCCTCAACCCGCGCGGCGTCAAGCGCAAGATGAGCAACTTCCAGCTTCGCCATCGCGGCGAGTTGCTCCATCAGGCGCATCAGTCTGTGCGTTTGATTCTAATATGAACAGTATTGATCCTAGGGCGCGAACCGCTCGCTCCGGTGCAGTGCCGCTGCGCCGCCAAAGGAAAACGGGCCGCCGTCGCCGGCAGCCCGTTTGCGGGACGAGGGGCCGCGCACGGCCGCGCTCAATCCAGGTAGTCGGAGTAGTCCTTCTTCTGGTAGCTGCGCGTCGCGTTCCAGGGCGGCGTGGCGGCCGGCGGCTGGGCCTGCACCGCGGTCTTGCGGCTGGAGGCGCCCTGGGTGGACTCGACCAGCACCGGGTACTGCAGGCGCTGGTTCCACACCACCTTGAGCGTGCGGCCGGGCTCCTGCGAGGTGTAGGTGGTCAGGTCGCCGTTGCGGCCGGTGGGCTTGAGCGCCTTGAGCGAGGCCGGGTCGATCAGGTGGTAGGCGGCGGTCCACGAGCCGTCGAAGCCGACGTTGCCGTAGTCGGTCGGCGCCACGTCGACCAGCACCTTGTCCTCGGCCGAGGCCAACTGCAGCGAGGGCCTGCCGTCCTGGGCGCGCTGCACCCAGCGCGCGGCGGCGCTCACGTCGAGGTGGCGGTGGCCTTTGTCGCCCGCGGCATGCTCGTGGGCCGAGTGCCAGCCCGCCGGCACGATGCGCTCGATCCAGACCTGGTCCTGCCGGCGCACCACGCGCTCGGAGAATTCCACCGTGCGCTTGATGCCGTCGGCACCGGCCGAGACGATGGTGTGGCGCACCAGCAGGTCGGCGTCCTGTGCCAGCGCGGGCAGCGCGGCCGCGCCGCAGGCCGCCAGCGCGGCGGCGATGAGGGCAGGGCGCAGCTTCATCACAGTCCGAACGCCTGCTTGAGCAAGCCGTTGACCCTGGTGTTGTCCAGCGTGCCCTTGAAGATTCCGCTGCCCGCGCCGGTGGCGAACAGCATCACGTCGCCGCCGCCGTGGGTCTCGGAGCCGGGGCTGCCCAGCGGTATGCCGACTTCCTGCAGGTAGTTCTTGTTGCCCGAGGTGTCGACGTTGGTCAGGTCGTCGCGCGTGGCCTTGCGCGGGCCGCCGCCGTTGCCGAACACCAGCGTGGTGTAGGGCAGGCCGTCGGCCGCCTTGGCCAGTTGCCGGGTCTTGTAGTCGGTGGTCTTGCCCAGGATGTCGTTGCCCAGGTGCGAGTAGCCGTTGAAGGCCATCGTGTGGTCATGGTCGGCGGTGACCACCACCAGCGTGTTGGACAGGTCCACCTTGCCCAGCGCAGCCTTGATGGCGTCGTCGAAGGCGATGGTGTCGGTCAGCGCGCGCTTGGCGTTGGTGCCGTGCAGCGCGTGGTCGATGCGGCCGCCCTCCACCATCAGGAAGTAGCCGTTGCCGCTCTTGGACAGGGCGTCGATGGCCTTGACCGTCATCTGCGCCAGGCTCGGCTCCTTGGCCGGATCGCGGTCCAGTTCATAGGACATGTGGCCTTCGGACTGCGCCTGGTCGAACAGGCCGATGATCCTGCCGCTGGGCGCGGCGTTCAGGCTGGCCAGGTCGTTGACGTAGGTGTAGCCGCGGGCCTGCAGTTCGGCCACCAGGTCGCGGCCGTCGGGCCGGCCGCGCGGCGTGGTGCTGGCGTTGAACGGCCGCCAGTAGTAGCTGATGCCGCCCATGAGCACGTCCACGCCATTGCCCAGCGCGGGGTTGTAGCCGGCGCCGCCCGGCACCGCCTGGCGCGCGATGGCGTATTCGGCGTCGCGGTGGCAGATGTGGGCGTAGGTGGCGGCGGGCGTGGCGTGCGTCAGGCGCGCCGTGGTCACCACGCCGGTGGCCTTGCCCTTGGCGATGGCCTGCTCCAGCAGGGTGGGCACCGCCGCGCCGTTGCCGGTGGCCGGGCAGTTGTCCACGGCGTTGCTCACGTTGGGGGTGACGCTGGTGTCGCTGGAGGGCCGCCTGGCAACGGTGTTGCCGTCCATGGCGATCACCTCGTTGCGCGACTTCACGCCCGTGGTGTAGGCCGCCATGGAGGGCGCGCTGTCGGTGGTCTGCGCGTCGAGCGAATAGGTCTTGACGCGCGCTGCGCGCGGCAGCGACTCCATCGTCAGCGTGCCGGCCTCGCCGTACTTGTAGATGCGGCTGGCGGCCACGGTGACCGGGCCCATGCCGTCGCCGAGGAAGAAGATGACGTTCTTGGCTTCGCCGGCGGCCAGCGCCGGGAGCGCGCAGGACAGGGCCAGGCAGAGCGCGCTGGCGGCGCGCCAGGGCTGGGTGGTGGAGCGGGTGGTATGCATGGAGGACATCTCGGTGGGATTCGATGGAAGCTGCATCACAGGCCGGTGGCCTTGCGGATCAGCCCGAACACGGCGGTGTTGTCGAGGGTGCCGCTGAAGCTGTCGGCGCCGCGCCCGATGGCGCCCAGGAAAACGTTGCCGCCGCCGTGGGTCTCGTTGCCGGCCGTGGTCGGGATCACGGCTTCCTGGTGGTAGCCGCTGGCGAACACCTGCGCGTCGCTCAGCGCGGTGCGGGTGGCGGGCCGGTTCTCGCCGTTGCCGAAGCCGATGATGGTGTAGGGGTTGCCGCTGGTGTCCTTGGCCAGCGCGCCGTCCGCGTAGCTGCGCAGCAGGCCCAGCACGCCCGGGTTGGCGGCGCTGCTCGGGCCGGTGCGGGCGGCGTAGCCGTTGAGCACCAGCGTGTGGTCGTGGTCGGCGGTGACCACGATCAGGGTGTTCTTCAGGCCCGGGTCGATCGCCTGCATCTTGTCGATGGCGGTCTTGAGCGCGGCGTCGAAGGCCACCGTGTCGGCCAGCGCCTTGCGCGCGGTGGTCTCGTGCAGCGCGTGGTCGATGCGGCCGCCTTCCACCATCAGGAACATGCCCTTGGGATTGCTCTTGAGCTGGTCGATGCTGCGCGCGGTCATCTCGGCCAGGCTCGGCTCCCTGGACGCATCGCGGTCCAGGTCGTAGGCCATGTGGCTGGGCGTGAACAGCGCCAGCAGCTTGCCGCTGCCGGGCAGTGCGTTGAAATCGGCCTTGCTGCCGGCAAAGGCGTAGCCGCGCGCCTTCATCTCGGCCACCAGGTCGCGCGTGTCGGTGCGCGCGCTGCCGGCGCTGCCCTTGGGCAGGAAGTGGCGCAGGCCGCCGCCCATCACCACGTCGATGCCGTCGCCCAGCGCGCTGTTGTAGCCCGCGCCCTGGGGCACCATCTGCGCGGCGATGGTGTTCTCGCCGTCGCGGTGGCAGATGTGGGCGTAGGTGGCCGCCGGCGTGGCGTGGGTGATGCGGGTGGTGGTGACCACGCCGGTGGCCAGGCCGGCGGACTTGGCCAGCTCCAGCAGCGTCGTCACCGGGCTGCCGTTGCCGCTGGCCGGGCAGGTGGAGTCGGCGCCGCGCACGTAGTCGGCGCCGGTGGCCTTGTCGAAGGCGGAGGTCGGCGTGCTCATGGAGACGACCTCGTTGTTCGACTTCACGCCGGTCATGTAGGCGGCCATCGAGGGCGCGCTGTCCGTGACCTGGGCGTTGGCCGAGTAGGTCTTGACGAAGGCCGACTCGGGCAGCGTGTCCATGGTCAGGTTGCCGTCCTCGCCCACTTGGTAGATGCGGGCCGCCGTCATGGTCGTCAGCCCCATGCCGTCGCCGAGGAAGAACAGGACGTTCTTCGGCGTGGCCGCGGGCGAGTCGGAGCCGCCGCAGGCCGCCAGCGTGGCCGCCGCGAGCGCCGATGCGATAAACCAGTGCTTCATGTATGTGCCTTATTTCCAGGTGTGTCGAAAGGTGTGCAAGCGCGCAGTCTTGCCGGCTTTCGTGACGCGGATATGACGGCGGCTGCGGCGTGCGGGCGTCGCAGTTTGCTACACTATTAATAGCTAAAAGCCAGGGTGGATCCTGGGCTGCAGGCCGATTTGGCTATGAAGCCAGCCTTTTGGCCCTAGCGCTCGACGATGCGCCGCGTCACCCGCGGCGGCGCGTCGCCCACGTGGAAGGCCAGCTTGCGGTCGCGCAGCGCCACGTCCCAGGCGGTGACCCGGGTGAAGCGGCGCAGGTGCTCGGTCCAGGACTCGTCGACGATCTGCTCGATGTAGAGCGACGGGTCGTGCACGTCGCGCAGCAGTTGCCAGTCGAGCGCGCCCTGGCGCAGCCGGCTGCGGCGGCTCTCCTGCATCAGCGTGCGGAATTCGTCGGCGCGCGCCGGGTCGATGCGGTACTCCACCGTCACCTGGATGTGGCCCGAGGCCAGCGGCGTGCCGGCCACCGGCGCGGTGAAGGCCTGCGAGGGCGACAGGTCTTCCTCCAGGTGGCGGTCGGGCATGAAGTACTGCACCGCCAGCATCACCGCCACCCCGGTTACCGCCGCCGTGCCCAGGCTGATGTGCAGCGTGGTCATCGAGGCCACCTGGCCCCACAGCGCGGCGCCCAGGGCGGTGGCGCCCATCACCGCCATCTGGTAGATCGACATGCCGCGCGCGCGCACCCAGTCCGGCAGCGCCAGCTGGGCCGAGGTGGTCATGGAATTGGCCGTGGCCAGCCAGGCCAGCCCGCCCAGCACCATGGCCGGCACGGCGACGTACACGTTGGGCGCGAACGCCACCGCCGCCGTGGCCACCGACACCACCGTGGTCCCGAGCCGCACCAGCGTGTCGCGCGACAGGTGCTGGCGCAGGCGCGGCAGCAGCAGCGCGCCGACGATGGCGCCCGCCCCCATCGCCGCCAGCAGCAGGGTGAAGGTGCCGGCGTCGCCGCCGGGCAGGGCGCGCGCGATCAGCGGCAGCATGGCCAGCATCGCCGTCGCATGCACGAAGAACACCGCTATGCGCACCAGCACCGAGCGCATGCGCGGCGACTGGCGCACGTACTGCAACCCCACGCGCATGGCGCTGCCCAGGCGCTCGCGGCCCAGCGGGCTGGGCTGGTGCACCCGGCGCCAGCGCCAGATCACCAGCGCCGCGCCCAGCGACAGCACGGTGTTGAGCACGAACACCCAGTGGCTGCCCGCGCTGGCGATGACCGCGCCGGCCACCAGCGGGCCGACGATGCGCGAGGCGTTCAGGGCGATGCCGTTCAGGCCCATGGCCGCGGGCAGCTGCGCGCGCGGCACCAGCTCGGGCACGATGGCGGCGAACACCGGCCAGCGCATCGCCAGGCCGATGCCGTTGCAGAAGGTCAGCGCCAGCAGCAGGTGGGCGTTCATCCAGCCGGCCAGCACGATGACGCAGATCACCATCGCCACCACCGCCACCCAGAGCTGGGTCACCATGAAGTAGCGGCGCCGGTCCAGGATGTCGGCCAGCGCGCCGCTGGGCAGCCCGAGCAGGAACACCGGCAGGGTGGAGGCCGACTGCACCAGCGCCACCATCACGGGCGAGGAGGTGAGCGAGGTCATCATCCATGACGTTGCCACGTCGTTCATCCACATGCAGGTGTTGGCCGCCATCCAGGTCAGCCACAGCATGCGGAAGGTCGGCAGCGACAGCGGCTCCAGCGCGGCCCAGCGGCGCGGCGGCGGCGGCGGCGGCGCTGCGCCGGGCTGGTCCAGAAGCGCGTTTGTCTCGTTCTCGGGGGTTGTCACTGCCATGCCGCGATTGTCCACCTGCCCTCAGCGCCGTGGCGCGGCCGCGTCCAGATGCCCCAGCGGCAGCGCGCCGCCGGCCTTGACTTCGCCCAGCGAGAAGCTGGTGTGCAGGTCCTTCACTTGCGGCAGGTTGGCCAGGTGCTGCAGCGCGAAGCGCGAGAAGTGGTCCAGGTCCTCTGCCACCACCTGCAGCTCGAAGGTGCCGGTGCCGCTGATGTAGTGGCAACTGGTGACCTCGGGCAACTGGCGCACCGCCTCCTCCAGCTGGCGCATGGCGTCGGCCGAGTTGCGCTCGGCGTCCAGCCGCACGAAGGCCAGCACGCCCAGGCCGAGCTTCTGGCGGTTGAGCTGCGCGTGGTAGCCCAGGATGTAGCCCGCCGCCTCCAGCGCCCGCACGCGCCGCCAGCAGGGCGCGGCCGACAGGCCCACGCGCTGCGCCAGCTCGGCATTGGTGAGCCGCGCGTCGAGCTGCAGCTCGCGCAGGATGGCGAGGTCGAACCTGTCAAGTGTTTCCATATTAGCCATATTCGGGAAAGATTCTTTCTCCAAGTATCGCTTCCGGGGCAACAAACGCAAACACCTATCCGGCCGCAAGTTCTACACTGACCCGATATGGGCGCACCCCCGACGCCATGGAGACAACACGATGAACGCACCCCTGCCCGAGCACATCCGCCGCGCACTGGAAAACGTCACGCTGGATGACAAATACAACCTGGACCACGGCCCTGCCTTCATGAGCGGCGTGCAGGCGCTGGTCAGGCTGCCGATGCTGCAGCGCCAGCGCGATGCGGCCGCCGGCAAGAACACGGCGGGTTTCATCAGCGGCTACCGCGGCTCGCCGCTGGGCAGCTATGACCAGGCGCTGGTGAAGGCGTCCAAGTTCCTGAAGTCGCAGCACATCGTGTTCCAGCCCGGCGTGAACGAGGAGCTGGCCGCCACGGCGGTCTGGGGCTCGCAGATGCTGGGCTTCTCGCCGCCGGGCACCAACCGCTACGACGGCGTGTTCGGCATCTGGTATGGCAAGGGGCCGGGCGTGGATCGGTGCTCCGACGTGTTCAAGCACGCCAACATGGCCGGCACCACCGAGTTCGGCGGCGTCATCGCGGTGGCGGGCGACGACCACATCGCCAAGAGCAGCACCGCCGCGCACCAGAGCGACCACATCTTCAAGGCGTGCGGGCTGCCGGTGTTCTTCCCCGCCACCGTGCAGGAGATACTGGACCTGGGCCTGCATGCCTTCGCCATGAGCCGCTTCTCGGGCGTCTGGGCCGGCATGAAGACGATCCAGGAGATCGTCGAGTCCAGCGCCACCGCCATGATCGACCCGCAGCGGGTGCAGATCGTCATCCCCACCGACTTCGAGATGCCGCCCGGCGGCCTGCACATCCGCTGGCCCGACGCGCCGCTGGAGCAGGAGGCGCGCCTGATGCACTACAAGTGGTACGCCGCGCTGGCCTACATCCGCGCCAACCGGCTCAACTACAGCGCCATCGCCACGCCGCACGACCGCTTCGGCATCATGGCCAGCGGCAAGTCCTGGAGCGACACGCGCCAGGCGCTGGCCGACCTGGGCCTGGACGACGCGGCCTGCCGCCAGCTCGGCATCCGCCTGCACAAGGTGGGCGTGGTCTGGCCGCTGGAGGCGCAGCTCACGCGCGAATTCGCCACCGGCCTGCAGGAGATCCTGGTGGTCGAGGAAAAGCGCCAGGTCATCGAATACCAGTTGAAGGAAGAGCTCTACAACTGGCGCGCCGACGTGCGGCCCAACGTGCTGGGCAAGTTCGACGAGGGCGAGGGCGACTTCAGCGGCGGCGAGTGGAGCATGCCCAACCCCACCGCGCACACCCTGCTGCGCGCCAATGCCGATCTGTCGCCGGCCATGATCGCGCGCGCCATCGCCGGCCGGCTGAAGAAGCTCGGCCTGCTGCAGGCCGCCGGCGCCGACATGGTGGCGCGGGTCGAGGCGCAGCTCGCGCTGCTCGACGCCAAGGAACGCGCCATGCAGGTGCTCGACGCCGGCGGCGTGCCGGGCGCCGAGCGGCAGCCCTGGTAC
>NZ_JAELTO010000154.1 GCF_016428875.1 Xylophilus sp. ASV27
CCCCCCCCCCCCCCCCCCCCCCCCCCCCCCCCCCCCCCCCCCCCCCCCCTTTTTTAGATGTGTATAAGAGACAGCCGCCCGGCAGGGCGCGGCAAAGCGCCTGATTCTAGGGCGTGGCGCCGCCGGCGGCCCCGGCGCGCACCGCGGCGCCACCGTTCGCGCGGCCTTGGCGCGCCGCGCCTGCAGGCCGTCGGCGACAGGCGCTTGGCGCCATCGCTCGAAGGAGTCGCGTCGTTCGTCGTGATCCACTGAGGACCGGACTTGCACCGGGAAGAGTGCGCCCATGCCGGGCGCGCCCAAAACAAGAAGGCCGCTGCATGCAGCGGCCTTTTCGAACAACCCCCGGCCCTCGCGCCCCGCCCGCCCTTCCAGAGGCATCGTGGATCCGGCTGCGCCGGTCCGCCGATGCCGCCCCCGGCAAGGGCGGGCGCAGACACGAAGTGCGCAGCTCAATACGTCCAGAAGATGCGCTGCAGCTCCTTCGGATCGCGCGTCTTGGTCATCGCGACCATCGCCAGGATGCGCGCCTTTTGCGGGTTCAGGTCGTGCGCCACGACCCAGTCGTACTTGTCGTCGGGCTGCTCGGCGTTGCGCAGCACGAAGCCGGCGGGCACGCGCGAGGAGCGGATCACGTTGACGCCCTTGGCCCGCAGTTCCTGCAGCGCCGGCACGACGCGGTCGGCGACCGAGCCGTTGCCGGTACCCGCATGGATGATGGCCTGCAGGCCCGGCGTGGCGCCGATCGCGTCGATCGACGCGCGCGGCACGTTGCCGTAGGCGTAGGCGATCTCGACCACCGGCAGCGCCTGGATCTGGTCGATGTCGAATTCGCTCTGGTTGGTGTGGCGCTTGGCCAGCGAGCGGAACCAGTAGTTCTTGCCTTCCACCACCATGCCCAGCGGGCCCCACTGGCTCTTGAACGCCTCGGTCTTGATGTTGACCAGCTTGGCCACGTCGCGGCCGGACTGGATCTCGTCATTCATGGTGACCAGCACGCCCTTGCCCCTGGCGTCCTGGGAGGCCGCGACGCTGACCGCGTCGTACAGGTTGAGCGCGCCGTCGGCCGACAGCGCCGTGCCCGGGCGCATGGAGCCCACCACCACGATCGGCTTGTCGGTGTGCACCGTCAGGTGCAGGAAGTAGGCGGTTTCCTCCAGCGTGTCGGTGCCGTGGGTGACCACGATGCCGTTCACGTCGGGCTGCTTGGCCAGTGCGGAGACGCGCCTGGCCAGCGTCAGCAGGGCGTCGTTGGTGAAGCTCTCGGAGGCGATCTGGAAGGTCTGCTCGCCGCGCACGTTGGCAAGGTTCCTGAGCTCTGGCAGGCCCAGGATCAGTTTGTCGACCGCGACCTTGGCGGCGGCATAGCTGGCGCTGTTGACGGTGCTGGCTCCGGCGCCGGCGATGGTGCCGCCGGTGGCCAGGATCACCACGTTGGGCTTGGCCGGATCGACATCGGCGGCGGGCGCGGGCTGCGCCGACGCCAGCGAGCCCAAGGCCAGCAGGCTGGCTCCGGCCATCCAGGCGCGGAAGCGGGGGGACAGGTACATGTGATGTTCTCCTTTGGTTGAAACAGAACAGTCTGGCATGGGCGCACGCAAACGCCATGCCGTGCCATGCCGTGCGGGGCGAGGGAACGCGGGCCGCTCCCTCGCCCCGCATGCGGTCAGGGATAGAGGCCGCGCTCCTCGCGCGCGATCAGGATACGCTCGCAGGCCACGGCGAAGGTGGCGGTGCGCAGGGTGATCTTGTGGCGGTCTGCCGTGTCCCAGATATGCAGCAGCGCATCGGTCATGATCTTGTCCAGGCGCACGTTGATCTCGTCCTCGGTCCAGAAGAAGCTGCTGAAGTCCTGCACCCACTCGAAGTAGCTGACGGTCACGCCGCCGGCGTTGCAGATGACGTCGGGCACCACCAGGATGCCGCGGTCCTCCAGCACGTCGTCGGCCTGCGGCAGGGTCGGGCCATTGGCGCCTTCGAGCACCAGGCGCGCCTTGATGCGGGCGGCGCGTTCGGCCGTGATCTGGCCTTCCAGCGCGGCCGGGATCAGGATGTCGCAGTCCACCGACCAGAAGTCCTCGGCGTCGGCCGCCTCGCCTTCCTTGTGGTTGCCGATGCCGCCTTCGCGCGCGAGCGTGGCGCGCACCTTCTCGATGTCGAAGCCCTTGGGATTGATGCGCGTGCCGCTGTGGTCCTGCATGGCGACGATCTTGCCGCCCGCGGCCACGAATAGTTCGGCGGCGGTGCTGCCCACGTTGCCCATGCCCTGTACCGCGATGCGCGCGCCGTCGAGCGGCAGGCCCAGCCGCCGCGCGGCCTCGCGCCCGGTGACGAACACGCCGCGGCCGGTGGCCTTGACCCGGCCGAGCGAGCCGCCCAGGTGGATCGGCTTGCCGGTGACCACGCCGGTGGCGGTGGCGCCGGTGTTCATCGAATAGGTGTCCATCATCCAGCCCATGATCTGGCCGTTGGTGTTCACGTCCGGCGCCGGAATGTCGCGCTGCGGGCCGATGATGATGCCGATCTCGCTGGTGTAGCGCCGCGTCATGCGCTCCAGCTCCTTGATGGAAAGCTCCGACGGGTCGACGCGGATGCCGCCCTTGGCGCCGCCGAAGGGCAGGCCCACGCCGGCGGTCTTCACCGTCATCCAGGCCGACAGCGCCATCACCTCTTCCAGCGTGACGTCGGGGTGGAAGCGCACGCCCCCCTTGCCCGGGCCGCGCGAGAGGTTGTGCTGCACGCGGTAGCCCTCGAAGTGGCGCACTCTGCCGTCGTCCATTTCGATCGGCACGTCGACGATCAGCGCGCGCTTGGGGCGCTTGAGCGTCTCGGCCCATTTGGCCAGCGGCCCCAGGTAGGGGACGACGCGGTCGACCTGTGAGAGATAGGTGGCCCAGGGGCTGTCGGCGGCCGACTGGACGTAGGAGAGAGGAGTGGATTTCTCGAGCTTCATGGCTTGCTTTCCCGCCACTGGCGGACGGATGGAGCAGGTAACGGGCACGCCCGGAGACTCATGGAATCCGGCCGCGATGACCCCGCTCGGTGTCTACGCAGTGCGGTGCCGCAAGCAGCACCGTGGCCCGGCGCGATGGTAGTCCCGCCAGGCCCGCCTGGGGATGGTCCGGCCCATGCGTTTTATGCATAAAGACATGTAAGCGCCCCGCCGCCCGCGCTTCAGCGCCGCCTGCTCAGGGCGGCGGCGGCCGCCGCCAGTACCGCGAGCACGGCTGCGCCCCAGAGCGGCCACAGGCCCCAGCGCGAGGCCCAGCGCGCATAGGGCGTGAGCTGCGGATCGGCCAGCCCGCGGCCCTCGACGCGGGCCTCCAGCACGCCGCGCGAATAGCGCGGCAGCGTCGCCGTGACGCGGCCGTGGTGATCGATCACCACGGTCGCGCCGGTGTTGGTGGCGCGCACCATGGGCCGGGCGAACTCCATGGCGCGCATGCGCGAGATCTGCAGGTGCTGATCGATCGCCACGGTGTTGCCGAACCAGCCGATGTTGGTCAGGTTCACGAGGATGGTGGGCGCGCGCGCCGGGTCGGCGAAGTTGCGCGCGATCTCCTCGCCGAACAGATCCTCGTAGCAGATGTTGGGCGCGAGCCGCTGGCCCTGCCAGTCGAAGGCCGGCTGGCCCAGGCCGCCGCGGTTGAAGTCGCCGAGCGGGATGTTGATCATCTCGGTGAACCAGCGGAACAACGGCGGGATGAATTCGCCGAACGGCACCAGGTGGTGCTTGTCGTAGCGGTAGGCCCGCGCCCGGCCCGGCGCCAGGCCGATGGCCGAATTGCTGTAGCCCTCGCGCGCGGAGCCCAGCGGAATGCCCACCAGCGCGGCCTGCGTGCCGGTGGAAAAGCGCTGCTGCAAGGCGTCCAGGTAGCCCACGGGCAGATCGCGCGGCAGCAGCGCAATGGCGGTCTCGGGCGCCACGACCAGCGAGGCGCGCGCGTCGCGCAACTGCTCGGCATACCACTGCAGGGCCAGCGGCACGCCGCTGCCGGGCTGGAACTTCTCGTCCTGCGGGATGTTGCCCTGCAGCAGCGCCACCGACAGCAGCGCCTGCGGCTGCGCCGGCGCGTCCTCGGCGCCTGCGGGCCAGAGCGACGCCGCCGCAATCACGATCAGCCCCGCGCCCAGCCCCCGCCAGCGCCGCGGTGACGCGCACAGCGCCAGCCAGGCCGCGCCGACCGCCGCTGCCGCGCCCAGGCCGTAGACCCCGAGCCATGGCGCCAGCCAGTGCGCCGCCCCGTCAATGTGAGCATAGCCGCCCGCGCCCCAGGGAAAGCCGGTGAACCAGGTGCCGCGCAGCAGTTCGGCCAGCAGCCACAGCATGCCCAGGAGCCCGGCACGCGCCGCCCGCGAGGCCGGCGCCCAGGCCCGGTAGCAGGCGGCCGCCGCGGCGTAGTAGAGCGCCAGGAAGGCGGCCAGGCCCAGCACGGCGGCCACCGCCAGCGGCGCGGCCAGCCCGCCGTAGGTGTGCATGGAGATGAACAGCCACCAGAAGGTGCCGGCCAGCCAGGCTGTGGCAAAGCCCCAGCCCAGCAAGGCGGCCTGGCGCACCGACGCGCTGCGCTGCACCAGCAGGAACAGCGCGGCCAGGGAGGCGATCTGCAGCCACCAGCGCGGCTGGCCCTGCCAGGGGTCGGCGATGGACAGCGCCTGCAGCAAGCCCGCCAGCACTGCCATGGCCAGCGCGGCCCGCTGACCTGGGCGTGCCATCAGCCGGCGTCGTCAGCGCCCGCGGGCGCCACCTTGAACCAACGCACCGCGCCGCCCTTGACGTGCAGCACGCGGAACTGCAGGCCGGCGAGCACGCAGGTTTCGCCGCGGCGCGGCACGTGGCCCAGTTCGTGCGACACCAGCCCGCCGATGGTGTCGAACTCCTCCTCGGCGTCGCTGGCGTGCAGCCTCACGTCGAAAGCCTCGGCCACGCGCTCGACCGGGGTGTCGCCGCTCACGCGGTAGGTGCGGTCGGCCAGGGCGAAGATGTCGCCCTCGTCCTCGGCGATGTCGAACTCGTCCTCGATCTCGCCGACGATCTCCTCGAGCACGTCCTCGATGGTGATCAGGCCGGCCACGCGGCCGAACTCGTCGATGACGATGGCCAGGTGGTTGCGGTTGCCGCGGAATTCGCGCAGCAGGTCGTTCAGGCCCTTGCTCTCGGGGATGAACACCGCCGGGCGCAGCAGCGCGCGGATGTTGAGCTGCGGCGCGCGCTGGAGCTTGAGCAGGTCCTTGGCGAGCAGGATGCCGATGATGTTCTCGCGCTCGCCGCTGTAGACCGGAAAGCGCGAGTGCGCGGTGCCGATCACCAGGTGCAGCAGTTCGTCGTAGGGCGCGTCGATGTCCACCAGGTCCATGCGGGGCGCCGCCACCATCACGTCGCCAGCGGTCTTGTCGGCCAGGCGCAGCACGCCTTCGAGCATGACGCGGGATTCGGCGCCGATCACGTCATTGCTCTCGGCGGCGGAGAGGACTTCTATCAGGTCTTCCTTGGTGTCGGGCGCCGGATGGATGAACTCGGCGACCTTCTGCAGGAATGTGCGCTTGTCTTCGCGATCGACGCGCGCGGGGTGCGGTTCAGACACAGTCTGGAGGTGCAGGACATGCGGTAGTGGGCATGCCGCAAGGATAGCGCGGATCGCGCCGCCTGCGGTCTATGGCGCGGAACGCTGCCGGGCCTCGCGCACGCCCTGGCGGATTTCCTGGATGCTGCCGATCGCGTCCCAGAAATGCTTGGCCTGCACTTTGAGGCGGTAGTCCACCTCGGCGAACTGCTGCTCCAGCAGTTGCGAGAGGCGGCTGTCCAGGTCGGCGGGCGGCAGGCTCAGGTAGGCCTCGGCCTCGGAGCCGTCGCGCTGCACCGTGGCGCCGGCCTTGCGCGCGATGCTCAGCATGGCGGTGTTCTGGCTCAGCGCGTAGATGAAGATCTCGGCCACGCCGGCATTGCGCGCATGCATCATGGCGCGGCGGAACAGGCGCGCGCCATAGCCGCGCGCGCGCGCGCGCTTGACCACGGACACGCCGAATTCCGCGCGGCGGCGCTCGCCGGGCTCGCGCGGAATGGCCAGGTGCGCGACGGCGATCAGGTCCAGCCGGCGGTTGTAGATGCCGAAGATCTCGTCGCGCGCGAAATCCAGGCCGTCGACGTAGCGGCGGATCTGCTCGTCGCTCGCGGCATAGCCGAAGCGCAGGTAGCGGTCTTCCGGGTCCAGCGCCAGCAGGTGCGCGGCGATGCGCTCGCGGTAGGCCGGCCCGAGCGAACGGATCGGCACCAGGGCCGGCGGCAGCGCCGGCGCGCCGGCGTCGGCGGTGCGCGACGGGCGCATCCAGCGGCGGCCGGCGTCGAGGGAGGCTTGGAGCAGAGACACAGGATCGGTCATGGGCGAATTCTAAGGGTTTTCCCTAGTATCTGCAGACACCCTGCAAAGCCCCTACGGACTCACAAGGGCACGGCCGTGGTGGTCTTGACGCGGTCCAGCACGAAGCTGGTCTTGCAGTCCTCCACACTGGGGTGCTTGAGCAGCGTGTCCATGATGAAGCGGCTGTAGTGCGCCATGTCGGCCACCACCACGCGCAGCAGGTAGTCCATCTCGCCGGTCAGGGCGGCGCATTCCACCACCTCGGGCCAGGTCTGCACGCTGGCGCGGAACAGGTCCATGGGGTTGCGCTTGTGGTTCTCGGTGTGCTTTTCCAGCCGCACGTTGAGGTAGGCGGTCAGGCCCAGGCCGACCGCCTCGGGCCGCACCAGGGCCACGTAGCGGTCGATGACGCGGGTTTCCTCCAGCCGCCGCACCCGGCGCAGCACGGCGCTGGGCGACAGGCCGACGGCTTCGGCGATCTGCTCGTAGGTGGCCCGGCCATCGGCCTGCAGCTTGCGCAGGATCAGCACGTCCAGCTTGTCGAATGCTTCCATGCGCCGCATTGTGCAGCCTCGCTGCGCGCACCGGGTCAACACGGCAATGGCGCAATAGCTATCAAATATATAGCATTTAGCCCACATGCCACCTGGGCTTCAGGCATTTTTCGCTGGAAATCCGCATGCCATCGCGCCGCTGGCGCCCCTGGAGATCGTTTTCCGGTTCAGGGCCCGATCTGCTCGAGCACCGCCTCCATCAGCGGCGGATGGAAGGCCAGCGCCAGGTGCGGCAGGCCGGGCACGAAATGCCTGTCGGCGCCGGGCAGCGCGGCGGTCGAGGCCGGGAACACCACATGGTCGCAGTTGGAGTACCAGCAGCTCAGGAGCGCGCGGCGCCCGGCGTCCTCGGTCTGCGCCAGCGCCTGCAGCCAGGCGCTGCCCCGGCGCATCTGCAGGCCGGTGCCGCTGCGGCTGAGGGCGGCCAGCGCCGTGCCCTGGTGCGGCGAGCCCAGGGTGATGATGCGGCGCACCCGGCGCGCGTCGCCGGCCCGGCGCAGCCAGGCACGCGCCGCCAGGCCGCCCATGCTGTGGCACCTGTCTCTTATACACATCTAAAAGGGGGGGGGGGGGGGGGGGGGGGGGGGGGGGGGGGGGGGGGGGGGGGGGGG
>NZ_JAELTO010000155.1 GCF_016428875.1 Xylophilus sp. ASV27
GGTCCTGGGCCGTCGGCCCGCGCAGCATGCGCAGCAGGCAGCAGCCCATGGCCAGCGCCAGGCAGCCCATGGCGGTCCACAGGGACCAGGCGAGGAAGGGGCTCATTCGAAGATCTCCATGAGCGGGCGCTCGTAGCGCTGCTTGATATCGGCCACCACCTGGCCCGGATCGCGCGCGTCGAACACATGCAGCAGCAGCACGCTGCGGTCCAGTGCCAGCTCGGCCCAGGTGGTGCCCGGCGTGGCGCAGAGGATCAGCGCCAGCACCGCCAGCGCATTGGGGTCGCGCAACTCCAGCGGCACGCGCACGAAGGCCGAGGGGATGTCGTTCGAGCGCCGCGTCAGCAGCAGCCGCGCCACGTGCAGGTTCGAGCGCAGGGCGTCGGCCAGCACCCTGGCCATCAGCCGGCAGGCGGTCCAGGGCCGGCGCATGCGCACCGGCGCGGGGCGCAGGCTGTCGGTCAGCAAGGGGCCGGCAATGGCGGCCAGCAGCGCCATCAGCAGCGATGGCGGCGCCAGCGACTGCACCAGCAGCAGCCAGAGGCCGAACAGCGCGGCCGACAGCAACGGGTGGGGGACGAGCCGCCGGATCATGGCGCCGCCTGCCTGACCGGGTTGGGCACCGGCCGTGCCTGCATGACCGCCTGCAGATAGGCCTGCGGCTGCCGCAGCGCATCGGCCGTGTCCTGCGTGTAGCGTAGTGCCCGGCCGCCGAATACCGTCAGCAGAATGCAGCCCAGCAGCAAGGCTCCCACCGGCACCCCTTCCGCAATGCGCAGCGTCGGCACGCCACGCCCCTGCGCGGCCCAGAAGTGGCGGATGCCGGCGCGGCTCATGGCGACCAGGCTCAGCAGGCCCGAGCCCAGCACCAGCGCCAGCAGCGTCCATTGCGCGGGGCCGGGCGTGCTGGAAATGCCCGGCACGCCGGCGACGTCCGTGATGCCGCGGTCGAGCCCGAGCGGGTTGAGCAGCGCCGACAGCATGGCCATCTTGCCGATGAAGCCCGACAGCGGCGGCAGCCCCGCCGCCAGCACCGCGCAGCCCATGAAGGCCAGGCCCAGGAAGGCGATCGCCGCGGGGATGGCCCTGCCGATCAGCACCTGCTGCTCCTCGTCGAGGTTGATGCCCACCAGCGGCTTGAGGTCGGGCCCGAGGAACGGGGCATGGTCACTGCGCTCGTGCGGCGCGAAGGTGGCGCCGTCGTTGCGCCAGCGCTCGATCAGGTCCACCACCAGGAACAGGGCGCTGGCCGCCAGCGTGGAGGACAGCAGGTAGTACAGCGCCCCGGCCGTCAGCGCGGCCTGGCCGAAGCCAAACGCCGCCAGCAGCGTGCCGGAGGACACCACCACGCTGTAGCCGGCCAGATTGCCGAGCTTCTGCGACGCGAGCATGCCGATCGCGCCGAACACCAGGGTCAGCATGCCGCCCGCGATCAGCCAGTGGCCGCCGAAGAAGGCCGAGGCGCCGGCATCGGCGGAGAACAGCAGCGTCCACAGCCGCAGCAGGGTGTACAGGCCGACCTTGCTCATGATGGCGAACAGCGCGCCCACCGGCGCCGTGGCCGCGCCGTAGGCCGGCACCAGCCAGAAGTTGAGCGGCCAGATCGCGGCCTTGGCGAGGAAGGCCACCGCCAGGATGCCGGCCGCCGCGTGCAGCAGGCCGCGGTCGGCTGCCGCCACCTGCGGTATGCGCAGCGCCAGGTCGGCCATGTTGAGCGTGCCGGTCACGCCGTAGAGCATGGACACGCCGATCAGGAACAGCGAGGAAGCGCCCAGGTTGATGGCGATGTAGTGCAGGCTGGCCTGCACCCGGATGCGGCCCGAGCCGTGCAGCAGCAGCCCGTAGGAGGCCGCCAGCATGATCTCGAAGAACACGAACAGGTTGAACAGGTCGGCCGTCAGGAAGGCGCCGGCCAGCCCCATCAACTGGAACTGGAACAGCGGGTGGAAGTGCACCCCGGCGCGGTGCCAGCGCGCCGCGGCGAACAGTACGGAGGCGCAGGCCACCAGCCCGGCGAGCGCCAGCATCAGCGCCGACAGCCGGTCGATCGCCAGCACGATGCCGAACGGCGCCTGCCAGTTGCCGGGCAGGTAGATGCCCACGGCGGCCTGGCCGGCCTGGCCCTGGCCATCGACCCAGCGCAGCAGGGCGATGGCAATGGCGAACCAGAGCGCGGTGGAGGCCAGGTTCAGGCCGACCTTGAGGCGCCGCTGCTCCTCGCCCAGCAGCAGCATCAGCGCCCCGGTGACCAGCGGCAGCAGGATCGGCGCCAACAGCAGGTGGGGCATCAGCCACGCGGTCATCGGCCGTCCTCCAGCTCGCCCGCGGGCGGCAGGTCGTTGCCGAGGGCCTCGGTGCCATCCACGTGATCGGAGCCCGACAGGCCGCGCAGCGCCATCATCACCACCAGGAACAGCGCGGTCATGGCAAAGCCGATGACGATGGCGGTCAGCACCAGCGCCTGCGGCAGCGGGTCGTCATAGTGCTGCAGGGTGGCCGGCAGGTTGCGCAGCAGCACCGGCTCGCGGTCGATGGAAAGCCGGCCCATGCCGAACATGAACAGGTTCACCGCATAGGCGATCAGCGACAGCCCCATGATGACCTGGAAGGTGCGCGGCCGCAGCAGCAGCCAGACGCCGGAGGAGGTGAGCACGCCGATGGCGATGGCCAGCACGATTTCCATCAGGACGGTTCTCCACGGTGGTCGGCGGTGCCGGCAAGCTGGACGCTCTCTTCCTCGTCCTCGCGCGCGGAATAGCGGTGCGCGCGCACGGACTGGTGGGCGATGGCGGTCAGGATCAGCAGCGTGGCGCCCACCACCAGCGTGAACACGCCGATGTCGAAGAAGAGCGCGCTGGCGATGTGCATGTCGCCCAGCAAGGGCAGGTGCAGGTGGGCGGTATGCGTCGTCATGAAGGGGTAGCCCCAGAACCACGAGCCCGCGCCCGTGGCCACCGCCGCCAGGATGCCGATGGCGATCCAGTGCCGCGGCCGCAGGCGCAGATGCGCTTCCACCCATTCGGTGCCCGACACGATGTATTGCAGCAGCAATGCCACCGACATCACCAGCCCGGCCACGAAGCCGCCGCCCGGCTGGTTGTGCCCGCGCAGGAACAGGTAGACCGCGACCACGCCCGCCAGCGGGAACAGCAGGCGCACCAGCACGGCCGGCACCATCAGGTAGCCCACGGCGGTATCGGCCGCGTTGCGCGGGCTGATGAGGTCGGTGGCGGTACCCTCGGCCTGGTTGCGCTGCTGCGGCGGCAACTGCAGGGTCTCGCCGGCGGGCCGGAAGCGGCGCAGCAGGGCGTAGACGGTCAGCGCCACGATACCCAGCACCACGATCTCGCCGAAGGTGTCGAAGCCGCGGAAGTCCACCAGCATCACGTTCACCACGTTGGTGCCGCCGCCCTCGTCCAGCGCACGCTCGAGGAAGAAGGGCGAGATGCTCTGCGGGAAGTCGCGCGACATCATGGCCAGCGCCAGCAGCGCCATGCCGATGCCCGCCGCCAGCGCCAGCAGCAGGTCGCGCATGCGCCGCAGCCGCTGCCGCAACGGCCGCTGCGCGAAGGCGCGCGGCACCTCGATGCGGCGCGGCAGCCAGCGCAGGCCGAGCAGCACCAGCACGGTGGTCACCACCTCGACCGTCAACTGGGTCAGCGCCAGATCCGGCGCCGAGAACCACATGAAGGTGATGCAGCTGACCAGTCCGGCGCCCCCCAGCAGCGTGAGTGCCGCCAGCCGGTGGTACTTGGCCTGCCAGGCGGCGCCGATGGCACAGGTGGTACCGATCAGCCATAGCAGCAGGAAGGCCGGCGACACCGGCAGCAGCGCGCGCTCGCCGAACGACAGGCCACGGCCCCAGAGCGCGGCGGCGCCCGCCAGCACGGCCGCTGCCACCAGCCAGCGCAACTGCGGCTGCAGGCTGCGCGTGCCGAGCAGGCGCCGGCCCCGGCGGCCCAGCAGGCCCAGCAGCGTCAGCAGGGCGTGGAAGATGCGCTGCCCGTCCAGCAGCCCGACCAGTGGCGGATGGCCGACGCGCCCGCTGGCCAGCAGGCGGCGCAGCACCAGGTAGACCACCACGCCGCCGGCGAGGGCCACCAGGCTCATCACGAAGGGCAGGTTGAAGCCGTGCCACACCGCCAGGCTGTACTCGGGCAACTGTCCGTTGACCACGGGCAGGGCAGCGGCGTCCAGCACCCGGCCGACCGAGAACTGCGGCGCGATGCCCACCACCAGGCAGGCCAGCACCAGCAGTTCCACCGGCACACGCATCCAGTGCGGCGGCTCATGGGGCTCGCGCGGCAGATCGGTGGCGCGCGGACCGAAGAACACGCCCCAGCTGAAGCGCAGCGCATAGGCCACGCTGAAGATGCCGGCCACCGTGGCGGCGACCGGCAGGCCGATCTCGATCCAGCGCGAGGCGCTGACGAAGGTCGTCTCGGCGAAGAACATTTCCTTGGACAGGAAGCCGTTGAGCAGCGGCACGCCGGCCATCGCCGCACTGGCCACCAGCGCCAGCGTGCCGGTGATCGGCATGGCGCGGAACAGCCCGGTGAGCCTGCGGATGTCGCGCGTGCCGGTCTCGTGGTCTATGATGCCCGCGGCCATGAACAGCGACGCCTTGAAGGTGGCGTGGTTCATGATGTGGAAGACGGCGGCCACCGCCGCCATGGGGCTGTTCAGGCCCAGCAGCAGCGTGATCAGCCCCAGGTGCGAGATGGTCGAGTAGGCCAGCAGGCCCTTCAGGTCATTCTGGAACATGGCCGCATAGGCGCCCAGCAGCAGCGTGCACAGGCCGGCGCCGCCGGCCAGCCAGAACCACTCGTCCGTGCCCGAGAGCACCGGCCACAGCCGCGCCATCAGGAACACGCCGGCCTTCACCATGGTGGCCGAGTGCAGGTAGGCCGACACCGGCGTGGGAGCGGCCATGGCGTGCGGCAGCCAGAACTGGAACGGGAACTGCGCGCTCTTGGTCAGCGTGCCCAGCAGCACCAGCACCAGGGTCCAGCGGTAGAGCGGGTGCGCGCGGACCACGTCGCCCGAGGCCAGCACCACGTCCAGGTCGTAGCTGCCCGCGATGTGGCCCAGCAGCAGCACGCCGGCCAGCAGGCACAGGCCGCCGGCACCGGTGACCGTGAGCGCCATGCGCGCGCCGCGGCGCGCATCCTTGCGGTGATGCCAGTAGCCGATCAGCAGGAAGGAGAACAGGCTGGTCAGCTCCCAGAAGAAGGCGATCTGGATCAGGTTGCCCGAGAGCACCACGCCGGCCATGGCGCCCATGAAGGCGAGGAAGAAGGAAAAGAAGCGCGGCACCGGGTCCGCCGGCGACATGTAGTAGCGCGCGTACAGCACCACCAGCGTGCCTATGCCCAGCACCAGCATGCAGAACAGCCAGGCGAAGCCGTCCATGCGCAGCGAGAATTCGAGCCCGAGCGACGGGATCCAGGAGAAGGTCTGGCGGATCACGCCGCCGTTGGCAATGCGCGGAAAGTACAGCGCGGTCTGGACGGTGCACGCCAGGCCGATCAGGCCTGCCAGTGTCGATTCCCGGTTGCGTGCATTGGCCGGCAGCAGCGCCGCGAGCAGGCTGCCGGCCAGGGGGAGAAAGACAAGCGTGAGGAGTTGGGGCATTCGCCGCAGATTCTAGTGGGCGCCTCTTGGCGCTCCGGCTGCGCACCGGGCGTGTTGCGGGGGCTTTTCCCGTCCAGGGCAAGGGCCCGCGGTCGCTTCACTTCCGGGGCGCGGCGGTCTCCTGCGTCTGCGGATAGGGCTGGCCATTGACTCTCAGGCCTTCGTCCGAAAAGCGGCGAGCGCTGGCCTTGCCCACGCCCTTGACCCGGGCGACGAAGTCGTCCCAGTCCTTGAACGGCCCCTTGTCCCGTTCCTGCAGGATGCGGCCCGAGGTCGCCGGGCCTATGCCCTTGAGGCCGTCGAGGTCCATGGCGCGGGCCTGGTTCACGTCGACCGCGGCCCAGGCGCCCAGGGCCGGGAGCAAGGACGCGGCAAGCAGCAGGATCTTCTTCAGCATGCAGTCCTTTCGTGGCAGGTCAGAGTTCCTCGACGCGGCGCGGCGGGTAGCTGTCCCAGGTCTGGCAGCCGGGGCATTGCCAGAAATGCTGCTTGGCCTCGAAGCCGCAGGCCGCGCAGCGATAGCGGGTCAGGGGCTTGGTGGCGTGCTCGAGCGCGCGCTGCACCACCGGGTGGAACTCTTCCTGCTCCAGCGTCTCGCCGGCCAGCCACTTCGTGGCGGCGACCAGGGACGGCTCGCGCTCCAGGTGGCGCACGTACCAGGCCCGCGCCGGGCCGCTGGCGGCGCCACCCTGCAGCGCCACGATGGCATCCAGCACGTCGAGGGAGGGCTCCTCGGCATGGCGCTCGGCCAGCAGCGCCTGGGCCGCCTCCGTGCGCCCGCAGGCCACGGCCGCTTCGGCGAACTGTGCCGCCACCAGGGGCAGGGCGGCCGGGGAGACGTCGGCCAGGGTGCGCAGGGTGTCGAAAGCCGCTTCCGGCTGGCGTGCCTTGAGTTGCAGGCTGGCGAGTTCGATGCGCGGGCGCGGCGCCGTGGGGGCCGCGGCCATGGCCTGCTCCAGCAGCGCGCGCGCGGCGTCGATCTGCCCGGCCGCAGCCTGGGCCGAAGCCTGTTCGCACAGGTAGTGCGCGCGGCGGGTGCTGAAGTTGCCCTGGCCGGAGGCGGTCAGCCGCTCGGTGATGGCGGCGGCCTGCTGCCAGTCGCGTGAACGCTCGTAGATGGCCAGCAGCGCCAGGCGGGCCTGCTCCTCGAAGGGCGTGCCTTCGAGCCGGCGCAGGGCTTCCTCCGCGCGGTCGAGCAGGCCGGCCTTGAGGTAGTCGAGCGCCAGCGCGTGCTGGGCCCGCTCCCGGTCGGCGCGGACCAGATCGCCGCGCGACAGCAGGTGCTGGTGCACGCGCACGGCGCGCTCGTATTCGCCGCGGCGGCGGAACAGGTTGCCGAGCGCGAAGTGCAGCTCCGAGGTGTCCGGGTCGTTCTGCACCGCCTCGATGAAGGCGTCGATGGCCTGGTCCTGCTGCTCGTTGAGCAGGAAATTCAGGCCCTTGAAATAGGCCTTGGGCGCCTGCCGGTTCTCCAGGCGGAGCTGGCGCAGGTCGAAGCGCGAGGCGAACCAGCCGAGCACGAAGGCCAGCGGCAGACCCAGCAGGATCCAGCCGAGCCCGATGTCAAAGTCCATGCGGAATCTGGGTGATGGGAGGAGAGGGTTCTGCCGCAGCGCTGGCTGTGGGCGGGGCCGGCGGCATGGCCTGGCGCGCACGGCGGGCAGCGCTGCGGTGCATCCACCAGCGCGGCACCATGCCCAGCACGCCGATCACGATGCCCAGCGCGAAGGCGCTCAGCACCACCAGCACGAGCGAGGTGGTCCAGTGCGTGCCGAAGAAAAAGTAGACCGTCGCCTCCTGCTGGTTATTCAGGGCGAAGGCGAACAGCGTAAAAAAAATGGCTGCCTTGAGCAGCCACGAGAGATATTTCATCGTCTCCTCGTGCGTGACGAGGAGATTTTAGGG
>NZ_JAELTO010000156.1 GCF_016428875.1 Xylophilus sp. ASV27
CCCCCCCCCCCCCCCCCCCCCCCCCCCCCCCCCCCCCCCCCCCCCCCCCCCCCCCCCCCCCCCCCCCCCCCCCCCCCCCCCCCCCCCCCCCCCCCCCCCCCCCCCCTTTGCAAGCAGAAGACGGCATCCGAGATTTCCTGTACGGTCTCGTGGGCTCGGAGATGTGTATAAGAGACAGCGCCGGCACCGCGCGCAGTTCCACCGGCGCCTCGGCGCGATCGGCGTCGGCGCGCCGCCCCGCGGAGCGGCTGCCGGGCGCGGCGGCCGGCGCGTCATAGGCCTCGACGGGAAGGATGGCAGCGCGTTTCGTGGGAGCGGGAGGCAGGGGCATGGGCGTTCAGCTCGCGGAAGAGACAGAGGGCAGAGGTGGGGGCGACGGGGCAAAAAACAAAAAAGCCGCCTGGAACCCCAGACGGCTTTCGGTGGTGAGCGCGCTTGCAAAGGCCTGCGTCATGAAATCATTATGCATGAGCCGGATGGTCCGGCCGGCTGCTGATGCGCCGCGTTGCAAATCCGCAGATCAAGCGGCCTTGCGGTTGATTTCCTTGACCGCGGCAAGCACTTCGTCGACGTGGCCCGGCACTTTCAGGCCGCGCCATTCGGCCGCCAGAACGCCGTCCGCGCCGATCAGGAAGGTGCTGCGCTCGATGCCCTTGACCTTCTTGCCGTACATGATCTTGTTCTTGACCACGCCGAACATGTGGCACATTTTCTCTTCGGTGTCAGCGATCAGTTCGAAGGGCAGCTCGAGCTTGGCCTTGAATTCGTCGTGCGACTTCATGTTGTCGCGCGAGACGCCGAACACGGTGGCGCCGGCCTTCACGAAATCCTTGTAGCGGTCACGGAATTGCATCGCTTCCGTAGTACAACCCGGTGTATTGTCCTTGGGGTAGAAATACAGGATGACCGTGTGACCCAGGTGGGACGTGTTGGATACTTTGATTCCGTTCGTGGCGTTCGCTTCGAATTCGGGAATGGGCTTGTTGACAACGATCGCCATATGAGTTCTATTTCCTGTGCCAGGATGTGGTCGTTGAAAGCCGGGGGACGCGCCATCGATCTGACTGGCTCTTCCTTCCGGCCCCCAACCGCAGTCTCCGATTTTACCATTGACCGTTCCGGCCGGGGTTTCGCCGGCCGATGGGCCTTCCGGCCTCAGGGGTTGCCGGGCGGCTCCAGCAGCAGCGCGGCCACCACGTGGCGGCCCTCGCCGGCCAGGATGTTGTAGGTGCGGCAGGCTGCCGCGGTGTCCATCGCCTCCAGGCCGATTTGGCGCGCGATCAGGGGCTGCAGCCAGGCCGCGACCGGGAACCGGCCGCGCTGGCCGCTGCCGAAGATCACCAGCTCCGCCTCCAGCGTCGCCAGCAGCGCGAAGTGCCCGGCCGTGAGGTCCTCGAAGCGGCCGCAGTTCCATGCGAGCCGCTGCCCGCGCGAGCTGATCACCACGCTCGATTCGATGCGCTCGCGGTCCACGGCCAGCCAGCCCGGGCCGTAGCCGGTGATGGCCGGCACGTCGAATGTGTCGGGCTGGAGTTTCATGGGGGGAGGCGGGGCGGCGCGGGGCCTGGGGAGTGTGCGGGACTTGTGGTCCAATTATAGGTTTACCCGCACTTGCATCCTCCCGGAGGGACTTTGAAGGCCATCCAGAAATCCGCCAAGCTCGCCAACGTCCTCTATGACATCCGGGGTCCGATCATGGACCGCGCGAAACAGATGGAGGAAGAAGGCCAGAAGATCATCAAGCTCAACATCGGCAACCTAGCGGTGTTCGGCTTCGATGCGCCGGAGGAAGTCCAGCAGGACATGATCCGCAACCTGCCGAATTCGGCCGGCTACTCGGACAGCAAGGGCATCTTCGCGGCGCGCAAGGCGGTGATGCACTACACCCAGCAGCAGGGCATCAAGGGCGTCGCGCTGGACGACATCTACCTGGGCAACGGCGCCTCCGAGCTGATCGCGATGGCCACCAACGCGCTGCTCAACGACGGCGACGAGCTGCTGCTGCCGGCGCCCGACTACCCGCTCTGGACCGCGGCCACCAGCCTGTCGGGCGGCACGCCGGTGCACTACCGCTGCGAGGAGTCCGACGGCTGGATGCCCGATCTGGACGACATCCGCGCCAGGATCACGCCGCGCACCAAGGGCATCGTGGTGATCAACCCGAACAACCCGACCGGCGCGCTGTACTCCGACGCGCTGCTCAGGAGCATCGTCGAGATCGCGCGCCAGCACGGCCTGGTGATCTTCGCCGACGAGGTCTACGACAAGGTGCTGTACGACGGCGTCCGGCACACGGCGATCGCCAGCCTGTCGGAGGACGTGCTGACGCTGACCTTCAACTCGCTGTCCAAGAGCTACCGCTCCTGCGGCTACCGCGCCGGCTGGCTGGTGCTCTCGGGCGACAAGCGCCGGGCGCAGGACTACATCGAGGGCCTGAACATGCTCTCGAACATGCGCCTGTGCGCCAACGTGCCGGGCCAGTGGGCGATCCAGACCGCGCTCGGCGGCTACCAGAGCATCGACGAACTGGTCGGCCCGGGCGGGCGCTTGCGCCGCCAGCGCGACCTGGCCTACGAGCTGATCACCGCCATTCCGGGCGTCACCTGCGTCAAGCCGCAGGCCGCGCTCTACATGTTCCCGCGGCTCGACCCGGCGGTGTACCCGATCGCCGACGACCGCCAGTTCTTCCTGGAGCTGCTGCAGGAGACGCGGGTGATGCTGGTGCAGGGCACGGGCTTCAACTGGCCGACGACGGACCATTTCCGCATCGTCTTCCTGCCGCACGAGGACGACCTGCGCGAGGCCATCGGCCGCATTGCGCGCTTTCTCGAAAGCTATCGAAAGCGTAGCGCGTAGCCCAGGTGCTGCCTGGGCTTCAAGCCATTTTTGTTCTCAAGATTGATATGAAACCGATTCAAGTAGGCCTGCTGGGCATCGGCACCGTGGGCAGTGGCACGTTCAACGTGCTCAGGCGCAACCAGGAAGAGATCCGCCGCCGCGCCGGCCGTGGCATCGAGATCACCATGGTGGCCGACCTGGACGTGGAGCGCGCCCGGGCCGCGGTGGGCGAGGGCGTGCAGGTGGTGGACGACGCGCGCAAGGTCATCGCCAACCCCGAGATCGACATCGTGGTCGAACTCATCGGCGGCTATGGCGTGGCCCGGCAACTGGTGCTGGAGGCCATCGCCGCCGGCAAGCACGTGGTCACCGCCAACAAGGCGCTGCTGGCGGTGCACGGCACGGAGATCTTCGAGGCCGCGCACAAGAAGGGCGTGATGGTGGCCTTCGAGGCGGCCGTGGCCGGCGGCATCCCGATCATCAAGGCGCTGCGCGAAGGCCTGACCGCCAACAGCATCCAGTGGATCGCCGGCATCATCAACGGCACCACCAACTTCATCCTGTCGGAGATGCGCGACAAGGGCCTGGACTTCGACGTGGTGCTCAAGGAGGCGCAGCGCCTGGGCTATGCCGAGGCCGACCCGACCTTCGACATCGAAGGCGTGGACGCCGCGCACAAGGCCACGCTGATGTCGGCCATCGCCTTCGGCATCCCGGTGCAGTTCGACAAGGCCTACGTCGAAGGCATCACCAGGCTGGCCGCGCAGGACATCCGCTACGCCGAGCAACTGGGCTACCGCATCAAGCTGCTGGGCATCACCAAGCGCGCCCACAAGGGCGTCGAGCTGCGCGTGCACCCGAGCCTGGTGCCGGCCAAGCGCCTGATCGCCAACGTCGAGGGCGCCATGAACGCGGTCGTGGTGCAGGGCGATGCCGTGGGCACCACGCTGTACTACGGCAAGGGCGCCGGCAGCGAGCCCACCGCCAGCGCGGTGATCGCCGACCTGGTCGACATCACTCGACTGCACACCGCCGACCCGGGCAACCGCGTGCCGCACCTGGCCTTCCAGCCCGACGCCATGAGCGACCTGCAGGTGCTGCCCATGGCCGAGGTGGTCACCAGCTACTACCTGCGCCTGCGCGTGGCCGACCAGGCCGGCGTGCTGGCCAAGGTCACCGGCCTGCTGGCCGAGGCCGGCATCAGCATCGACGCGGTGCTGCAGCGCGAGGCCGACGAAGTCGGCGGCGAGGGCGCCACCCAGACCGACCTGATCATCCTCACGCACGACACGCGCGAAGGCACCATGGACGCCGCCATCGCCCAGATGCAGGCGCTGCCGACGGTGCTGGCGCCGATCGTGCGGATTCGCAAGGAAGAGCTGGCCTGACGCGGCTGAATACTTGGTAATACAATATAAGGTATTACTTTTGGAGGCTGTATGGGCTACGCACTCACCGTCAAGAGCCAGGTCACCATTCCGAAGGCGATCCGCCAGCACCTGAAGGTCGCACCGGGCCAGGAAGTGGAATACGAGCCGCTGCCCGACGGCAGTGTGCGCATGACGGTGGCCACCCCCGAAAAGCGCGATGTGGAAGACCTCCGGGCGGCGCTGCGCAAGTGGCGGGGAACCGGGGTGCTGAAGCAGTCGACCGAGGACATCATGCGCTTCACCCGTGGCGAGGAAGCGATGCGATGACCTTGGTCGACGCCAACGTGCTGATCGACTTGGTCGAGGGCACGTCCCAATGGTACGACTGGAGCGAAGAGCATCTGCTGCAGGCCGCATCGGCGGGCCCGCTTTTCATCAACGCGATCGTTTACGCAGAGATCGCCCGCGACTTCGGGAGCCAGTCCGATCTGGCCGATTTCCTGCGGGACGTCCGTATCGGACTCGACCCGATCGACCAGGACATGGCGTTCCAGGCCGCGCAGGCCCATGCCCGCTATCGCCATGCGGGCGGCCAGCGTGCCGCAACGCTCCCCGACTTTTTCATTGGCGCGCATGCCAACGTGCGGGGATGGACGCTGCTCACCCGCGACAGCAAGCGCATCCAGACCTACTTTCCCGACGTGGCATTGATCTGTCCTTCCGCATGAACTACCTCTCCACCCGCGGCCACCCCGCGCGCAAGCGCTTCTCCGACATCCTGCTGGAAGGCCTGGCGCCCGATGGCGGCCTGTACCTGCCCGAGCACTATCCGCAGATCAGCGAGGCGCGGCTGGGCGAACTGCGCC
The DNA here is from genome assembly GCF_016428875.1 of Xylophilus sp. ASV27. Lineage (GTDB taxonomy): Bacteria > Pseudomonadota > Gammaproteobacteria > Burkholderiales > Burkholderiaceae_C > Xylophilus. The sequence goes on from NZ_JAELTO010000156.1 coordinate 5,075, forward strand.
GCGTCTACCAGGAGCAGGGCTATGCCGCGCTGGCCTTCGAGATCCTGTCGCTCTACATCGACGACATCCCGGCCGCCGACCTGCGCGCGATCTGCGACCGGACCTACACCGCCGCCGTGTTCGGCACGAAAGAGATCGTGCCGCTGCGCGAGCTGGAAGACGGCTTCTACCTCGAAGCCCTGTCCAACGGCCCGACGCTGGCCTTCAAGGACATGGCCATGCAGCTGCTGGGCCATCTGTTCGAGTACGAACTGGGCCGCCGCGGCGAGGAGCTCAACATCCTCGGCGCCACCAGCGGCGACACCGGCAGCGCGGCCGAGTACGCGATGAAGGGCAAGCGCGGCGTGCGCGTGTTCATGACCAGCCCGCACGGCCGCATGAGCCCGTTCCAGCAGGCGCAGATGTTCGGCCTGCAGGACGCCAACATCCACAACATCGCCATCGAAGGCGTGTTCGACGACTGCCAGGACATCGTCAAGGCGGTGTCGCACGATGCCGAGTTCAAGCGCCGCTACAAGATCGGCACCGTCAACTCGATCAACTGGGCGCGCCTGCTGGCCCAGGTCGTCTACTACTTCGCCGGCTACTTCCAGGCCACGCGCGGCAACGGGCAGAAGGTGAGCTTCACCGTGCCGAGCGGCAACTTCGGCAACGTCTGCGCCGGCCACGTGGCGCGCATGATGGGCCTGCCGATCGAGCGCCTGGTGGTGGCCACCAACGAGAACGACGTGCTCGACGAGTTCTTCCGCACCGGTGTCTACCGCGTGCGCGCCGGCGCCGACACGCACGAGACCTCCAGCCCGTCGATGGACATCTCCAAGGCCAGCAACTTCGAGCGCTTCGTGTTCGACCTGCTGGGCCGCGACGGCGCCGAGGTCAGGCGCCTGTTCGCCGACGAACTGGGCCGCACCGGGCGCTTCGCGCTGCAGGCGCATCCGTCCTTCGCCGACGCCTCGGGCCGCTACGGCTTTGCCAGCGGCCGCAGCACGCATGCCGACCGGCTGGCCACCATCCGCGACACCTGGGAGCGCTTCGGCACCATGATCGACACCCACACCGCCGACGGCGTGAAGGTGGCGCGCGAGCAGCTCCAGCCCGGCGTGCCCATGGTCGTGCTGGAGACGGCGCTGCCGATCAAGTTCGCCGCCACCATCGTCGAGGCGCTGGGCCGCGAGCCGGACCGGCCCAGGCAGTTCGAAGGCATCGAGTCCCTGCCCAAGCGCGTGACCGTGCTGCCGGCCGACGCGCAGCGGGTCAAGCAGTACATCGCCGAGCATTGCCAGTAGCCGCTTTCCGGCATCTTGCAAGTGAAAAGTGCTTGTAGCCCAGGTGTTTCCTGGGCTTTCAGCTATTGTTTCAGGAGCATTCGCGCATGAAGGTCGTCGGTTTCGCGGGCTACTCCGGCGCGGGCAAGACCACCCTGCTGGAGCCGCTGATCGGCCTGCTGGTGTCCAGCGGCGCGCGCGTAGCGGTGGTCAAGCATGCGCACCACCGCTTCGACATCGACCACGAGGGCAAGGACAGTTGGCGCCACCGCAAGGCCGGCGCCTGCGAGGTGCTGGTGGCCTCCGACCTGCGGCTGGCGCTGATGCGCGAGTACCCCGCGCCGCGCGAGCCCGAGGTGCATGCGCTGATCGCCGAGATCGATCCCGGCGTCGACTGGGTCCTGGTCGAGGGCTTTCGCGGCAGCGACCTGCCCAAGATCGAGATCTGGCGCGCGCCCACCGCCGGCCACGCCGCCAACCCCGTGCGCTACCCGCAGGACCCGGCCGTGCAGGCCATTGCCACCGACCGGCCCGGCGCGCTGCCCGAGCCCACCGCGCTGCCGGTGCTCGACCTGAACGACGTGCCGCTGATCGCGCGCTGGCTGGCCGCGAACGGCGCGCGCTTCCACTACCGCCCACCCTTGCCCTGACGGCGTGATGGGGCGCAGGCTTGGCGTGACAATCGCCCCATGTCCGAACCCCTAGCCCCCAACGCCGCGCCGCCGCTGCTCGACGGCAGCCCGCGCAAGACCCTGACCTCCCTCGACGACGCGCTGGCCGAACTGCTGTCGCACGCGCTGCCGCTGGCCGGCACCGAGACCGTCTCCACCTTCGACGCCGACGGCCGCGTGCTGGCCGAGGACCTGGTGTCCGAACTGCAGGTGCCGCCGCAGGACAACAGCGCCATGGACGGCTACGCCGTGCGCAGCGCCGACTGCGCCCGGCCCGGCGCCGTGCTGCCGGTGGCGCAGCGCATCGCGGCCGGCCAGGCGCCGCGACCGCTGCCGCCGGGCACGGCCTGTCTCTTATACACATCTGACGCTGCCGACGAAGAGAACCTAGTGGAGGTGTCGGGGGGGGGGGGGGGGGTGGGGGGGGGGGGGGGGGGGGGGGGGGGGGGGGGGGGGGGGGGGGGGGGGGGGGGGGGGGGGGGGGGGGGGGGGGGGGGGGGGGGGGGGGGGGGGGGGGGGGGGGGGGGG
>NZ_JAELTO010000157.1 GCF_016428875.1 Xylophilus sp. ASV27
CCCCCCCCCCCCCCCCCCCCCCCCCCCCCCCCCCCCCCCCCCCCCCCCCCCCCCCCCCCCCCCCCCCCCCCCCCCCCCCCCCCCCCCTTCCCCCCCCCCCCCCCCACCCACCTCTACACTAGGTTCTCTTCGTCGGCAGCGTCAGATGTGTATAAGAGACAGCCCGCCACCGCCGCGCCGGCCACCGCCGCGCCGGCCGCGAGCGCGACCGCGCCAGTGTCCGACGCGCCCGCCGCCACGGTGGTCACGCCCGTGCGCTGACCCGGAATCCAAGCGAAAAATGCATGAAGCCCAGGCCGTACCTGGGCTTCATGCTATTGAAGTGATAGCAGTGCGTGTGCGCTACCTGAGCCGCGCGATCAGGCTCGACGTATCCCAGCGCCGCCCGCCCATCTGCTGCACGTCGGCATAGAACTGGTCCACCAGCGCCGTGACCGGCAGGCGCGCGCCGTTGCGCGCGGCCTCGTCCAGCACCAGGCCCAGGTCCTTGCGCATCCAGTCCACGGCAAAGCCGAACTCGAACTGGCCGGCCGCCATGGTCTTGCCGCGGTTGTCCATCTGCCAGCTCTGCGCCGCGCCCTTGCCGATCACGTCCAGCACCGCCGGGATGTCCAGGCCGGCCTTCTGGCCGAAGGCGATGGCCTCCGACAGCGCCTGCACCAGGCCGGCGATGCAGATCTGGTTGACCATCTTGGTCAACTGGCCGGCACCGCTGTCGCCCATGCGGGTGAAGGCGCGCGAGAAGGCCGCGGCCACCGGCGCGGCCGTGTCGAAGGCGTCCTGGTCGCCGCCGCACATCACGGTCAGCGCGCCATTCTGGGCGCCGGCCTGGCCGCCGGAGACCGGGGCGTCGATGAAATGCAGGCCACGCCCGCGCGCCGCCGCATACAGCTCGCGCGCCACGTCGGCCGAGGCGGTGGTGTGGTCCACCAGCACGGCGCCCGGCGCCATGCCGGCCAACGCGCCGTCATCGCCCAGCACGACGCTGCGCAGGTCTTCGTCATTGCCCACGCAGCAGAACACGATCGAGGCCCCCTGGACCGCCTCGCGCGGCGTGGCCGCATGCGCGCCGCCGAACTCCTGCGCCCAGGCCCGCGCCTTGGCCGCGGTGCGGTTGTAGACGGTGACCTGGTGGCCCGCGCGCGCCAGGTGCCCGGCCATCGGGGCGCCCATGACGCCGAGGCCCAGGAAGGCGACGCGGTGCGCGGCAACGGGAGAGTAGGTCTTGGGATTGAGCGTGGACATGGCGGGGGAATGGTGGCGCCGCGCGGCATGGACGGGCCGCGCGGTCAGGCGCAGGGGACGCGAAGGAGGCCCGTGCTTATCGGCGGTGTCGTTGGATCGACGCTTCTTCTTCCTTCGCGTCCGCTGCGTCCGGAACGAGAAAAGAGACTATCACAGTGCCAAGACCCAGCCGTGTCGGACGACGCCGAAAACCAGGCATGAAAGCACGGAAGGCCGCGGAGCAGGCCGGGCGCGGACATCCGCGCAACCGGCTGCGCCGGTCCGCAGGATGTGTCCCTTTGAGGGGGAGGCGAAGACGCGCAGCGCGCAGCCTGGGGGTGTGCTAGACGATCGCGAAATGCTCGGTCCCGGCGGCCAGGTCCGAGCTTTTCGCGCGCTGGCTGTTGAGCTTGATCTGCAGCCGCAGGTCATTGAGCGAGTCCGCATTGCGCAGCGCATCCTCGTAGGCGATGACGTTGCCTTCGTACAGGTCGAACAGCGACTGGTCGAAGGTCTGCATGCCGAGGTTGCGGCTCTTCTTCATGATCTCCTTCATCTCGGTGACCTCGCCCTTGAAGATCAGGTCGGAGATCAGCGGCGTGTTGAGCATCACCTCGACGGCGGCGGCGCGGCCCTTGAGGTCCTGCTTGGGCACGAGCCGCTGCGAGACCATCGCGCGCAGGTTCAGCGACAGGTCCATCAGCAGTTGCGCGCGCCGCTCTTCGGGGAAGAAGTTGATGATGCGGTCCAGCGCCTGGTTGGCGCTGTTGGCGTGCAGCGTGGCCAGGCACAGGTGGCCGGTTTCGGAGAACGCGACCGCATGCTCCATGGTCTCGCGGTCGCGGATCTCGCCCATCATGATCACGTCGGGCGCCTGGCGCAGCGTGTTCTTGAGTGCCGCCCCCCAACTGTCGGTGTCGATGCCGACCTCGCGCTGGGTCACCACGCAGTTCTTGTGCGGGTGCACGAACTCCACCGGGTCCTCGACCGTGATGATGTGGCCGAAGGAGTGCTCGTTGCGCCAGTCCACCATGGCCGCGAGCGTGGTGCTCTTGCCCGAGCCGGTGGCGCCGACGAGGATGCACAGGCCGCGCTTGGACATGGCCATTTCCTTGAGCACCTGCGGCAATCCCAGGCTGTCGATGGTGGGCAGCGTGGTCGGGATCACGCGCAGCACCATGCCGACCCGGCCCAGGTTCATGAAGGCGTTGACGCGGAAGCGCCCGATGGTGGCGGGCGAGATCGCGAAGTTGCACTCCTTGGTGCGCTCGAATTCCGCCGCCTGCCGGTCGTTCATGACGGCGCGCGCCAGCGCCAGGGTGTGGGTAGGCCCCAGGGGCTGCGGCGACACCTTGGTCACCTTGCCGTCGACCTTGATGGCGGGCGGAAAGTCGCTCGTGATGAACAGGTCGCTGCCGCCGCGGCTGACCATCAGCTTGAGCAGGTCGTTGATGAATTTACTGGCCTGGTCGCGTTCCATGGAGTACCTCCGCCCTACCGGTTGTCGCTGAGCCGCGTGCTGACCACGCGCAGCCGCAGCGATAGTTTGCGCGCCAGCAGCGCGATCAGGCACGCCGCCATGGCCGGCTCGGTGGTCAGCATCTCGTCCATCGCCTCGGCGCCCAGCACGGCGATCTCGCAGTCGGTGAGCGAGGCGCAGGCCGAGAAGCGCATGCCGCTGTCGAGCAGCGACATCTCGCCCAGGATGTCGCCGGGGCGCGCCTCGGCCAGGCGCAGGCGCTCGCCCCAGGGCTGCGTGCGGTCCACCGCAATGCTGCCGGCCAGCAGCACGATCATGAAGTTGCCGTACTCGTCCTGCCGGATCACGTCGCGGTCGGCCGGCAGCGTGGCGAACTCGAAGAAGCGCTCCATGCGCCCGATGGCGCTGGCCTCCAGCAGGCTCATGTGGCGGTCACGCGCCCAGAGCTGCTGGAGCTGTCGCACGCCGCGCGAGGGCGGCAGGGGCCTGGCGCCGACCTCGACCGCGCGCGCCGCCCACGGCGCCAGCATGGAGGGGTCCACCCCCTGGTCGGCGAAGGCGGTGGAGAAGAACGCCGAGTCCTGGCGGTCGGCGCCGTTCTTCTGGGCGGTCTTGCTGCGGAGCAGCCCGAGGATGCCGTTCATGCGTACTCCTGGGGGGCGTCGTGGAAGCCTTGCGAGGCGGGTCTAGCCGGGGAAGTTGTCGGGCATCTTGGCCTTGCTGCGCGCCTCGGCCGCGCTGATCAGATTACGGCGCACCAGCTCGGTCAGGTTCTGGTCCAGGGTCTGCATGCCCATGCTGTTGCCGGTCTGGATCGCGGAATACATCTGCGCCACCTTGCCTTCGCGGATCAGGTTGCGGATGGCGCTGGTGCCCAGCATGATCTCGTGCGCGGCGATGCGGCCCGTACCGTCCTTGAGCTTGCACAGCGTCTGCGAGATCACGGCCTGCAGCGACTCCGAGAGCATGGCGCGGACCATCTCCTTCTCTTCGGCCGGGAACACGTCGATGATCCGGTCGATGGTCTTGGCCGCGGACGAGGTGTGCAGGGTGCCGAACACCAGGTGGCCGGTCTCGGCCGCGGTCATGGCCAGCCGGATGGTTTCGAGGTCGCGCATTTCGCCGACGAGGATCGCATCCGGGTCCTCGCGCAGCGCGGACCTCAGCGCGGCCGCGAACGACAGCGTGTGCGGGCCGACCTCGCGCTGGTTGATCAGGCACTTCTTGGACTCGTGCAGGAACTCGATCGGATCCTCCACCGTGAGGATGTGGCCGTACTCCTGCTCGTTGAGGTAGTTGACCATCGCCGCCAGCGTGGTCGACTTGCCCGAGCCGGTCGGGCCGGTCACCAGCACCAGGCCCCGCGGCTTGAGCGCCAGGTCGGCGAAGATGCGCGGCGCGTTGAGCTGCTCGAGCGTCAGGATCTTCGACGGAATGGTGCGGAACACCGCGCCGGCCCCGCGGCTGTGGTTGAAGGCATTGACCCGGAAGCGCGCCAGGCCCTCGATCTCGAACGAGAAGTCGATCTCCAGGAATTCCTCGTAGGCCTTGCGCTGGCTGTCGTTCATGATGTCGTACACCATCGCATGCACCGCCTTGCGGTCCAGCGCGTCGACGTTGATGCGCCGGACGTCGCCGTGCACCCGGATCATCGGCGGCAGGCCGGCGGACAGGTGCAGGTCGGAGGCCTTGTTCTTGACGCTGAAGGCCAGCAGTTGGGTGATGTCCACGAGGGTCCTTCTGGGGCTTCGTTTGCTACGCTTGGCGGATTATGACAACCATTGGTAACAACCTCGAGAGGCTGCGCGCGCGCATCGCCGCTGCCTGCGCGGCGGCCGGCCGCGCGCCGCAGTCGGTGCGGCTGCTGGCCGTGTCCAAGACCTTCGGCCCCGAGGCGGTGCGCGAGGCCCTGGCCGCGGGCCAGCGCGCCTTCGGCGAGAACTACCTCCAGGAGGGCGTGGCCAAGGCGCAGGCGCTGGCCGGCGCCGGCATCGAGTGGCATTGCATCGGCCCGGTGCAGTCCAACAAGACGCGCCTGGCGGCCGAGCATTTCGACTGGGTGCACTCGGTGGACCGGCTCAAGACGGCCGAGCGCCTGTCGGCGCAGCGGCCCGCGGGGCTGACGCCGCTCAACGTCTGCCTGCAGGTGGACATCGACGGCGGCGCCAACAAGTCCGGCGTGCCCCCGGCCGAGGCGGCGGCGCTGGCGCACGCGGTGGCGGCGCTGCCCCGGCTGCGCCTGCGCGGCCTGATGACCATCCCCGAGCCGGTGCAAGATCCCGCCGCGCAGCGGGCGGTGCACCGGCGCGCCCGCGCGCTCTTCGATGCGCTGCGGGCCCAGGGCCTGCCGCTGGACACGCTGTCCATGGGCATGTCGGCCGACCTGGAGGCCGCGATCGAGGCCGGCAGCACCCTGGTGCGCGTGGGCACGGCGATCTTCGGCGGGCGGGCGCGCCCGGCGCCGTGAGTTCCGCGCCTCAGGAGGCGACGGCGCTGCGCGCGGCGCCCGGCGCCGCCGCGCGCACCTGGCCGACCCAGCAGACCGCCAGCAGCACCAGCACCGAGGCCACCCAGCCATTGGTTCCGAAGCCCTGGATGCTGCCGTCCGCGCCGTTGGCCAGCAGCAGTCCGCCCAGCCACGCGCCGGTACCGGTGGCCACCTGCTGCACCGCCGAATTCACACTCATGAAGGCGCCGCGCCGCGACGGGTCCGGCACCATGGTGAGCAGGGCCTGCATCGGGATCATGCGGCCGTTGGCGGTGACCATGAAGCAGGGAAACAGCAGCACGATCGCCAGCAGCGGCAGCATCGGCAGATGGGTGATGAACATCATGGGCAGCAGCGACGCCAGGGCCACGATGCGGAACATGCGCTGCTTGCCGTAGCGGTCGGCCAGCCGCCCGATGGCGCGCGAGGTGAACAGCGTGGCCGCGCCGCCGCTCAGGTAGATCCACGAGATCTGCTCCGGCTGCACGCCGTGGTTGGCCACCAGCACCGGCGCGATGAAGGGCACGAGCATCATGTGCGCCACCATGACCAGCGCCGTGAGGCCGAATGCGCGCACGTGCTCCGGCTGCCGCATGAGCGCGAACAGCTGCGGCAGGATCTGCGACGCGGGCACCGGCGGATGCACGATGTGCGCCGTCATCGGCGGCATGACCCGCTGCGCGCCCAGCCAGATCAGCACCGAGAACAGCACCAGCACGAAGAAGGGCGTGCTCCAGCCGAAGTGCGCGCCCAGCACCACGCCCAGCGGCACGCCGGCGATGGCGGCGAGCGAGAACGAGGTCATCACCAGCCCCATAGCCGCGCCGCGCCGCTCCGCCGCAATCGCGTCGCCCACGATGGACAGCACCATGGAGCCCAGCACGCCCCCGGTCAGGCCGGCGAAGGCGCGCGACAGCAGCATGGTGGAGTAGCTGTCGGCCAGCGCGCAGCCCAGGTTGGACAGCGCGAACAGCGCATACACCGCCAGCAGCAGGCGCTTGCGGTCGAAGCGGTCGACGTAGGTGGCGGCGAAGAAGCCCGAGATGCCGGCGCACCAGGAGTAGGTCGAGACCGCCGTGGCGAAGGCCGACGGGCCGACCGAGAAGGCCTGCATGATCTGCGGCCCGAGCGGCATCATCACCATGAAGTCCATGATGATGGTGAACTGGGTCAGGGCCAGCAGCCAGAGCAGGGCGCGCTCGCGGCCGGGCGGCAGGGAAAGAGGGGTGGTCATGGGCGGGCGAGGCAGGCGGGAAAGCGCTCGATCCTAGCTTCGTGCTGCGCAGTGCCGGCCGGCCGCTGCGGCAGGCGGTGCGCCAGCGGCGTCAACGGGGCCATGCGCAGGCCCTCATCGCGCCAGCACCGAGCGCCCGAACAGGCTGGCGACCAGGTCCACCGCGACCTCGGCCGTGCGGTTGCGCACGTCCAGCGCGGGGTTGATCTCCACCACGTCGAGCGAACCCAGGCAGCCGGTGTCGGCGATCATCTCCATGCAGAGTTGCATCTCGCGGTAGGTGGGGCCGCCGCGCACGGCGGTGCCCACGCCGGGCGCGTCGGCCGGGTCCAGGCAGTCGAGGTCGAAGCTCACGTGCAGGTGCGTGCGCTCGTCCAGGCCCTGCAGCGCCTCGGTCATGGTGGTGCGCATGCCGTGCTCGTCGAGGTGGCGCATGTCGAACACCTGCAGGCCCAGCTCCCGCACCGCGATGCGCTCGGCCGCGTCCACGCTGCGGATGCCGATGAAGGCGAACTGCTCGGGCCGCAACGCCTGGGCCGCGCCGCTCCAGCCGGTGAGCGCGGCCGGCCCGTGGCCCAGCAGGCAGGCCACCGGCATGCCGTGCAGGTTGCCGCTGGGGCTGACCGCCGGGGTGTTCACGTCGGTGTGGGCGTCGAGCCAGAGCACGCGCAGCGCCCGACCCTGCGCGCGGCAGTGCCGCGCCACCGCGCTGATCGAGCCGATGGCCAGGCAATGGTCGCCGCCCAGCAGCACCGGGAACTGGCCCGCCGACAGCGCCGCGCCCACGGCGTCGAACACCGCGCGGTTCCAGGCCACGACACCCTCGAGGTGGCGCAGCCCGCCGGCCGGCGCGCTCCAGGGCGTGGGCGGGCCGGCCAGGTTGCCGCGGTCGCTCACCGCCAGCCCTGTCTCTTATACACATCTAAAAGGGGGGGGGGGGGGGGGGGGGGGGGGGGGGGGGGGGGGGGGGGGGGGGGGGGGGGGGGGGGGGGGGGGGGGGGGGGGGGGGGGGGGGGGGGGGGGGGG
>NZ_JAELTO010000158.1 GCF_016428875.1 Xylophilus sp. ASV27
CCCGACTGCACTCGACGCTGGCCTACGTCAGCCCGATGCAGTTCGAGCAGGACTGGCTTGCCAATCAACCAAGGCAAGCCACCTCATGAGCTCAGCTATGGGATACGGATTCCAGGGGCAAGGTCACATGGGCCACAAAGTAAGCGCCATTCGCCTTAAGGCGATTGCTTTTATCTCCACCACCATGTCCGGATGCGGCAAGCCACGTACTACCACGGTCGTGCGCGTGGGAGGTTGTTCGCCGATGAAGAACTCCGCATAGGTAGTGTTGAAGACCGTAAAGTCCTGTTGGTCGACCAGATAGCAAGTCATGTCGATGCAGTCTGCGAGGGTTGCTCCGGCTTCACGCAATATGGTTTCGATGTTCCTGAGCACACGCCGCGTCTGCACCGCTATGTCGCGATGCGGCGATGCGTCGTTCAAGTGCTGCACCCCATCAATGCTTCCGTCGGGCAGGCGTGCGCTTACGCCGGCAAGATAGATGGTAGCGCCGTCGCAACGAAAGCGCGAATAGCTGCCGAGCGGACCAGGAAGGCTCTCTGCGCTCACGCTTGCACCTCCATGCGGAAGCCGACCTTGGCGAGTTCATCGCATAACGGTCGACCCCAAGAGTCGGCTGCCTTCGCCAGGGGTGGGCGGACGTTGAGCCAACCGTCGTCGCCGAACTGCCGGGCTACGGCATACTTGAGCGCGGGAATCATCGGCTGCGACTGGAACAGATTGCGGATGATCGTGATCTCCTTCTGTTCCTTCTGGAAACCCGCCGTACCCCACGCGGCGATCGTACGGGCGATAGCGGCGGGCTGCACGTTGGCTGTGGCGGATATACAGCCTGCGGCGCCCAGCGGCAGCGCTTTTTCCAGAAGCGCCTCGGACGCGGGGAAGACTTCGAAGCCTGGGAATTCCCGCAGTATGCGCTCCGTGTTGTCCCAGTCGCCTGCGCTGTCCTTGATGCCGACGACGGTTTTCGGATAGGCGGAGATGAGCCGCTCGATCAATGAGCAGGTGATGGGTACGCCTGTGAACTGCGGGATGTGATAGAGGTAGATCTTCAGTCGCACGGACGCCACCATCTCGACGATGTTTGCGTAATAAGCGAAGAGTCCGTCGTCGGATGCGGGCTTGAAGTAAAAAGGCGGGAGGGCTAGCACGCCAGAGCAGCCCAGATCGACTGCACGGCGGGTGAGTTCTATGGTCTCCGGTAGCGCACAGAGGCCGACCCCGGGCACCATGGCGTCGACGGGAACGTCGGCCTGCACGAGCGCCTCCAGCAGGGCGATCTTTTCTTTGAGCGCAAGCGAGTTGGCTTCGCTGTTGGTCCCGAACACTGCGAGCCCAGCACCCTGGGAAACCAGCCAGTGGCAGAAGTCGATGAAGGCGTGCGTATTGACCGACAGGTCCGGGTTGAAGGGCGTCAGCGCAGGTGCAAGCACCCTGGGTTTGCTTGAGGTCTGTGGCATGGTCCTCGGATCTCCGTCATTGATGAGTCGAATCGGGACCTGCCGTGTCGTGCATGAACTGCAACAACTGCGGTCCCAGTGTTTCCTCGCCGCTGTTGAAATGCGCGACGATGGAGGTGTGGTTGTGGCGCGCCATGTAGACGAAGCGGGTGAGCGCCGTGCGCCCACTGACCAGCGCGTTGTCGTAGAACTCTCGGCTGTAGCGATCCAGATGCGTGTTCTCGTACTGCGCCACCGCGATGATCATCGGTACGTTGCTGATGCCCGCGTGGCTTGAGGGCGAGCGTTGCTCGTACAGCGTCTCGTCCTCGCCGAAATAGGCGCGTACACCTGCTGCGTTGGGGTTGTCCGGCAGAACGTCTGCGCGCAGGCGCGCGCTGACCAACATCGCTCCCGCGATTTCGGAGTCGCGCAGCCGCCCCGCAACGGCGGGATCAAACAGGGCGCTTGCCACATGCGAGCCCCCTGCGGAATGGCCCATCAGGAAAATGCGCCGTGGATTGCCACCGAAGCGCGCTATATGGGCCCGCAGCCAATGCACGGCGGCTATGACGTCCTCCGCGCCAGCAGGGTAGGGGGCTTCGGTAGCCAGCCGATACTCCACGTTCACGGCAACGCATCCTTGGTGTGCGAACCAGTAACTCACGTTGTCGTAGATCGCGCCGTTGGAGCTCTTGTTGCCGCGGATGAACGCACCGCCGTGAAAGAAGACCAGCACGTCGCGGCCCAGGAGTTGGTCTTCGGCCGACCATTCGGGGCGGCTGTACACATCCAGGACTTGCCGCTCATGTGCGCCATAAGGAGTGTCGGGCTGCACCGCGATGCCGCTGTTGTCTGCCGCACACACCAGCGGGGTGAAGGTGCGCACCACGAGGTCACGATGTTGGTTGATGTCCGTCGTCCAGATGCGTCCCACGTGATCGAGCAAGGCTTGGGCTTGCGGGTCCAGGCTTCCAAAGGGCTGCGATGACGTATGCTTCATCAAAAATATACAAATATGTATTTTGGTATACCAAACTATACATCAATCACTATAATTTGTCTGCACTATCACTTGACTGGAGAAATCGCATGGAAAAACTCAGACACATAGCCCTCTCGGTGAGCGATCCGGAAGCAGCGGCAAAGTTCTTCGAACAGGCCTTCGGCATGACGCGGGCCGGCCGCGCAATGCGCGGGTGGTACATGACGGACGGCGTGATGAACGTTGCGCTGCTGAACTTCAAGGACGAAGCCGTTCCCGGTTACGAGAAGCTCAAGGACGTTCGTGGTGTGATTCACTTCGGTGTGTGGGTGGACAACCTTGAGGAGGCAGAGAAAAAGGTGCTCGCCGCCGGTGGCACCTACCTCACCGGTCGCAAGGAGACGGATCCGAATGTGTTCTATGAGGTGAAGTACCGCACCCCGGACGGCATCGTGTTTGACATCACCGAGTCTGGCTGGAAGGGCGCCGTGAGGGACGTCGCCCCCATCGCTGCCAAGCAAGACTGAAGGCGAGGAACGCAAGTGGAACGCAGCCATGTAATGGCATTGATTCCCCTGCCCAGCATCACCCGCGAAGCGCTGGGCACCCGCTACGTGTTGCACATGGCATCCGATGGTGTCGGGAGCATCGGCGCTGATGTTCCACTCGGTCGTATCGCGGGTGTGGTCACGAACGGAACCACGGGGCTGTCTGCGCAACTGATCGGACAAATGCCGGCGCTGGAAGTGATCAACGCATTTGGCGTGGGCTATGAGAACGTGGATCTGGCCGCCGCCGCAGCCCGCGGCATCGTGGTGACCAATGCCCCGGGAACCAACGATGAAACTGTGGCCGACCACGCGCTGGGGTTCATGCTCGCGCTGTCTCGTGGCTATGGCGTTCTGAGCGGCATGGTCCGCGCGGGCGGGTGGAAGAACGCGCGTGCCGCGCGTCCCTCGCTCAACGGAGCGGCCGTGGGGATTATTGGAATGGGGCGCATCGGCCAGGGCATAGCCAGGCGCGCCCAGGCATTCGGCATGCGGGTGATGTACTGCACCCGCAATCCGCGCACCGAACTGCCTTTCGAATACGCGGCGGATCTGCTTGCGATGGCCGAGGCCAGTGACTACCTTGTCACGGCCTGCCCGGGGGGGCCAGAGACGTGGCATATCGTGAATGCGAAGGTACTGGCAGCACTGGGGCGCGAAGGCTTTCTAGTCAACGTGGCGCGCGGTAGCGTGGTGAACACGCTCGATCTGGTTGATGCCTTGCAGAAGGGCACCATCGCCGGAGCAGGGCTGGATGTTCTTGAATCGGAGCCCGAGGTACCGCGGGAAATCCTTGACATGGACAACGTATTGATTACGCCTCACATGGCAGGCCGCTCGCCTGCTGCGCAGCGGGCGCAGACTGCTGCACTTCTGGAGAGTCTTGAGGCGGTGCTGAACGGACGGCAGGCACGGTTTGCGGTGGTTTGACCGAGGTGCGCGGCTGGCATAGTCCATGGTATCCACTTCGACCCGCTCTCGCTTGCGAGAGCGGGCATTTGAATGGAAGCCTTTGCGCGCATGAAATTCCATGAACAAAGAAAACGCGATGCCGGGAGCAGGTCCCGGCAGCTTGATGGCCGTCTATTCTTTCGGCTGGGTCTTGGACGCGACCAGATGCGCCGGTGGCGGAACCACGAAGCGCTCAAGGCGGTACTGGTCGAAGCTCTCCAGGTTGCGCTCCCATACTTCCGGCCTGTGCTTTCCGTCCTGCGGTATCTGCGTCATGTCGCAATAGACTTCAACGTTGTTTCCATCCGGGTCCTTGAAAACCAAGAACAGGTTGTTGCCGGGGCCATGGCGGCCGATGCCGCGCACTATCTCCACACCATGATCTTGCAGCACCTTCACCGAGCGCTCCATCTCTTCTTCACTGTCGATGAGGTAGGAGAAGTGCTCCAGTCCCGGGCGCGAATAGCGCGGTAGATCATTGAAGTCCACCGAGTCCTTGTCCGGCAGTTGTGCGAGCGCGAGGTCGTGGTGATCAGTCCCTGCACGCAGGAACACCATGCTCTCGCCGATCCAGTCGGACACTTCAAGTCCCAGCACTTCGGTGTAGAACTTCGCCGACTTCTGGATGTCTCGCACCATGAGCACCATATGGCCCAGGCGACGCGGTTTGAGTTTGTTTGTCATGACGTCTTGCCTTCTATGACGATTCGTTCAGGATGCTGTGACGACGTTGTTCTCGATGGCGCCGATGCCTTCGATAGAGGCCACCATCACGTCCCCGGGTTTCAAGAATACGCCGCGTCCCATGCCGACGCCGGTGGGCGTGCCTGTGGCGATCAGGTCGCCTGGTTTGAGCGTGAGAATGCTGGAGAGATACGCAATCTGCTCGGCAATGTTGAAGATCATGCCTTCGGTTGTTGCGTCCTGCATGCTTTCGCCGTTCACGGTGAGTCGCATGCGCAGCTTCATCGGGTCGCCCAGGCATTCGCGCGGCACGAACCATGGTCCCATCGGGGCAAAGGTGTCGAAGCTCTTGCCGCGGAACCAGTCGTGCGAAAACGGATAGTCGGAGCGGCGGGTGAGGTCACGCGCGCTCACGTCGTTGATCACGGTGTAGCCGGCAATGTGCTCGTACGCATCCTTTTCTGAAATGTTGCGCCCGCCGCGTCCGATGACCACCGCAAGCTCCACTTCCCAGTCGAGCTTCAAGGTGCTGGCCGGCATGACCACGGCCGTCTTTGTCGGCGTGACGCTGGTCTCGGCTTTCATGAAGATGTAGGGGCTGCTCTCGCTGCGCGCGGCCAACTTGGTGCCCATCTCGGCGGCGTGCTCGTAGAAGTTCGACGCGGTGGCAAAGATACGTGTCGGCTCGTAGGGAACTGCGAGTGGGCCGTCTTGCCTGGCAAGGTTGATGCGGCCTTCGCGGATCGCCTCGGCCGCGCTCTCGAGCGCCTCGATTGCGCCGCCGCTCGCATCCCAGTGTCTGAGCAGACCCCAGAGGTCGGTGGGCAGAGCGCCGGCTACGGAGGCCTTGGCTGCATTCAAGGCGTCGCGTGCGTCGTAGATGGCGCTGTTGTCGACGACCAGGCCGAGCCGGGGACCAACGGCGTTCTTCTCGCTGGGCACGTAGGCGGCAAGTCCAAACCATTTCATTGCGTTTCTCTTTCTTTCCAGATTTCTAGCAAAAGGGACAGGGAGTGGCTGCAGATCAGTCAGCCCGGATGCCTGAGTTCTTCAGCACCTTGCCCCAGGTGACGGTCTCGTTGCGTATTTGCTCGGCAAAGGCAGAGCGGGGAGTAAATACCGGGACCACGCCAGCCTCTTCGAGGCTCTTGACGAGCGCCGGGTCATCCTTCATCTTGACTACCTCAGCGGCGATGCGATCCAGGATCTCCGGCTGTGTACCTGCGCGAGCAACCAGGCCGTTCCAGGTGCTCACTTCATAGCCGGGGAAGGTCTCGGCTATGGTGGGCACTTTGGGCAGTTCCTTGAGCCGCGTCGGGCTGGAAATGGCGAGCAGCTTCAGCTTGCCCGAGTTCGCCTGCGGAATCACTTCGGAGGGGCTCGCGGAGTACATGTCTATCTGGCCGCCGAGCAGGTCGGTCAGCGCAGCGGCTCCGCCTTTGTAGGGGATGTGCGTCAACTCAATCCTAGCCTTCTGGGTGAACACATAGGCTGAGATATGGGTGACGCTGCCCGTGCCGCCGCTGCCATAGGTGAGCTTGCCGGGTTCACGCTGGGCGAGGGCGATGAAATCGGCCAGATTTTTTACTGGCAAGGATGGGCGCGCGGTCAATACGAAGGCGTTGGCGCCGATGTTCACCACGGGCGCGAAGTCCTTCACCGCGTCGTAGTTGAAGTTCGCGTTGACGAACGGCGCGGTGATGAGTTGCGAGGCGGTGCCCATCAGCAGCGTGTAGCCGTCGGCGGGCGCGCCGAGCACGTACTTGGCCGCGATGAGACCGGCGGCGCCGGGACGGTTGTCCACGATCACTGATGTGTTGAGCGCCTTGGTCAGGTAGTTGGCGGTGAGGCGGGCGATGGCGTCTGTATTGCCACCCGCGCCGAATGGGACGACGATGCTGATGGCTTTGCTAGGCCAGGTCTCTGCCATGCATGAGGTGGAGAGCGCGGCCAGGGCCGCGCATGCAAGCGCTCGGTACATTGTTGTCATCCTTGATTTCTTTTGTTGGTATACCAAGCATATTTATAAAACACCAAATTTGCAATAGATCAAACTTTCGACGATCAGAGAGCCGAGCAGGCTTCCTCCAGCTTCAGCCTTGGCAGACGCTTGAACAGCCTGAACGCGTCGCCATGGCCGAGGATGCAACGAGAGTTCACACGATGCTGGCCGTCAGGAAAGAACGTGGGGTTTACCAGCGATTCGTCGAAGCCCGACAAAGGGCGGCAGTCCAGGCCAAGGGCACGCCGCCAGCAGAAAATAGCCCGCCTGCAGGGTGGAGTTGCGGGATGCGTTGGTGTCTGCGTGGCCCGTGCTCTCGCAAACGCTTCTTAGATCTGAGGGTTGTGCGGGAACAGGCACGCAGCCTGTTTGCTGAGTCGCGTGTCAGAGGCCAGCACACAGGTCGCGGGAACTGAGGCTGTCTTCGCCATGTTTCCCGGGCTCGGTGCAGGAGTCAGGCGCTGTCTGGAATCAGATGTGGTGCGAAAAGTAGTGCGCCGGGGCGAGCCGTTGGGCGCCGTTCGGCCCCATCTGCATGATGGTTGCGCCTGCCAACGACGTCAAGGCCGCAAAGAGTGGAAAGAAGGAACCCCGCCGATCACCGCAGCGCTGGAAGGCGCGTGCGGATTCTCGGCATCTCACGTGGGTTGGTGCATCAAAATATGTTTTGGAATAAGAGCGGCTAACAAAACAAAGGGAGGTTGCGAGCACAGATGACACAACAAGCCAGGGAAAGCAGCGCGACATGAATGTCGATGCGGCGCTCGAAGCGGGTTCGCAGCTTGCCAAACGCGGCCAG
>NZ_JAELTO010000159.1 GCF_016428875.1 Xylophilus sp. ASV27
CCCGACTGCACTCGACGCTGGCCTACGTCAGCCCGATGCAGTTCGAGCAGGACTGGCTTGCCAATCAACCAAGGCAAGCCACCTCATGAGCTCAGCTATGGGATACGGATTCCAGGGGCAAGGTCACGCGGACGATCTCCTGCAAACAGCGCACGGGTCGCTTCCTCAAAAGTCTCCAAGCTGCTGGCGATTGCAGACATGAACTTGTAGGCCGCTTCGCGGGACTTGCGAGCAGTATCGCGGCCAGCGTTGGCACGACGGGCTTCCTCTACCAGTTTGCGTAGCGCCACGGATGCGCCACCCGGTTGGGTGTTCAGCCAGTCCCAGTGGCGAGGCAGCAAGGTGACCTCTCGCGCGACCACGCCGAGCTTAGGGCGTCCGCGCGTACGGGGTCCGTCGGCTGAGGCCTCAGGCGCTGATGCCTCGTCGCCAGGCGCCGAAGTGCCGTGCGAGCTGGCGTAGCGCAGCGCAACGTCTTCAACGCTGCCTCGAGTATCAATGTCCAGCAGTTCGCTGGTCCGCGCATCAAAGAGCAGGATCGGTCGGTGTTGGCCCCTGTCCACTACTCGTTTGATCTCAGTGGCTACGTCGGCGAGCGGGCCGGTGGCGAGCCGCTGCATTCCGTTGAATGCGATGTAAAGGCTTGATAGACCGTCATGCATGTTGCTGACTCATTCGGTTTGATATGGCGCGAATTTGCCGTGAAGTGGCCGTCGTTGTCATGTCAGCCGCTCGATCTTTCTATGTCGCCATACCCCAAAATAGAACGAAATTTGCAGGACCAGCATCGTGCCGAAAGCAATGGGATAGGCTATCCATACACCCTTGAGTCCGTAGTGCGCACTCAGCGCATACGCGCAAGGTAATTCCACGAGCGTGATGCTTGCGACCGAAATCGCCACCGGCACAAGCACTGTGCCGCTGGCTCGCATGATGCCGCCCACAATGGATTGAAAGCCGAACAACACCATGCTCCACAGCATGACGTGCAACAGGTCCTCCGCGACCAACAGTGTCGGCGTCTGGGTGATGAACAGGCCGAGGATCTGGCGTGAGAACCAATAACCAAGCCCAACTAGCGAGCCGACGATGACGACGTTGAGGAGAAGACCAGTGCGCAAGATGACACTAAGCTGCTCCACTCGGCCCGCGCCGATCGCGTGCGAGCCCAGAATGGAGGCTGCAATTGCAATGGACATTGCCGGGAACAGCACGTAGTTCACGACCTGATTCACGGCGCCATAGGCTGCAGTAGCTCCCGAGCCATAGCGATTGACAAGCGAGAGAATGGCCAATTCCGCCAGCGAGATCACAACCATTTGAACGCCGGTCGGAAGCCCTATGCGCAGAACTCGAACCAGGACGAGCATGTTGGGGCGCAATGCCCGCCACAATGCCAGATCTGGGGCCAGCGCGTGTCTGTTTCTCCGCAGGCGCAGGATAAGAAATCCCAGTGCGAGAGCATTGGCAATGATGCCAGCTACTGCGGGGGCGAGGATGCCCAGCTGTGGCAATCCCACCCAACCTCGGATCAGGGCCGGCGTGAAGAGCATGCCGGCCCCAGTAGAAAGCAGCGAGGCCAACAAGGGGTTCAGTGAATCGCCGACACCGCGCAAGAGTTGCGTGGACGAGACGAACACGAGCAAGAGCGGCAGGGCCAGCATGACCAGGCGTGCATAAGCCTCGGCGTCCTGCAGCACGTCTGCAGGCGTTTCCAGGGCTACCAGCGCATGGCTTGCAAACAAGCCGCCAAGGATGGCCGCTGCCGTGCCGATGAGCGCGCAAAGGAAAAGCGTGCTACCCGCAACAGTCTTGACCTTCTCGAGGTCGCGCGCACCCCATGCTTGTCCGATGAGGACTGAGGCACCTGCCCCAATGCCTATGAGCAGCGAGACGAAGAAGAACACGATGGGGAACATTCCGGACACAGCGGCCAGTGCGCGGGTGCCGAGCATTTGTCCGACGTAGATTCCGTTGAACGTGCTGGCGAGGGCCTGAAGAATGTTTGCAACCACCATCGGCCCAAGGAATGCCAAGTACGTACGCCACAGCGCGCGCGGCACAGGCAATGTCGCAGCCGAGTTGGGCAGACTCATCGAACTGTTTGGGGCACGCATCAGGTTTTCAGAACATTGGCGTGCGCCATTTCTGCCTCGTCGGGTGCCTCGTACTGGCTTTCCATCATCTCGAACATCGCTGGCGAGACCGGAAATGCGAACGTGTCCCCGCGCTCGGCATTGCGCGATTGCACTCGCTGACGCCGCGTCTGAAGGTCAGTGCTCACAAAGTGCGTTTGGAATGGCAAGGCGGCTTGTGCGGCCATTTGCGAAAAGCGCAGCCGATCCGCGGCTTTCATGCAACCTATGTCCAGCACGACGTCCATACCTTGCCGTGCGACAGTGACAGCCGTCTTCCAGATACGCGCCTCACAGCGTCGCACCCGTTGCATCACCCAGGAAAAGTCCAACGGCGGCGACATGTCCGGGCCGTACAGGTCAAGCATCCATGGATCGATAGCAAAGCAGACGCCATTGATCTGCTTGGCTAGAGTATTTGCATGTGTGGACTTGCCCGAACCCTGCGGGCCAAAGACAAGGTGAAGCGTTGCAGCGGGCCGGGAAGGCGACTCAATGCGGCTTGCCGGGTCGGTTGGAGGTAGCGTTTGTGAGTTCATGCGATATTGTACCCGGCTTTTATTGTTTTTGCCCGGATAAAAGTAGCTGGCCACGAACTCAGTATCGGAACGCTTACCTGAGGGAGAAGAGCCTCGGCAGAACCGGCTGGCAATGGTTCAACAGCCGGCGAACCACGGATGGCGCGCCGCCTTAGGACGTCCACTACCGATCTTGCGCCGAGCAACAGGCCTCAGGCGTCTGACAGGCCCCTCACCCAGCGCCAGGGCGCCCAGAAGAGCTTGTTGACTGCCCACATGGAGTTGAACCAAAGAGCGGCGACGGTCACCGACCCCAAAGACTGTTTCCAGGAAGGTGCGTTGGACAGATTGATGACCAGGATGGTGCTACCAAAGAAGAACGCCAGGATGACCGCATAGAACCAAGCCGCTGCGGGAACCAGTCGATCTGGCACCAGCTTCGCGCCCTCCCGGTTGATGCGGAACTGCCCTGAGCGCCGCAGCCAGCGGCACTCGGCATCGGTGAGGCCATGTTGGCGCTTGAGGGCGATCACCTGCTCCCGCGCGGGCCGTGGCACGTCAATGCCGAAGCGGTAGTAGAACAGCCGCTCGTTGTCGATCGCCTCTTCATCGAGCTGGTCCGATGGAGTCGTTGCCAGGTACACCTTGATCGAGTCCGGGACCCTGCTTTCGTAGTAATCGCGGCCAGCGATGCGGCTGCGCTCGCCCAGGTTGAGCTGGGTGATGGCCGACCCTTGCCCGCTGTCGCTCATCGCTTGCGCCGGCCGTGCTCATGGAAGTCACGCCCGGCAATCCGCTGGCCCTTTCCGGTGTTCACCTGCACAAGCGATGGCTCTGCCTCGGCGCCTGTCAGGGCGGCCAGCCGGTCCACCGGCTTGCGAGCCTCAAAGTGGGCCACGGCCGCCGCCAGCAGGTTGCGCCGCTGCGAGACGGGGTCTGTCGCCCACTGGTGGCCGTTGTACAGCTCGACCGCAAGATCGAGATCGCCGTCCTCCGGGGCAACGCGATCCAGCAGCACCTTGAACGCCTGATCGTCCGCCGCTGCCGCCAGTTGGCCCTCGCGGATCAGGAGCAGCAGCGCCCGGGCTGTGGCATCTTGCTCCATCACCGCCGCCCTGGCCACGGCGATTTGCAAGCGGATGGCACGGAAGAGGTCATGGCGAATGCCGGCGCCGCCGATCATCGTGCCCTCGCCCGACAGCAGCCAGTCCACCGACACGCCGAACGCCTCGCGCAGACCCATCAGCATCTCGACGCCCGGTCGCTTGACCCCACGGAGCACATCGCTGACGAAACCTGCGGACGCGCCGATGCGCCGAGCCAACTCGGCCTGGCTGACCCCGGCATAGGCCACGACCTGGGCAAGACGTGCCGGCAGCGCCTCCAGCGAGGCGGCGGCGCCTTGCGATGTTGATCGCCTAGGCGTATATTCTGTTTCCATAGAGAACGACAATCTACTGTTTGTGCTCAATCTACTCGCAACTGACGAGACTGTCACCATGGACGGGATCGACATCGCCTACCGACTCAAGCGCCTGGGCGTCAGCCAGTCCGACATCGCACGCGATCTGGGGGTTTCAGCCAGCGTGGTGGGCAACGTGATCCACGGGCGGATCTCCTCCTTCGAGGTGGCGTGCCATGTCGGCAAGCTGATCGGCCTGTCGCCGAGTGAACTCTGGCCGCAGCGCTACACGTTCCGGCCGCGCGGGCGCTCGCCCCGGCGGCGGGGCGAGGCCACAGCAGAGCCCCCCATGCCGGCGGACTGATGACCCGACCCGGAACACGCAACAGGCGCCCAAACGCAAGCGGCCCACAGCGCAAACTGTGGGCCGCCTACGGGATCGGATCCAATGAAGTGGGGACTTCAAGTTGGATTTTCCGACCCGTCGCTTGGACTGTCAAGGACGGCCTGCCCGCCGTCGAGGAACGATGGTCAATCGGAGAATCCACATGCGCAAGATCCGCGAGGTTCTGCGGCTGTCTCACGGTTCGCTGCTGAGCCGCCGCGCTGTCTCGATGAGCTTGGGCGTCTCACGCGACGCCGTGGCGGACTACCTGCTGCGCGCGGCGAACGCGGGGCTCGCCTGGCCGCTGCCCCACGACCTGGACGATGCCGAGCTTGAGCGGCGGCTGTACCCCGTCGAGCCAGCGACGCGGGCGCGCCGGCCGGAGCCGAACTGGGCGGACGTGCACCGAGACATGCAACTGCCCGGTGCGACGCTGCAGCAATTGCACGCCGAGTACCTTGCCGTCCACCCCGACGGCATGCAGCGCAGCCAGTTCTGCGCCCTGTATCGAAGGTGGTGTCGCAGCCTCAAGAGCTACCTGCGGCAGACGCACCTGGCCGGCGACAAGGTGTTCGTCGACTACGCCGGGCCGACCATCGCCGTCCATGACGCGGCCTCCGGCCAGATCTTGCGAGCGCAGGTTTTCGTCGGTGTCCTCGGCGCCTCCAACTACACGTACGCCGAGGCCCACTGGTCGCAGACCCTGCCGGACTGGATCGCAGCTCACGTGCGCATGCTGGAGTTCTTCGGCGGTGTGCCGAACTTCATCGTATGCGACAACTTGAAGAGTGCTGTCACGCGGGCGAGCCTGACGGAGCCGCTGGTCAACGACAGCTACCAGAACTTCGCAGCCCACTACGCCACGGCGATCCAGCCAGCCCGTGCCCGGCACCCGAAGGACAAGGCCAAGGTGGAAGGGCATGTGCTGATCGTCGAGCGATGGATCCTGTTCCGGCTGCGCCGGCGGGTCTTCACCAGCCTGGGCGAGCTGAACGATGCCATCCGGGAACTGCTGGTCGACTTGAACAGCCGGCCGTTTCAGAAGCTGCCCGGCAATCGCCGCAGGGCCTTCGATAGCCTCGATTGCCCGCACCTGCGTAGCCTGCCGACCGCGCCCTACGAGTACGTCGAGTTCCGCAGGGCGCGGGTGGACATGGACAAGATGGTCAACGTGGGTGGGCGACTGTTCTCGGCGCCTGCCAAGCTGGTGTCGCAGGTGGTCGATATCCGCGTGACGGCGGCCGTTGTCGAGTTGCTGTTCGGTGGTCGTCGTGTGGCCAGCCATGTCAAGACGCCCGGTGACGATGCGGTCATCGACCCGACTCACCTGACGCCGGCCGAGCATGCCTTTGGCATGTGGACGCCCGACCGTGAGTTGCAGTGGGCCAGCGGTATCGGTCCACAGACCATGGCGTTTGTCGAACAACGACTGGCCGCCGGTGGCGGCAAGACGGCCGGATACCGCCTGGGCCTGGGCATGCGCAAGCTGAGCACCGAGTTCGGCACCGACCGCGTCGAAGCGGCGTGTGCCAAGGCCGTCAGCAGCGGTGCCACGTCCGTGGCCAGTGTGCGCGCCATTCTCGTGAACCGGCTGGACATGCAGGGAGCGCGCACGACCGAGGCCAACTTCCTCCACGAGAACCTGCGTGGCTCCGAGCACTACCACTGAACAGACACCAAGAACACTCATGATGACCAACGACACCGTGCGCAAGCTCAACGAACTCAAGCTCTTCGGCATGGCGCATGCCTTCTCGCAGCAGATCGAATCGGCAGCGAACGGCCACCTAAGCTTCGAAGAGCGCATCGGCCTGATGGTCGACCATGAGGTGACCTACCGCGATGACAAGCGTCTGCGGCGCTTGCTGGCCAACGCGAAGCTGCGCGAACCGGCGTGCATGGAAGACATCGACTACGGGGTCAAGCGTGGGCTCGATCGGTCGATCATGGCGTCGCTCGCCCTGTGCAACTGGATCCGACATGGGGTCAACGTCATCGTGACGGGGGCCACCGGCCTGGGAAAGACCTGGATCGCCTGCGCCTTGGGCAACCAGGCCTGCCGGCAAGGGATGACGGTGAAGTTTGAGCGCGTGCCGCTGCTGCTGGAAGAACTGGCCATCGCGCACGCCGACGGCACCTTCCGCAAACGCATTGCCGCCATCGGCAAGCTCGATCTCCTGATCATTGACGATCTGGGCATCAACACGCTGACTGCGGAGCGACGGGCCGATCTGCTGGAGGTCATCGAAAGCCGGTCAGGAACGCGGGCGACCGTCGTCACCAGCCAGTTGCCGGTTAAGCGTTGGCACGACTATCTGGCGGACGGGAACCCTACCGTCGCTGACGCCATCATGGACCGGGTCGTGAGTGGCGCACATCGAATCGAACTGGTCGGGGAGTCGATGCGGCCAAAGCGACGGCGCTCGGCGGCTGCGTAAATGCAACTGCGAACCTTGCGGCGCCAAGAAAACAAGTGTGCCGGCGGAGGCCGGCAAGAACAGCCTGCGCGCTGAACACGAGTTGCCCACCGCGGCGGTCGGCCGGTTCGTCGCAAGCGCCGACCGACCGCCGCCGTGGACAACTCTGCGCTGAGGGGCTGCCAACAGGTCAATAGCGGTGGCGGAATCGAATCGGAAACGGTGGCGGGTTTGAACTGGAATGGCTGGTGGGTTTGAATCGGAACAGGTGGCTGTTTTGATCGGAATACGCACCGAGTGGCGGCCCTTCTTCGGGAACCCGGTGTCGTCGATGATCCACCAGCCGCCCTGACTGAAGTCCATCCTGGGCATCACCCACTGGCACACGCGACGCAGCATCTGCGTGTCGGACCACTCGGCTTTGG
>NZ_JAELTO010000015.1 GCF_016428875.1 Xylophilus sp. ASV27
CCCCCCCCCCCCCCCCCCCCCCCCCCCCCCCCCCCCCCCCCCCCCCCCCCCCCCCCCCCCCCCCCCCCCCCCCCCCCCCCCCCCCCCCCCCCCCCCCCCCCCCTTTTAGATGTGTATAAGAGACAGGCTGATGGCCGGCCTGGTGCTGCGCGCGCGCGGGCGCGCCCCGGCGGCCGTGGCGGCGCAACTGGCCGAACTGCAGGCGCGCATCCGGCCGCACTTCCTGTTCAACACACTCAACAGCGCCGTCGCCCTGGTACGCGCCGAACCCTCGCGCGCCGAGGCGCTGCTCGAGGACCTGAGCGACCTGTTCCGCCATGCGCTGGTGGAGCGCGGCGAGTCGAGCACCCTGGCCGAGGAGATCGTGCTGGCCCAGCGCTACCTGGCCATCGAACAGGTGCGCTTCGGCAGCCGCCTGCAGGTGGATTGGGCGCTCGATCCGGCCGCGGGCACGGCCCGGGTGCCGCCGCTGCTGCTGCAGCCGCTGGTGGAGAACGCGGTGATCCACGGCGTGGAGGCCAGCGCGCGCGGCGCGCGCCTTCGCATCTCCACCGAGCGCCGCGGCGGCTCGGTGATCCTGAAGATCACCAACGACGTGCCGCCGCAGGCCGAGGGCGCGCCCGCGCCCCGCGCCGGCCATGGCATGGCCCAGGACAACGTGCGCGCGCGGCTGGCGCTGCTGCACGACGTGGAAGGCAGCTTCCGCGCCGAGCGCCGCGGCAACCTCTACCGCGTGCGCATCCGGCTGCCGGCATGAGGCCCCTGTTTTCCCTGCCGATGGAACCCGACCATGCCTCTTGACATTCTTCTGGTGGACGACGAGCCCCTGGCGCGGCAACGGCTGCGCACCCTGCTGGGCGACTGCACCGCGCCCGCGCCGGGGCGGGTGGAGGAAGCCGCCAACGTGCAGCAGGCGCGCGCCCTGCTGCGCAGCCGCGGCTTCGACGTGGTGCTGCTGGACATCCACATGCCGGGCGAGGACGGCCTGGCCCTGGCCGCCACCCTGCGCGGTCTGGACCGGCCGCCCGCGCTGGTCTTCGTCACGGCGCACGCCGAGCATGCGCTGGCGGCCTTCGAGCTGGACGCGGCCGACTACCTCACCAAGCCGGTGCGGCTCGAGCGCCTGCAACAGGCGCTACAAAAAGCAGAGCGCATAACCCATGCACCTTCTGGGCTACAGCCCGATTCAGCGCCGAACACCCTGGTCATCCAGGAGCGGGGCCGCACCGACCGCATACCGATCGAGGAGGTGCTCTACCTCAAGGCCGAGCTGAAGTACGTCACCGTGCGCACCGCCGAGCGCAGCTACATCCTCGACGGTGCGCTGCAGGACCTGGAAGAGCGCTACGCCCCGCGTTTCCTGCGGGTGCACCGCAACGCCCTGGTGGCGCGCCGCGCGCTGCGCTCGCTGGAGCGGCTCGACGACAGCGAGGAAGGCGAAGGCTGGGCCGTGCGGCTGCACGGCGTGAGCGAGCCCATGTTCGTCTCGCGCCGGCAACTGACGGTGGTGCGCGACGCGCTCGGGGCGTGAATCAGCCTGGGGCGGGCGCGCTCACGGCATGCCCGTCATGCCCGCTGGGGCCATGCCCGTGGCCCTCGTGCGCGTGGCCGCCGTGCGCCAGGCCGCTCACCAGCGTGACCAGCACGATGCCGGCCAGCAGCCAGCTCACCTGGATCGCCGTCTGGCGCACGTCCAGGCGCCGCTGCAGCTGCGGGATCAGGTCGGCCAGCGCCACGTAGACGAAGCTGCTGGCGGCCACCACCAGGAAGAACGGCAGCCAGCCGCGCAGCTGCTCCACCAGGAAGTGGCCCGCCAGGCCGCCGAGCACCGTCAGCGCGCCGGCCAGCGACACCTTGAGCAGCGCCGCGCGCCGGTTGTCGCTGCTCTGGCGCACCACCACCAGATCGCCCATGTGGTGCGGCACCTCGTGCGCCAGCACCGCCAGCGCCGCCGCCAGGCCCAGCCGCAGGTCGGCGGCGAAGGCCGAGGCGATCAGGATGCCGTCGCCGAAGCAGTGCACGCCGTCGCCGGTGAGGATGGCCCAGCCGCCGGCGCGCGGCGGCGCATGGGGGTGCGCATGGCCGTGGTGGTGGTGGTCATGGCCGTGATCGTGGCCATGCCCGTGCAGCGCGGTACCGTCCGAACCCTCGGGGCCGGCGCCGTGCTCATGGCCGTGGTGCCACAGCTCGGCCTTGTCCAGCAGGAAGAAGAACACCAGCCCCACCAGCAGCGTCGTGAACAGCGCGTGCGGCGCCACCGTGCTCTCGAAGGCTTCGGGCAGCAGGTGCATGAAGGCCGTGGCCAGCAGCGCGCCAGCGGCCAGGCTCAGCAGATGCTGCGGCCCCACGCCGCCCTCGCGCCCGCCCAGCCCCATGCGCAGCAGCCAGGCCGCCAGCCACACGCTACCGATTCCCGCTGCCAGCGTCGCCAGCACGATTGCTACCAATACCATAGCTAGTACCCCAGATTGGACGCCGGCTGGCGCCACATTTCATTCAGAAAACACGATCACCACGAAAAAAAGCCGCCACGCAGGAAGCGGGGCGGCTCGGCATGCAGCCGGGGCCGGGCGCGGCGGGCAGACGCTATGCCACGCCGTTCGTGCGGAACCACTCCAGCGCGCGCCGCCAGCCCTCCTCGGCCGGCGCCTGGCGGTAGCTGGGACGGTAGTCGGCGTGGAAGGCATGCCCCGCGCCCTGGTAGACCACGAACTGCGAGGCCCGGGCGGCGGCAGTGCCGGACGCCAGGGCCATTTTCATCTTAGCAATCGTGTCAAGGGGAATGCCGGAGTCCTCAGCGCCATACAGGCCCAGCACCGGCGCGCGCAGGCTGGCGCCGACATCCACCGGCTGCTGCGGCGTGAGCGCGGTCTTGTCACCCACCAGCCGGCCATACCAGGCCACGCCGGCCTTGACCGGCCCCTGCGCGGCATAGAGCCAGGCGATGCGCCCGCCCCAGCAGAACCCGGTGATGCCGGCGCGCGACACGTCGCCGCCATTCGCCGCGGCCCAGGCCAGCGCGCCGTCCAGGTCGCCCAGCACCTGCGCATCGGGCACCTTGGAGACGATGTCGGCCATCAGCCTGGGGATGTCGGTGTAGCCCCTGGCATCGCC
Source organism: Xylophilus sp. ASV27 (assembly GCF_016428875.1). Classification (GTDB taxonomy): domain Bacteria; phylum Pseudomonadota; class Gammaproteobacteria; order Burkholderiales; family Burkholderiaceae_C; genus Xylophilus. Next base: position 3,115 of record NZ_JAELTO010000015.1, read on the forward strand.
CTGGCGCGCATACAGCTCGGGCGCGACGGCCAGGTAGCCCCGCCTGGCGAAGCGGCGGCAGACGTCCTCGATGTAGGCATGCACGCCGAAGATCTCCTGCACCACCAGGATCACCGGCAGGCCGGTCTTGCCCGCCGGCGCCGCGTGGTAGGCCGGCACGTCGAAGCCGCCGACGGGATAGCTGGTGCGCCCGGCCGCGAGCCCGTCGAGCGAGGTGACGATCACCGTCTGCGCCGTGATCGGCAGCGCAGCCGCCGCGTAGCCCGCGCCCAACGCCGCCTTGAGCGCGGTGCGGCGCGTGGCGCCGGATCCGGTCGAGGCGCCGGGGCGCAGGGAGTCGAAGTCGGTGCGCAGGTCTTTGGGCAGCATGGCGGCACTCCTGGTGGGGTGAGGAGGGGGCCAGTCTAGGGGGCTGCCGGGGCGGCGGGTAAATCACTGTATCGGCAAGTTGACGAGCGTTGATGCCCGACAAGACCGCACATGAAAATACCGAACGCGCCGCTTGCGCATGCCACTCGCTTTTCAGGGCCGGGACGTGATGCGCCTCAATGCGCCCTGTCCCAATTCGCGCCAAACCCGATCTCCGCCAGCAGCGGCACCTTCAACTGCGCCACGCCGGCCATGATGCGCGGCACCTCGGTGCGCACCCAGTCGGCCTCGGACTCGGGCAGCTCGAACACCAGTTCGTCGTGCACCTGCATGATCATGAGCGTGCCGCGGCCTTCGGCGTCCAGCAGGCGCTGGACCTCGACCATGCTCTTCTTGATCAGGTCGGCGGCCGTGCCCTGCATGGGCGCGTTGATGGCGGCGCGCTCGGCGCCGGCGCGGCGCGGGCCGTTGGGCGAGTTGATCTCGGGCAGGTACAGGCGGCGGCCGAAGACGGTTTCGACGTAGCCCTTTTCCTTGGCGCTGGCGCGGGTCTCGTCCATGTAGGCCTTGACGCCGGGGTAGCGCTGGAAGTAGCGGTCGATGTAGGCGGCCGCGGCCTTGGTCTCGATGCCCAGGTTCTTCGCCAGGCCGAAGCTGCTCATGCCGTAGATCAGGCCGAAGTTGATGACCTTGGCATAGCGGCGCTGCTCGCTGGTGACCTGCTCCAGCGCCACGCCGAAGACCTCGGCGGCGGTGGCGCGGTGCACGTCCAGGCCTTCGCCGAAGGCGCGCAGCAGGCTGGCGTCGTCGCTCAGGTGGGCCATGATGCGCAGCTCGATCTGGCTGTAGTCGGCGCTGGCGATCAGGCGGCCGGGGGGCGCGATGAAGGCTTCGCGCACGCGCCGGCCCTCGGGCGTGCGGATGGGGATGTTCTGCAGGTTCGGGTCGTTGCTGGAGAGGCGGCCGGTGACGGCCACCGCCTGCGCGTAGTGGGTGTGGACGCGGCCGGTGCGCGGCAGCGCCAGCTGCGCGAGCTTGTCGGTGTAGGTGCCCTTCAGTTTGCTGAGCGAGCGGTGCTCCAGCAGCTTGGCCGGCAGGGGGTAGTCTTCGGCGAGTTTCTCCAGCACTTCCTCGTCGGTGCTGCGCGCGCCGGTGGCGGTCTTCTTGACCACGGGCATGCCCAGCTTGTCGAAGAAGATCTCGCCCAGTTGCTTGGGGCTGGCCAGGTTGAACGGCTGGCCGGCGATCTCGAAGGCTTCGGCCTCCAGTTGCAGGATGCGCTGGCCGAGTTCATGGCTTTGCGCGGCCAGCGTGGGCGCGTCGATCAGCACGCCGTTGCGCTCCACACGGTAGAGCGCCTCGCTGCTGGCGATCTCCAGTTCGTAGATCTGGCGCAGCTGCGGCACGGCTTCGAGCTGGGGCCAGAGCACGCGGTGCAGGTCCAGGGTCTGGTCCGAGTCCTCGCAGGAGTATTCGGCCGCCTTGTCGATCGCCACCTGGCTGAACGGGATCTGGTGCGCGCCCTTGCCGCACAGGTCCTCGTACTGGATGCCGCTGCGGCCCAGGTGGCGTTCGGCCAGGCTGGCCAGGCCGTGCGGCTTGTGCACTTCGAGCACGTAGCTCTGCAGCATGGTGTCGTGGGCGTAGCCCCGCACCTCAATGCCGTGGTTGGCGAACACGTGGCGGTCGTACTTCACGTGCTGGCCGAGCTTCTGGCGGCTGCCGTCCTCCAGCCAGGGCTTGAGCCGGGCCAGCACCTCGTCGCGCGGCAGTTGTGCCGGCACGCCGGGGTAGTCGTGCGCCAGCGGAATGTAGGCGGCCGCGCCGGGCGTGACCGAGAGGCTGATGCCGACGATTTCGGCGCGCATCTCGTCGAGCGAGCTGGTCTCGGTGTCGATGGCCACCAGGTCCGCGGCCTGCGCCTTCGCCAGCCAGGCGTCGAAGGCGGGCCAGTCGAGGACCGTCTCGTAGCGGAGGTTGCTGGCCGGGGCCGCGGCGGTGTCGGCCTCGTCGTCGAACAGGCCGGGGCCCGGGTCGGATTTGGCCTTCTTCTTGGCCTGCTCGAGCAGCTCCGGCGGCGCGTCCTGCGCCTCCAGCGACCTGACCAGGCTCTTGAAGCCGTAGCGTTCATAGAAGGCCTTGAGCGCCTCGGTCTGCTGCACGGCGGGGGCCAGGGCGTCGAGCGCGGGCAGGCCGTCCACGTGGCCGGCCAGATCGCAGTCGGTGCAGATGGTCAGCAGCTCGCGGGCCTTGGGCAGCCAGTCGCGGCTGGCGCGCAGGTTCTCGCCGGCCACGCCCTTGATCTCGTCGGCGCGCGCCATCAGCGCTTCGAGCGAGCCGTATTCCATCAGCCACTTGGCGGCGGTCTTGGGGCCGACCTTGGGCACGCCCGGCACGTTGTCCACCGCGTCGCCCACCAGCGCCTGATAGTCCAGCATGAGCGAGGGCGGCACGCCGAACTCGGCCGTGACGCCGGCCACGTCGCGCTTCTTGCCGTTCATGGTGTCGATGATGGTGATGCGCGCATCCACCAGCTGGCTCAGGTCCTTATCGCCGCTGGAGACGATCACCTCCACCGCCTGCCGGGAGGCCGTGGCGGCCAGGGTGCCGATGACGTCGTCGGCCTCGACCTCGGGCACCACCAGCACCGGCCAGCCCAGCAGGCGCACCACTTCGTGGATCGGCGCGATCTGGCTGCGCAAGTCGTCCGGCATGGGGCTGCGGTTGGCCTTGTAGTCCGGGTAGAGCTGGTCGCGGAAGGTCGGCCCGCTGGCGTCGAAGACGCAGGCCACGTAGTCGGCCCGCACCTCGCGCCGCAGCGCCGCCAGCATGTTGACCATGCCGCGGATCGCGCCGGTGGCAGGGCTCCTGGGGTCGCCCGGCACGGCCCGCAGGTCGGGCATGGCGTGGAAGGCACGGTACAGGTAGCTGGAGCCGTCGACCAGCAGCAGGGTCTTGGGCGGGTGCGCGGGTGCGGCGTCGGGGGTGTCGGCCGCTTGCGCGGAAGGGGTTTCGCTCATAGGGGGGATTGTGCATGGCAGCCCGCGCCGAGCCTACAATCCAGCCCATGCGCGCCGCCCTTGACCCCCACCCCTTCGCCCCAGGCTTGCGGCGCCTTGCGGCGCTGGCCGCCGGCCTGTGCAGCCTGGCCGCCCTGGCGCAGGCGCCGGCCGACGTTCCCGCGCCGGCCGACAAGCGGGTGGAGCAGCGCATCGAGCGCATCCGGGTGGAAGACGGCGGCAGCCGCGTCGACGAGGTGCGCTACGGCGGCCAGACGCAGAGCATCACGGTGCAGCCCAAGGCCCAGGTGCCCGAATACCAGATCACCCCGACCGACGGCGCCCGGCGCCGCCCGGCCGCGCGCGATGGCGCCGAATCCGACACCGGCCAGCGCGTCTGGCGGGTGATGGGCTTCTGACCCCGCGCTTCCTTCTCTCCCGCCGGGTCATGCCCGGCCCGCTTTTTTTGATCGCATGGCCGTATTCACCGAAGTCTCCACGGACGAGGCACGCAAGCTTCTGCGCCACCTGCGCCTGGGCGAACTGCTGGAGCTGCGCGGCATCTCCGGCGGCATCGAGAACACCAACTACTTCGCCACCACCTGGCAGGAGGGCTCCGCGGAGGAGCCCGGCCGGCAGGCGGAATTCGTGCTCACGCTGTTCGAGCGTCTCAGCGCCGCACAACTGCCCTTCTACCTGTACCTGATGCAGCACTTGGCCGCGCGCGGCATTCCGGTGCCGGACCCGGCGCCCGACCGCACCGGCAACGTGCTGCACTGCGTGGCCGGCAAGCCGGCCGCGGTGGTCAACCGCCTGCGCGGCAAGAGCGAACTCCACCCCGGCCCGGCGCACTGCCGCGCGGTCGGCGACATGCTGGCGCGCATGCACCTGGCCGGCCGGGACTTCGGCCGCAGCCAGCCCAACCTGCGCGGGCTGCCCTGGTGGAACGAGGTGGTGCCCACGGTGCTGCCGCACCTGGACCCGGACCAGGCGGCGCTGCTGCGCGCCGAGCTGGCGTACCAGAACCACGTCGCCACCCAGCCCGCCTACGCCGCCCTGCCGCGCGGACCGATCCACGCCGACCTGTTCCGCGACAACGTGATGTTCGAGGGCGAGGCGCTCACCGGCCTTTTCGACTTCTACTTCGCCGGCTGGGACAGCTTCCTGTTCGACCTGGCGGTGTGCCTGAACGACTGGTGCATCGACCTGGCCACCGGCGAGCACGACCCCGTGCGCGCGCAGGCCATGCAGGGCGCCTACGAGGCGGTGCGCCCGCTGGAGGCGGCCGAGCGCCGCCTGCTGCCGGCGCTGCTGCGCGCGGCGGCGCTGCGCTTCTGGATCTCGCGCCTGTGGGACTTCCACCTGCCGCGCGAGGCGGCGCTGCTCACGCCGCACGACCCGACCCACTTCGAACGCGTGCTGCGCGGCCGCATCGCGACGCTGCAGCCTGCCATGGCCTGACCCCCACTCCTCTCCCATGCACCTCCATATCGTCCCCGCAAGAACCGGCCTGGAGTGGGCCCGCGCGGGCGTGCGCACCTTCCTGCGCCAGCCGGTGGCCCTGTCGGGCATGTTCTTCCTGTTCATGGCCCTGATGTCGCTGGCCACCGTGGTGCCGCTGGTGGGCTTCGCGCTGGCGCTGGGTCTGCTGCCGACGGCCACGCTGGGCATGATGGCCGCCGCGCGCGAGGCTGCTGCCGGCCGCTTCGCCCGCCCCGCCCTGCTCTTCGTCGGCCTGCGCTCGGGCCGCGAAAAGGCCCGCGCCATGGGCGTGCTGGGGCTGCTCTATGTGCTGGGCTTCCTGCTGATGATGGGCGCCTCGGCGCTGTGCGACGGCGGCACGTTCGCCGGCGCCTACGTCCTGGGCTCGCGGATGGACGCGCAGACCATGGGCGCGCCCGGCGTGCAGGCGGCCATGTGGGTGGCCCTGCTGCTCTACCTGCCGCTGTCCATGCTGTTCTGGCACGCCTCGGCGCTGGTGTTCTGGCACGGGGTGGCGCCGGTCAAGAGCCTGTTCTTCAGCTTTGTCGCCTGCCTGCGCAACATGGGCGCCTTTGCGGTCTACGCGCTGGCCTGGACCGGCATCTTCGTCGTCGGCGGGCTGGCGGCGGGCCTCGTCACCACGCTGCTGGTGGTCAGCGGCATCCTGGGCAGCGGCGAGTCGGCCCTGGCCACGGCGCTGATCACCGGGGTGATGGTGGGCACGGCCCTGGTGATGGCGGCGATGTTCTTCACCTCGCTCTACGCCACCTTCGTCGCCTGCTTCGGCGCACCGCCGGAGGCGGACGACGCCGCCGCGCGGCAGGACCATGATGCTATTAAATAGATAGCATAAAACCTAGGAAAATCCTGGGCTTCAGGCCTTTTTCGCTGAGAATTGCCGTCAGGAGGCACTCAGGTCACCGGCGTGAGCTTGGCGACCGACAGCGCCAGCCACTTGGTGCCGTGCCGCGGGAAGTTGACCTGCGCGCGGGCGTCGGTGCCGCTGCCCTCCAGGGCCAGCACCGTGCCTTCGCCGAACTTGGTGTGGAACACCTGCATGCCCGAGCGCAGGCCGTGCGAGGGCGCGGCCTTCTGCGGCGGGACCGGCGGGCTGGAAAAGCTCGCATCCTTTGAGCCAAAAGCGCCCCAAGCCGCGGTGGGACGCCGGCCACCAGCCATGGAATCAGGAGCAAACCCGGCGTTGCGCGGCGTGATCCACTTGAGCGCGGCCTCCGGCAGTTCCTCGAAGAAGCGGCTCTTGAGGTTGTAGCGCGTCTGCCCGTGCAACAGGCGGGTCTGCGAATAGCTCAGGTAGAGCCGCTTGCGCGCGCGCGTGATGGCCACGTACATCAGCCGGCGCTCTTCCTCCAGGCCGCCGCGGTCGCTCAGGGAGTTCTCGTGCGGGAACAGGCCCTCTTCCATGCCGCCGATGAACACGCAGTCGAATTCCAGCCCCTTGGAGGCATGCACGGTCATCAGTTGCACCGCGTCCTGCCCGGCCTGGGCCTGGTTGTCGCCGGCCTCCAGCGCGGCGTGGGTCAGGAAGGCGGCGAGCGGGCTGAGCGTTTCGCCGGTGTCGGCGTCGGGCGCGAGCGGCTCGTCGAGCACCGGGCGCGAGGGGTCCAGGCCCTGGCTGGCGGGCGACTGGCGCAGCTCGTCGATCGGCAGGGCCACGGCGTCGCGGCCGAAGCCCTCCTGGGTGACGAAGCTCTCGGCGGCGTTGACGAGTTCTTCCAGGTTCTCGATGCGGTCGGCGCCTTCGCGCTCGGCCCGGTAGTGCTCGATCAGGCCGCTGTGCGCCAGCACCGCGTCGATGATCTCGCGCAGCGTGATGCCGCTGGTCTGCTCGCGCAGCACGTCGATCCTGGCGACGAAGGCGCCCAGGTTGGCGCCGGCCTTGCCCGGCACGGCGGACACCGCATCGTGCAGCGAGGTGCCGGCGGCGCGCGCCGCGTCCTGCAACTGCTCGATGCTGCGCGCGCCGATGCCGCGCGGCGGGAAGTTGACCACGCGCAGGAAGCTGGTGTCGTCGTGCGGGTTCTCCAGCAGGCGCAGGTAGGCCAGCGCGTGCTTGATTTCGGCGCGCTCGAAGAAGCGCAGGCCGCCATACACGCGGTAGGGCACGGCGGCGTTGAACAGCGCGGTTTCGATGACCCGGCTCTGCGCGTTGCTGCGGTAGAGGATGGCGATCTCGCGGCGCGCGAAGCCGGGCTCGCCGCCCTGGTCGCGCACCAGCTGGCGGATCTCCTCGACCATCCACTGCGCCTCGGCGAAGTCGCTGGTGGACTCGAACACGCGCACCGGCTCGCCCGGGCCTTGCGTGGTGCGCAGGTTCTTGCCCAGGCGGCTGGTGTTGTGGCTGATCAGCGCGTTGGCCGAATCCAGGATGTTGCTGAAACTGCGGTAGTTCTGCTCCAGCTTGATCTGGTGCTTGACATCGAATTCGCGCACGAAGTCGGCCATGTTGCCGACGTTGGCGCCGCGAAAGGCGTAGATGCTCTGGTCGTCGTCGCCCACCGCCAGCACGCTGCTCCCGGGGCCGGCGAGCTGCTTCAGCCACGCGTACTGCAGCTTGTTGGTGTCCTGGAATTCGTCCACCAGGATGTGGCGGAAGCGCCGCTGGTAGTGCTCGCGGACCGGATCGTTGTCGCGCAACAGCTCGTAGCTGCGCAGCATCAGCTCACCGAAATCGACCACACCCTCGCGCTGGCACTGCTCCTCGTACAACTGATAGAGCTCGACCTTCTTGCGATCGTCCTCGTTGCGCGCCTGCACGTCGCCGGGGCGCAGGCCGTCTTCCTTGGCGCCGGCGATGAACCACTGCGTCTGCTTGGCCGGAAAGCGCTCGTCGTCCACGTTGTACTGCTTCATCAGCCGCTTGATGGCCGAGAGCTGGTCCTGCGTGTCCAGGATCTGGAACGCCTGCGGCAGGTTCGCCAGCTTGTGGTGCGCGCGCAGCAGCCGGTTGCACAGGCCGTGGAAGGTGCCGATCCACATGCCGCGCACGTTCACCGGCAGCATGGCCGACAGCCGCGCGGACATTTCCTTGGCCGCCTTGTTGGTGAAGGTCACGGCCAGGATGCCGCCGGGCGAGACATAGCCGTTCTGCAGCAGCCAGGCGATGCGGGTGGTCAGCACCCGGGTCTTGCCGGAGCCCGCGCCGGCCAGGATCAGCGCATGGCCGGCGGGCAGCGTGACGGCTGCGAGCTGCTCGTCGTTCAGGTTCTGGAGCAAGGGCGCGACGGACGGCGGCGCGCCGGAAAGCAGGTCGTGAGAGAGCATCCCGCCATTGTAGGAACCCGGTCCGGTTCAACGTCCGCGCCGCTGGGCCGCATCCTGGGCGTGCCCATGGTGGTGGACAACAGGCCCGGCGCGGGCGGCTCGATCGGCGCGCAGTTCGTGGCCGGCTCCAGGGCCGACGGCTACACCCTGGTCGTGTCATCGCAAAGCAGCCATCTGGCCAATCTATCAACTTCTGCAGCGCCGGCGCAGGCAGCATGGGCCAGCTCAACGCGGAGATGATGCAGCTCGCCGTCGCCACCAAGGCCGTGCACATCCCCTGCCGTGGCGGCTCGCCGCTCATCACGGCCGTGCTGAGCAACGAAGTGCAGTTCGCGCTCGACAACCTCGTCATCTTCCTGCCGCACATCCAGGCCGGCAAGCTGCGGGCGCTGGCCGTGGCCTCCCCGGCGCGCCTGCCGCAGTTGCCCGACGTGCCCACCTTCGCCGAGCTGGGCCATGCGCCGCTCAACCATCCTTCGTGGACCGGCATTGCCGCGCCGGCCAACACCTCGCCCGCCATCGTCCAGGCCCTGCACGAGGCCATCCGCGCCGCGGCCACCGAGCCGGCCATGATCGACAACCTGAAGAACCGCGGCGTGATCCCGCCCGAGGAAATGGCGCCCGCAGCCTTCGAGAAGATGATGTCGGAGCGCCTGGCGGCCTACGGCGAGGTGGTGCGGCGCGCCAACATCAGGCCCGAATAGGGCCATGCCCGCGTTGCGGGGCCCTTGGCGGGAGAGTCCGGCAGCATGGCCGGCAGCGCGGGCCCGTCACCGGGCATGCCCCGATGGAACCGGCGCAAAGGCATGGGACCGCTGCCAGAATGGGGCCACCCAAGGCTGAACGACTGGAGCGATTCGCCATGCTCTCCCTGCCCTTCCCTGCCCCTTGCGGGGCTCTGGCCCTGGTCGCAGCCTTGCTGGCAAGCCCCTGCGCGCTGGCCCAGACCGCCTGCAGCAGCGACGGCGAGCCCGCCCCGCGCATGCTGCTGGAGCGCTTCCTGAACGCGGACTGCGAAGCCTGCTGGGCCGACGCCGCCACGCCGCGCCCCGACGCCGGCACGCTGGTGCTGGACTGGATCGTGCCGCGCGGCGAAGACGGGCAGGCGCCGCTGGCAGCCGGCGCCACGCGCGACGCCGAACGGCGCCTGGCGGCACTGCGCCGCGCCACGCCCCGAGCCGGCACCGAGGCCGTGCGCACGCCGGTCGCGGGCACGCGCGGCACGGCGCTGCGCGTGGCGCGTGGCCCGGTCGTGGCGGACTATGTGGGCGCCTCCATCGCCTGGACCGCCCCCTTGCCGCGCGGCGGCGCCACGGCCTGGCTGCTGCTGGTGGAGGCGCTGCCGCCGGGCACCGACGGCTCGCCGGTCGCACGCATGCTGGTGCGCAATGCGCTGGTCACCACCTGGGCGCCGCAGCCCGGCGTGCGCCGCTTCAGCGAGTCGCGGCCCATGAACATCCCCGACGGGGCCGACCCCGAGCGCCTGCGCGTGCTCGGCTGGCTGCAGGACGCACAGGGCCGCATCGTGGCGGCGGCGCAGAGCCGCTGCAGGCCGGTTCGATAGCGCTCGCCCAGTTTTTCCCACATAGGGTCTTACACAGGGCCGCAGGCGCGACGGCCGGGGGGCCCTACAATCAACCACCGGGCCCAAGTTTCTTGTCGCCCGGTTTTTTGTGGCCTGCGCATGCAGGCACCGGCAGCGCCTCCCCCGGCTCTGCACACATGGAGCCGGCCCAAGCCAAGCGCCCACGCTGCGCGGAATCCCTCCGCCGGCGATCCTTCCTCAGGAGCTTGGAGTCTCAATGGAAATCTTCGACTACGACAACGTCCTGCTGCTGCCGCGCAAGTGCCGCGTGGAGAGCCGCTCCGAATGCGACGCCAGCGTCGAGCTCGGCGGCCGCAGCTTCCGCATCCCGGTGGTGCCGGCCAACATGAAGACGGTGGTGGACGCGTCGATCTGCCTGCGCCTGGCGCAGAACGGCTACTTCTACGTGATGCACCGCTTCGACCTGGACAACGTGCAGTTCGTGCGCGACATGCATGCGCGGAATGCCTTCGCCTCGATCTCGGTCGGCGTGAAGAAGGCCGACTACGACACGGTGGACCGCCTGGCGGCCGAGGGCCTGGTGCCCGAGTACGTCACCATCGACATCGCGCACGGCCATGCGGACACGGTGAAGAACATGATCGCCTACCTGAAGGAGAAGCTGCCCGCCTCCTTCGTGATCGCCGGCAACGTCGGCACGCCCGAGGCGATCATCGACCTGGAGAACTGGGGCGCGGATGCGACCAAGGTCGGCATCGGGCCGGGCAAGGTCTGCATCACCAAGCTCAAGACCGGCTTCGGCACCGGCGGCTGGCAGCTCTCGGCGCTCAAGTGGTGCGCGCGGGTGGCGACCAAGCCGATCATTGCCGATGGCGGCATCCGCGAGCATGGCGACATCGCCAAGAGCATCCGCTTCGGCGCCACCATGGTCATGATCGGCAGCATGCTGGCCGGCCACGAGGAGTCGCCCGGCCAGACGGTGGAGGTGGAGGGCAAGCTGTTCAAGGAGTACTACGGCAGCGCAAGCGACTTCAACAAGGGCGAGTACAAGCACGTCGAAGGCAAGCGCATCCTCGAGCCGGTCAAGGGGCGCCTGGCCGACACGCTGGTCGAGATGGAGCAGGACGTGCAGAGCTCGATCAGCTACGCCGGCGGCAAGAAGCTGATGGACATCCGCAAGGTCAACTACGTGATCCTGGGCGGCGACAACGCCGGCGAACACCTGCTGATGTAGGAGCAGAAAATTACGGGCGTGATTTGCAGGCTGGCAAGAAAATGGTGCATAATCTGAGGCTTGCTTCCTCTGCCAGTCAACTGGCAACGACAACACGCTTTGTGGGGGGGGTAGCTCAGCTGGGAGAGCGTCGCGTTCGCAATGCGAAGGTCGGGAGTTCGATCCTCCTCCTCTCCACCACACAGCACAGGTTTTGAAGTTTCGAAGTGGGCTCTTAGCTCAGTTGGTAGAGCAGCGGACTCTTAATCCGTAGGTCGAGTGTTCGAGTCACTCAGGGCCCACCACTTCAACAGGGATCTGACCACACGGTCAGGTCCCTTTTTGCTTTTCTGGGCGATGGAGCGCATGAATCCCGACGCACACAAGATCTGGCAGGCGCCGCAATGGGCGCTGGCGGCCCTGCTGGCGGTGCTCGGCATGCTCGGGCCGTTCTCGATCGACACCTACATACCCGCATTCTCCGGCATTGCCCAGGCGCTGGGCGCGTCCCCCGTGGAGATGCAGCAGACGCTGTCGGCCTACCTGTTCGGCTTTGCCTTCATGAACCTGTTCCACGGCGCGCTGGCCGACAGCTTCGGCCGGCGGCCCGTGGTGCTGGTGGGCCTCGTGATGTTCACCATCGCCTCGGCCGGCTGCGCGCTGTCGCAGACGGTCGGGCAACTGGTGCTGTTCCGCGCGCTGCAGGGCCTGTCCACGGGGGCCGGCATCGTGGTCTCGCGCGCGGTGATCCGCGACATGTTCCCGCCGGCGCAGGCGCAGAAGGTGATGAGCCAGGTCACCATCTATTTCGGCGTGGCGCCGGCCATCGCCCCGATCATCGGCGGCTGGCTGTTCGTGCACCTGGGCTGGCACAGCGTGTTCTGGTTCCTGACCGGCGTCGGCGTGCTGCTGTGGAGCGCCAACTTCAAGCTGCTGCCCGAGACGCTGCACGTCACGCAGCGCCAGCCCTTCAACGTGCGGCATCTGATGCGCGGCTACTGGCAACTGGGCTCGAGCCCGCGCTTCCTGCTGCTGGCGCTGGCCAGCGGCGTGCCCTTCAACGGCATGTTCCTTTACGTGCTGGCGGCTCCCGCCTTCCTGGGCGAGCACCTGCATCTGGCGCCCACGCAGTTCTTCTGGTTCTTCCTGCTGAGCATCTCCGGCATCATGGGCGGGGCCTGGGCCAGCGGGCGGCTGGCCGGCCGCATCGCGCCCAAGCGGCAGATCCGCCACGGCTTTGTGATCATGCTGCTGACCTCGGTCGCCAATCTGGTGGCCAACCTGCTGTTCACGGCGCATCCGGCCTGGGCGCTGTTGCCGATCGCGGTGTTCGCCTTTGGCTGGGCGCTGATGGTGCCGGTGGTGACCCTGCTGGTGCTGGATCTGTACCCGGAGCGCCGCGGCATGGCCTCGTCGCTGCAGGCCTTCATCGGCTCGCTGGCCAACGGCATCGTGGCGGGGGTGATCGCGCCGCTGGTGATGCACTCGACCGCGGCGCTGGCCGCCGCCTCGCTGCTGATGATGTCGGTCGGCCTGCTGTCCTGGATGCTGCTGCACCGCGGCTGGCCGGAGATCGGTCGGGCCACGGCTGGAGATCAGTGAATCCAAGCCAAGGATAGCTACAAAAAATATAGCTACTAGCCCAGGAAATTCCTGGGCTGGAGGCATATTTCAGTAATATTTCCCGGTTTGGCGCACAGCAAGCCTCTCAGGAGCGGCGCCGGTCCTGCTCATTGATTTCGCTATAGAACCGCTGCTTGTCCTGGTACATCGCCTGATCGGCGCGGGCGAGCATCTGCTCGATCTGGTCGCCCGAGGTGCAGGTGGCAAGTCCCATGGACAGGCTCAGCACCTGACCGCTCTGGCCTGCGTAGAACTGGTTGTTGAGCTCCAGCAGCGAGTTGATGCGCTCGCGCACCAGCGCGGCGCCGCGGGCGTCGATGCCGGGCAGCAGCACGGCGAACTCGTCGCCGCCGATGCGGGCCGGACAGGCCGACTCGTCCACGGCATTGGCCAGGACTTCGCCGACGCGGCGCAGCAGCGCGTCGCCCGCGCCATGCCCGTACTCGTCGTTGACCTGCTTCAGGCCGTTGAGGTCGATCGCCAGGACCGACAGCGGCCAGGGCCCCTTGCGCGACAGGCGGTTCAGCTCGTCAGTGTAGAAGGCACGGTTGCGCAACTGGGTCAGCACGTCGTGCTTGCCCAGGTATTCCAGGTAGGCCTCGGCCTTCTTGCGCGCGGTGATGTCCACCAGCGATACCAGCACCAGGTCCCAGGTGGCAAGCCGGTGCTCCAGCACGGTGAACTGCATGTGGATGTGGACCGTGTCGCCGCCGAGCGAATAGTTGACCACCTCGCGCTGCTGGAAGGTCCTGCCCTCCCACAGGTCGCGCAGTTGCTCGGCGAAGGAGTCGCGCATCTCGTCGCGGAACACCCGACCGATGTTGCGCAGCAGATCCTCCTTGCTTTCTGCGCCGAACATGCGCAGCGTCTCCCGGTTGACGTCGATGATGCGGATCTCCCGCATGCAGCGCGCGATGAATTCGGGATGCACCTTGAGGAAGGTCGGGAAGTCGCGGATGCCCTGTGAACGCACCTCGTCGAGCAGGATCTTGACCGCGCTGAAGTCCTCCACCCAGAGCGAGACCGGCGAATGTTCGAACAGGTCCCGCGCGTAGCGCTCGCTTTCCACCAAGCGCCGCTCGGCCTGCACCCGCGCCGTGATGTCGTCCAGCGACACCAGCACCCGGCTCCAGGACGCTTCGTGCCCCGGCAGCACGCGCGCGCGCACCTGCACGTCGAGCCGCCGGCCGTCCAGGGCGTAGTTGACGGTCTGGTTGGAGAACGACAAATCCCCGTTCCAGAGCTGGCCCCACTCCCGGGCGACGTTGGCGGCCATATCGCCACGGAACACATCGCCCAACCGCCCGAGCAGCTCCTGCTGGTCGCGCGCGGCGAACAGTTCCAGCGTGCGCTGGTTGACCCGCAGCACCCGCAATTCGGCCAGGCCGGCCTGAACCGCCTCGGGATGCAGCCTCAGGTAGTGCTGCAGGTCGCGCACACCTTCCGCACGCCATTGGTCCAGCAGCCTCTTCAGCCTGCTGTAGTCTTCCAGCCAGAGGGAAACCGGGGCGAGCTCGAAACCCTGCTCAAGGTCGGTGGATACGGAGTGCTCGGACACAGGGAACTCCTCGATGCACGGGGAAGAAGGGCTCCTATTGTCCACACTGCCCAAAAAAAACCGGCCTCGCAAGGAGGCCGGCAGTTCAAGCCGATTTCCGGCTCGCCATGTCGAGGAAACTCAGCGCACCGGCTTGCCGGCGCGGCGCGGGCCGTCGTGGGGCATGTAGGCCTTGCCGGCCGGCGCGGGACGGCCGAAGCCGCCGGGCTTGCCGCCGCCATGGCGTGCCCCTTCGCCGCGCGGCGCGAAGCCGTCGCTGCGGCCGCCACCCTCGGGCCGGCCGCCGAAGCCTTCGGCGCGCGGCACGAAGCGGCCGGCACCGGCGGCGCTGTCGCCGAAGCCGGGCTTGCGGCCATAGCCGCCGCGCTCGTCGCCACCGCCACGCTGGTTGAAGCCGCTGGCGTTCTGGTAGCCGGAGGCCGGGCCTGCGCCACGGCCAGGACCGGCGCGGTCGCCGAAGCCGCCGCCGAAGCCGCCACGGCCGGCACCGCCACCGCCGAACTTGCGGTCACGGCTCTCGCCGCCGCGGCCACGGCCGCCGAAGTCGCCACCGCCGCGCGGGGGACGCGCATCGGGCATGCGCTGCTGCGGCTCCAGGCCGGGGATCACGTCGGCCTTGAACTGCTGGCGGCTGTAGCCTTCGATGTCGAAGATCTTGCGGCGGTCGCGGAACTCGGCAAAGGTCACGGCCAGGCCGTCGCGCCCGGCACGGCCGGTGCGGCCGATGCGGTGGGTGTAGTCCTCGGCCTTCATCGGCAGGCCGAAGTTGAAGACGTGGGTGATGGTGGGCACGTCGATGCCGCGCGCGGCGACGTCTGTCGCCACCAGGATCTGCACCTGGCCCTGCCGCAGCGCCATCAGGCGGCGGTTGCGCAGGCCCTGGCTCAGGGCGCCGTGCAGTGCGACGGCGCTGAAGCCCTCTTGCTGCAGGTCGTTGGCCAGGCCGTCGCACTCCACTTGCGTGCTGGCGAAGACGATGGCCTGGTCGATGGTGGTGTCGCGCAGCCAGTGGTCGAGCATCTTGCGCTTGTGCTGGGAGTTGTCGGCCCAGAACAGCTTCTGCTGGATGTTGGCGTGCTTTTCCTGCGGGCTGTCGATCTGCAGCTTCTGCGGCTCGCGCATCACGCGCGAGGCCAGTTGCTGGATGCGCGGCGCGAAGGTGGCGCTGAACATCATGGTCTGGTGGCGCTCGATGGTGAGCTGGTTGACTTCGGCCAGGTCGTCGGAGAAGCCCAGGTCGAGCATGCGGTCGGCCTCGTCGACCACCAGGAACTTGACCTGGTCGAGTTTGATCTGCTGGGAGCGCTGCAGGTCCAGCAGGCGGCCGGGCGTGGCCACCACCAGGTTGGCGTTCTGCAGCTTGGCGATCTGCAGCTGGTAGGGCATGCCGCCGACGACGTTGGCGATGCGCAGGCCGCGGCAATGCTGCACCAGGCCGATGGCGTCGTGCGCCACCTGCTGGGCCAGCTCGCGCGTCGGGCACAGGATCAGCGCGCCGGGCGTGGCGGCCTTGAAGTGGCGCGGGTTGGTCGGGTCCTTGCGCTTGGCGCGCTTGGGGGCCGGCTCGCCCCTGGCGGAGGCTTCGGCCACGGCACGCTCGAAGGCGGCGCGTTCCTCGGCCTCCTCCTCGGCCTGCAGGCGGATCAGCGTGTGCAGCACGGGCAGCAGGAAGGCTGCGGTCTTGCCGCTGCCGGTCTGGCTGGAGACCATCAGGTCGATGTAGCGGCGGGCGCCGCCCTCTTCCTGGGCGTCCGAGCCCATGGCCAGCGGAATGGCCTTTTCCTGCACGGCGGTGGGCTGGGTGAAGCCCAGGTCCGCCACGGCGCGCACCAGTTCGGGCGCGAGGCCCAGGCGCACGAAGCCGTTGGGGGCGGCTTCGACTTCGGCGGCAGCCTCCGCGGCCAGTTCGGCCGAGACGGCGGCGAGCGCGGCGTCAGGAGCGGTTTGGGAGATGGGGAAATCGGCAGGCGCGAAAGCGTCCTGCACGGCAAGCGTGTCGGTCATGAAGTGTCTTTCACACGAAAAGCACACCGCAGGCGCTGCCTGCGGACGCTTCGTGATGGTGAGTAAAAACATCCACCATCAAACGAAGCCTGCGCGGCCACGGGGCGTGGCCTGCGCTGGGGACTCTTTTCTGCCGAAGGCGCCGAGGGTCTCGGGGCTCTGTCGGGGCGTCAGCCAGTCCAGTGCGTGAGGGGAGATGTGCAAATGCGCCAATAGGCTTCTATAAGCGCAGCCTGCGATTATGGCAGGCTCCGGGTTTCCCCGCAAGCGTCAGGCGGTAACCGCGGCGGGATCGGCCTTGAGGAAATGCGCGCGGTAGTGCGCCAGCTCGTCGATCGACTCGTGCACGTCGGCCAGCGCGGTGTGCTTCTGCGCTTTCTTGAAGCCCGCATAGACGTCCGGCCGCCAGCGCTTGGCCAGTTCCTTGAGCGTGCTCACGTCCAGGTTGCGGTAGTGGAAGAAGGCTTCCAGCCGGGGCATGTAGCGCACCAGGAAGCGCCGGTCCTGGCCGATGCTGTTGCCGCACATGGGCGTGCTGCGCTTGGGCACGTATTTCGAGAGGAAGTCGAGGATCTGCTGCTCGGCCTGCTCCTCGGTCACGCTCGAGGCCCGGGACCTGTCGATCAGGCCGCTGCGGCCGTGCGTGCCCTTGTTCCAGGCGTCCATGGCGTCCAGGCGTTCGTCGGACTGGCGGATGACCAGCACCGGGCCTTCGATGCGGGGTTCGAGGTTGGGGCCGGTGACGATGACGGCGATCTCCAGCAGGCGGTCGGTATCGGGCTCCAGGCCGGTCATTTCGCAGTCGAGCCAGACCAGGTTCTGGTCGGATTTGGCCAGCGTGGCGACAGAGGGGGTGTTCGGTTCGGACATGGCGGCCATTGTCACCGATGGCCTACACTGGCCGCCCCATGCCTGCCGCCGCCCTCGCCGCCCCGACCACCACTTTCGCCGGCCTGCCCGCGCCGCTGGCGCTGACGCTGTTTTTTGCGCTGGCGCTGGTGGCCAGCGTGCTGGCCAAGCTCTGGCTGGCCTCGCGCCAGGTGCGCCACGTGGCCGCCCACCGCGACCGCGTGCCGCCGGCCTTCGCCGGGCGCATCACGCCGCAGGCGCACCGCAAGGCAGCCGACTACACGCTGGCGCGCAGCCGTTTCGGCCTGCTGGAGCTGGCCCTGGGCACCGTGCTGCTGCTGGGCTGGACCCTGCTCGGCGGCCTGGACCTGCTCAACCACGCCCTGGTGGACTGGCTCGGCACCGGCATGCTGCAGCAGATCGCGCTGGTGGCGGCCTTCGTGGCCATCGGCAGCCTGGTGGACCTGCCCGGCGCGCTCTACCAGACCTTCGTGCTGGAGGAGCGCTTCGGCTTCAACAAGATGACTCTCGGCCTGTGGCTGGCCGACCTGGCCAAGTCGACTCTGGTGGGCGCGGTGATCGGCCTGCCGCTGCTGGCGCTGATGCTCTGGCTGATGGGCGCGGCCGGGCGCTTCTGGTGGCTCTGGGCCTGGGGCGTGTGGATGGGCTTCAATTTGCTGCTGCTGGTGGTCTACCCGAGCTTCATCGCGCCGCTGTTCAACAAGTTCCAGCCGCTGCAGGACGAGTCGCTCAAGGCCCGCGTCACCGCGCTGATGCAGCGCTGCGGCTTCTCGGCCAAGGGGCTCTACGTGATGGACGGCAGCCGCCGCAGCGCGCATGCCAATGCCTACTTCACCGGCTTTGGCGCGGCCAAGCGGGTGGTGTTCTATGACACGCTGCTGTCCAAGCTCTCGCCCGGCGAGGTCGATGCGGTGCTGGCGCACGAGCTGGGCCACTTCCGCCACCGCCACATCCCCAAGCGCATCGCCACGCTGTTCGCGCTGAGCCTGGCCGGCTTCGCGCTGCTGGGCTGGCTCTCGACCCAGGGCTGGTTCTACCTGGGCCTGGGCGTGCGGCCCAACATGAGCGGGCCCAACGACGCGCTGGCGCTGCTGCTGTTCCTGCTGGTGATGCCGGTGGCCGGCTTCTTCTTCGGGCCGCTGTCCGCGCGCCTGTCGCGCAAGCACGAGTTCGAGGCCGACGCCTTCGCCGTGGCGCAGACCAGCGGAGCCGACCTGTCGCAGGCGCTGCTCAAGCTCTACGAGGACAACGCCTCCACGCTCACGCCCGATCCGCTGTACGTGAAGTTCTATTACTCCCACCCCCCCGCGGCCGAACGCCTGGCCCGCATGACGGCATGACCCAAAACCTCAAGCAAAAAGACTGGAAAGCCCAGGAAAGACGCAGGCTTTCAGCTACAGAAATAGTAGCAAACCTGGCACAGCTCGACGGCTGGAGGCTGTCCGGCGACGGCAGCGACGTGGCCATCGAGAAGACCTACACCTTCGGCGACTACTACCAGACGCTGGCCTTCGTGAACGCGCTGGCGCTGATCGCGCACAAGCAGGACCACCACCCCGAGCTGGTGGTGGGCTACGGCCGCTGCACCGTGCGCTGGAACACGCACGACGTGCAGGGCATCTCCGACACCGACATCGCATGCGCCACCCTGGCCGACGCACTGCTGGCGTGAAGTGATACACCCCCAGTCTCCACGCACCGCGTGCCGCTTCGCCGGCCCCTTCAAGGGGGCGCATCCAGCGGCCCGGCGCAGCCGGTTCCGCGGGTGCTTTCGCTTGGCCTGCTCCGCGGCCTTCGGCGCCCGCCAGACGCATGCGCGGCGGACGGCCGTCAGCGCCATGCAAAACGGCAATGCCCGCTAAGCCCGATCTCGACCAGGGCCTGGTGGTCGGCAGCCATGGCCGGCACTGCGTGGTCGAGACGCCCGAGGGCGCGCGCTGGATCTGCCACCCGCGCGGCAAGAAGAGCCAGGCCGTGGTCGGCGACCGCGTGCTGTGGCAGCGCCCGCCGGCCGGCCAGGGCGACGAGGGCACGCTGGAGAAGGTGCTGGAGCGGCGCAACCTGTTCTACCGCCAGGACGAGATCCGCACCAAGTCCTTCGCCGCCAACCTGGACCAGATCCTGGTGCTGGTGGCGGCCGAGCCGGAATTCTCCGCCCACCAGTTGGCGCGCGCACTGGTGGCGGCCGAGGCCGAGCGCATCGTGCCGATCATCGCGCTCAACAAGAGCGACCTGGTCGAGCCCTTCGCCCAGGCCTGGGCGCGGCTGCAGCCGCACCGGCGCATGGGCTATGGCGTGCTGCCGCTGGCGCTCGAGGCCTCGGCCGAGGTGGACCGGGCCGCGCTGGGCAAGCTGCTGCAGGGCAAGACGACGCTGGTGCTCGGCCCGTCCGGCGCGGGCAAGAGCACGCTGATCAACCTCATGGTGCCCGGCGCGCTGGCCTCCACCGGCGAGATCTCGCAGGCGCTCAATTCCGGCAAGCACACCACCACCACCACCACCTGGTACTGGGTGGATGCAGAGCGCAGCACCGCGCTGATCGACTCCCCGGGCTTCCAGGAATTCGGCCTGCACCACATCCCGCCGGCGCGGCTGGCGGCCTGCATGCCCGACCTGGCGGCCCACATGCAGGACTGCCGCTTCTACAACTGCAGCCACCTGCACGAACCCGGCTGCGCGGTGCGCGCCGCCGTGCGCGAGGACGGCGGCGAAGGCGCGATCGACCCGCACCGCTACAGGATCTACGCCGACCTCTTCGCCGAACTGAGCCAGCCGCAGCGCTACTGAGCCGCCGCCGCGCCGGCCAGCAGCTCGCCCAGGGCGCGCACCAGCGCCTCGCACTGCGCGGGCGTGCCGATGCTGATGCGCAGGTACTGCGCGATGCGCGGCAGCCGGAAGTGCCGCACCAGCACGCCACGCTCGCGCAGGCCCGCGGCCAGCGCCGCGGCGTCATGCTGCGGATGGCGCGCGAACAGGAAATTGGCCTGCGACGGCAGCACCTCGAAGCCCGCGTCTTCCAACTGCAGCGCCAGGCCTTCGCGCGTGTGCATCACCGCCTGGCGCGTCTCGTCGAAATAGGCCTGGTCCTCGAGCGCGGCCACGGCGCCGGCAATGGCGAGACGGTCCAGCGGGTAGGAATTGAAGCTGTTCTTCACGCGCTCCAGCGCGTCGATCAGCGGCCGCTGGCCGCAGGCAAAGCCCACGCGCAGGCCGGCCAGCGAGCGCGACTTGGACAGCGTCTGCACCACCAGCAGGTTCGGGTAGCGGTGGACCAGCGCAATGGCGCTGTCGCCGCCGAAGTCGACATAGGCCTCATCGACCAGCACCACGCGCCGCGGGTGCAGCTGCAGCAGCCGCTCGATCGCCGCCAGCGGCAGGCCGATGCCGGTCGGGGCGTTGGGGTTGGCCAGCACCACGCCGGCGCAGGGCGTGCTGCGCGCGAAAGCCTCGACATCGACTCGCATGCGCGCGTCCAGCGGCACCGTCTCATGGCCGATGCCGTAGAGCCCGCAGTAGACCTGGTAGAAGCTGTAGGTCACGTCCGGGAACAGCAGCGGCGCACCGTGCTGGAAGAACGCGAAGAAGGCATGGGCCAGCACCTCGTCCGAGCCATTGCCGGCGAACACCTCGCCCGGGGCCACGCCATGGCGCGTGGCGATCGCGTGGCGCAGCGCGCCGGCGTCCGGGTCGGGGTAGAGCTGCAGGCCATGCGCGGCGGCAGACTGGATCGCCTGCACCGCGCGCGGCGACGGCGGGTAGGGGTTCTCGTTGGTGTTGAGCTTGACCAGGCGCGCCACCCTGGGCTGCTCGCCCGGCACGTAGGGAACCAGGGTGGCGACCACGGGGCTCCACAGGGGCGATGCGGAGGAGGACAGGTTTGCTCCTGAATTCATAGCATAATTCCCAGGTAGATCCTGGGCTACAGGCACTTTTCTTCTGAAAACATCAGCCCAGCAGGCGCGCGAGGGTGAGCAAGGCCAGCAAGCCCATCCACACCACCACCGAGCGCCAGACCAGGCCGACCACCTGCGCCAGGTGCGCCACCTCGGGCTCGCGGCCGGGCGTGCTGCCGGAGTCCGGCGGCTCGACCTCGCCCTCGACCAGCAGCGTGGTCTGCGGATGCGCGGCGCGCAGCGCGCTGCCGCCCAGGCGCACGTTGATCGCGCCCGAGGTCGCCGCCAGCACCACGCCGTCGTTGTCGTTCGGGAAGCGCTGCGCGTGGTAGCGCCAGCCGTCGATCGCCTCCTCGAAACTGCCGACCACGGCAAAGCTCAGCGCGGTCATGCGCGCGGGCAGCCAGTCGATCACGGTCCAGGCCTTTGCGGCGGCGCGCTCCAGCGAGGGGCTGGCCGGCTGCGCCTGCAGGCGGCTGGCGTGCTTCCAGTAGCGCGAGGCGAATTCCGCGAGCCGGTAGAACACCGCGCCGGCCGGCCCCAGGCCGAAGGCGGCCAGCACCGAGAACCAGGCCAGCGTGCCGAACACGTGGCGGTGCGCGGCCAGCACCGAGTACTCGATCACGTGGCGCACGATCTCGCTGCGCGGCAGCTCGCTCGCGTCCACCTGCTGCCATTGCGCCAGCAGTTCGCGCGCGCGCATCTCGTCGCCCTCCAGCAGCGCGATGCGGATGCTGGTGAAGTGGTGGCTGAACTGGCGGAATCCCAGCGTCAGGTACAGCACCGCCGTGCTCCACACCACGGCGAACGGCCAGCCCAGGCCCCACAGCAGTAGCCAGTGCACGCCCAGCGTCAGCAGCGAAGGCAGCAGCACCGCCAGCCCCCAGGCAACCCAGCCGTGGTGCGACTTGCCCGCATCGAAATTGCGGCTCACCGACAGCGCCCAGGCACGCAGACCGGCGCGGATCGGGTTGCTGCGGGCCAGCGGACGCGCCTGCTCGAGCAGCAAGGCGAACAGGATGGCGAAAAAACTCATGGCCCGCATGATATGCGAGCCCCGCGAGGGCCTCCGCACCGGCACGACGGCGGCACCCTTCGCGCCGCAGAAGGGGGTAGGCGAAGCGCGCAGCCTGGGGGGATGCTCCTTCGCTACGCCGACAGGAACCGGTAGAAGTTGCGCAGCATGCCCGCCGTCGCGCCCCAGATGAAATGCTCCTTGCCGGTCGCCGGATCGGTCCAGGGCATGGAGAACCACTCGCGCGCGCCGCCCGGCAGTTGCAGCACGTGGCGCCGGTGGTGTGCCGGATTCATGAGGAAGGCCAGCGGCACCTCGAACAGGTCGGCCACCTCGAAGGGGTTGGGCTGCAGCCGGCAGCCGGGCGCCACCAGGCCCACCACCGGCGTGACGATGAAGGAGGTCACCGTCGCATACGTCGGCAGGCGGCCCAGCACCTGCACGTGGCGGCCGTCCAGCCCCACCTCCTCCTGCGCCTCGCGCAGCGCGGTGGCGGCCGCGTCGGCGTCGCCTGGGTCGGCCCGCCCGCCGGGAAAGGCGACCTGGCCGGAGTGGGTGGACAGGTGCGCTGTGCGCTCGGTCAGCAGCACCGTCGGCTCCTCGCGCTGCACGATGCCCAGCAGCACGGCGGCGTCGGACGGTGCGCGGCCCCCGAAGGCCGGCTCGCGCCGCACGTCCGGCTCCCACGCCGGCGGCGCATGGAAGCGCGCGCGCAGCGCCGCCGGGCTGCAGCGCTCGGCCGGCACGGCGGGCAAATGCCCGTCCACGCCGGCCACCGGCACCTGGCGCGGATCGAAGCCCGGCAGGCTGGACAGGGACGCGAGCGGAGTCGCAGGAGTGGCGGGCGATGTCACGGCGAGGGCTTGAAACGAAAAAGCCGCTGGCGCGCGGGCGGCAGCGGCTGGTTCGGAAGCGAAGCGCTTCGCGTCTGTCAGGCGGCGGTCGCAGCGGCCTGCTTGTTGACGCGCGCGGGCAGCTTCTCCTTGATGCGGGCCGACTTGCCGCTGCGATCGCGCAGGTAGTACAGCTTGGCGCGGCGCACGTCGCCGCGGCGCTTGACTTCGATGCTGGCGATCAGCGGGCTGTAGGTCTGGAAGGTACGTTCCACGCCTTCGCCGCTGGAGATCTTGCGCACGGTGAAGCCGCTGTTGAGGCCACGGTTGCGCTTGGCGATGACCACGCCTTCGAAGGCCTGGGCGCGCTTGCGGGTGCCTTCGACCACGTTGACGCTGACGATGACCGTATCGCCCGGGGCGAACTGGGGAATCTTCTTGCCCAGGCGGTCGATCTCTTCCTGCTCGAGGATCTGGATGAGGTTGCTCATGATTTCCTGTATGTCGATCTTGCCTGCGCTGCGCTAAAGGCGGCGTGGGTCTGTGCCCGGGGCACGAGGCCCGCTTGCCGCGGCCAGGTAGAGGATCGGAAACCGCGCATTATAGCCTTTTCCCGCGCAGCAGATCGGGGCGGTGCTGCGCCGTGAGGGCGGCGCGCTGTTCGGCGCGCCAGCGCTCGATCCTGGCGTGGTCGCCCGACAGCAGCACGGCGGGCACCTCGCGCCCATGCCAGGACTCCGGCCGGGTGTAATGCGGGCAGTCCAGCAGGCCGTCGAGCGCGGGGTTGAAGCTGTCGAACTGGTGGCTGCCGGCGTCGTTGAGCACGCCGGGCTGCAGCCGGGCCACGGCGTCGAGCAGGGCCATGGCGGGAATCTCGCCGCCGGAGAGGACGAAGTCGCCCAGGCTCAGCTGCGCGTCGACGAAGGCGTCGATGAAGCGCTGGTCGATGCCTTCGTAGCGCCCGCAGACCAGCACCGCGCCGGCACTGGCGGACCAGCGCTCGACCACCGCATGGTCGATGCGCGGACCGATGGGGGAAAACAGCAGCACGGGTGCCGGCACCGCCTCGGCGCGGTCGGCGCGGATCGCCTCCAGGCAGCGCGCCAGCGGCTCGGCCAGCATCACCATGCCCGGACCGCCGCCGAAGGGACGATCGTCCACGCGGCGGTAGTTGCCATGTGCATGCTCGCGCGGATTCCACAGCCGCACCGAGACCTGGCCGCTCTCGTAGGCGCGGCGCGTCACGCCGCTGGCCATGAAAGGCGCGAACAGTTCGGGGAACAGGGTGATGACGTCGAAGCGCACGGCGCCGCCCGCCATCAGTAGTCGGGTTGCCAGTCGACCGTGATGCGGCGGCCCGGCAGATCCACGCCGTCCACGTAGGCAGAGACGAAGGGAATCATGCGCTCCTGCGGCCTGCCCTCGGCCTCGCAGGCCAGCACCAGCACGGTCTGCGGACCGGTGGACAGGAGCTCGCGCACCTGGCCCAGCGCCACGCCCTCGCGGTTGACCACGTCCAGGCCGATCAGGTCGACCCAGTAGTACTCGTCAGGGGCGGAACTCGGGAAGCTCGAGCGCGGAATGAATACGCGCGCGCCCTTGAGGGCTTCGGCGGCATTGCGGTCGGGGATGTCATGCGCCGTCGCCACGACGGAATCGGAATGCTCCCTGGCTTCCTTGATCGCGAGCTTGAGCGTGCCGGCGAAGGTCTTGGCGCCGCGCTCGGCCGGCTGGAGGAACCAGCGCTTGGAAGAAAAAAGCGCCTCGGGATCGGCGCTGTAGGGCAGGACGCGAAACCAGCCCTTGATGCCCCATGCATCGGCGATGCGGCCGACCTCGACCGCATCGGCCGGCAGCTCGACGGACTCGAGGCTGGTCAGCATGGAGCGGGCTTCGCCCGCACCGGACGGCGCAGGCGCAGCCACCTCAGGCAGCGGCAGCCGTTTCGGCAGCCGCCGGCACCGCCTTGGCGGCCTGGCGGATCAGGCGCTCGACCGTGGGGGATGCCTGTGCGCCGACGCCGGTCCAGTAGGACAGGCGGTCCTGGGCAATGCGCAGACCTTCTTCCCCGCCGCGGGCGGTGGGGTTGTAGAAGCCCAGGCGCTCGATGAAGCGGCCGTCGCGGCGGGTGCGCTTGTCGGCAACCACGATGTTGAAGAACGGACGGCCCTTGGAGCCGCCGCGAGAGAGTCGAATGACGACCATGATTTATCCTTCGGGTGGGGAACGGGGCAAAAAGCGCCCCATTCCGGTTCTTGCGGCGTTGAGACACGCGACATGGCCACCCGGCCAGCGACACGCAGCAAAGCCGCCGATTATATCTTTTCCGTCCATGATGCCCATACGTCCAGCATGCGATGCCGACCTGCCGGCCATTGCCGCGATCTACGCCCACTACGTACTGCACAGCACCTGTACCTTCGAGACCGAGCCCCCCAGCGCCGAGGACATGGCCGCGCGCCGCGCCGAAGTGCTGGCCCGCGGCCTGCCGTGGCTGGTGGCCGAGGACGGCGCATGCAAGGTGATCGGATACGCCTACTGCAACTGGTTCAAGCCGCGCCCGGCCTACCGTTTCTCGGCGGAGAACTCGATCTACCTGGCCCACGATGCCACCGGCGGCAGCCACGGCCGGCGCCTGCTGGATGCCCTGTGCACCGCCGCCGAGGTGGCGGGCGTGCGCCAGATGATCGCGGTGATCGGCGGCGCCGACAATGCCGCCTCCATCGGCCTGCACAAGGCTGCGGGCTTCACGCAGACCGGTGTGTTTCAATCCTGCGGCTGGAAGTTCGACCGCTGGCTCGACGTGGTGTTGATGCAACGCCCGCTCGGCGCTGGCAATAGCAGCAGCCCCGTCTGACGTCCCTCCCCTCCTCTCCTGGGCCCACTCCATGAAAAGCAAGACCCTGGCAGCCTGGCTGACCTTTCTCGGCGGCCCGCTCGGGCTGCACCGGTTCTACCTGCGTGGCTTCGGCGACCTGCTGGGCTGGCTGCTGCCGATCCCCACCGCGCTGGGGCTCTACGGCATCGAGCGCGTCAAGCAGCACGGCATCGACGACCAGTGGAGCTGGGTGCTGATCCCGCTGTTCGGCTTCACGATTGCCGGCTGCGCGCTGACGGCGATCGTCTACGGGCTCATGACGCCGGAAAAATGGAACGCCCGATTCAACCCGCAGGCCGCGCCGGACGCCCCGCCCGGACGCACGCGCTGGGCCACGATTTTCGCCATCGGCGGCGCGCTGATGATCGGCACGGCGGTGCTCATGGCCACCCTCGCCTACAGCTTCGAGCACTTCTTCCAGTACCAGATCGAGGAGGCCCGCAAGATTTCGCAGTAGCCGCGGTCTCCGGCCGCCAGGCCGGATCTAGAACAGGCGCAGGCTGACCCAGTAGCCGATGGCGGCGACGAAGGCCGCCGCCGGAATGGTCAGGATCCAGGCCCAGACGATGTTGCCGGCCACGCCCCAGCGCACCGCGCTGGCGCGCTGGGTGGAGCCGACGCCGACGATGGCGCCGGTGATGGTGTGGGTGGTGGAGACCGGCACGCCCAGGAAGGTGGCCATGAACAGCGTCAGGGCGCCGCCCGTCTCGGCGCAGAAGCCGCCGACGGGCTTGAGCTTGGTGATCTTCTGCCCCATGGTCTTGACGATGCGCCAGCCGCCGAACATGGTGCCGAATGCGATCGCGGTATAGCAACTCACGATGGACCAGGTCGGCGGCGCCGGGTCCGTGGCCGCGCCGTATCCGGTGGCGATGAGCAGCATCCAGATGATGCCGATGGTCTTCTGCGCATCGTTGCCGCCGTGGCCGAGGCTGTAGGCGCCGGCCGAGACCAGCTGCAGCCGCCGGAACCAGCGGTCCACGCGCGAGGGCGTGGCCTTGCGGCAGATCCAGGCCACCAGCACCATCATCAGCGAGCCCAGCAGGAAGCCCAGCAGCGGCGACACGAAGATGAACAGCACGGTGCGCCAGATGCCCGAAGCCACCAGCGCGCCGGTGCCGGCCTTGGCGATCACGGCGCCGACGATGCCGCCCACCAGCGCATGCGAGGAACTGCTGGGAATGCCGTAGTACCAGGTGATCAGGTTCCAGGTGATGGCGCCGGACAGCGCGCCGAACACCACGTTGACGTCCACCACGTCGGGATGCGCGATGCCCTTGCCCACCGTGGCCGCCACGCCCAGGTGAAACACGAACACGGCCGCCAGGTTGAAGAACGCCGCGAAGACCACCGCCTGCCCAGGCTTGAGCACGCCGGTGGAGACGACGGTGGCGATGGAATTCGCCGCGTCGTGGAAACCGTTCATGAAATCGAAAACCAGCGCCATCGCCACCAAGAGCACGATGACCCAGAACGCCGCCTGCACCGTTGCCATCCCGGTCAGCCCCGTAAGCTCAGGAGTTCTCGAGGACGATGCCCTCGATCAGGTTGGCGACGTCCTCGCACTTGTCGGTGATGGTTTCCAGCAGCTCGTAGATCGCCTTGAGCTTGATCACCTCGCGCACGTCCGGCTCCTCGCGGAACAGCTTGCTCATGGCCGAGCGCATGACGCGGTCGGCGTCGGACTCCAGCCGGTCGATCTCCTCGCAGGTCTTGAGCGCGGCCTCTGCCGTCCTGGGGTCGCTGATTTTTGCCAGCAGGCCCACGGCGTCCTTCACACGCTCGCAGCACTTGACGCTGAGCTCGGTCAGGCGCGAGATCTCCTCGGTCATGTGGCGCACGTCGTACAGCGCCATGGTCTCGGCCGAGTCCTGGATCAGGTCGGCCACGTCGTCCATGGTGTTGATCAGCGAGTGGATCTGCTCGCGGTCGATCGGCGTGATGAAGGTCTTGTGGATGGCGCGGTTGACTTCGTGCGTCACCCGATCGGCCGCGCGTTCGGCGTTGTCGACTTCCTGGTTGTATTTCTGGCGCAGATGGACGTCGTTGTAGTGGGCCACCAGCAGGGAAAAAGCGTGCGCGGCCTCGACGATGCGCTCGGCATGCTGGTTGAACATCTCGAAAAAATTGCCCTCGCGGGGCAGCAGCTTGCCAAACAGCATGGCATCTCCAGATGGGTCTCGACGGGGCCGGCAGCGGCCCGGCGCGAAAGGCGCGAGTGTACTTCGGGCGCGCCGGGCGTTTCACGTCGCGTACACAGACGCATCCAGATTTATACGTACGCAGCGAAACGCAACGCAGCCCGCGTCCTACAGCGCGGCCAGGGACGAAGCCCTAGATTGGTACGCAGCAGCACCCCGGAAAGATGCTGCATCCGTTCACAAGATCCAGAGGACTTTTCATGCGCTCCACTCGCCTACTTTCCCGCAGCCTGCTGGCCAGCGCCGCGGCGCTCGCCGCCCTCGGCGCCCAGGCCCAGACCTACGGCAGCTCCGCGGCCACGGGCAACTCCTTCATCCCCGGCACGAGCAACGGCTACATCGGCCTGAACCTGGGCCGCTCGAAGTACGACATCGACGGCGGTACCGGCGGCTACGGCTTCGACAACAAGGGAACCGCAGGCAGCATCTACACCGGTGCCATGGTCAATCCCAACTTCGGCCTGGAGTTCGGCTATCTGAATACCGGCAGCGTCGATCGCGCGGGCGGCAGTACCCGGGCCCAGGGCCTGAACCTGAGCCTGGTGGGCAAGGCGCCGCTGGGCGATCGCTTCGGCATCTACGGCAAGCTCGGTACCACGTATGGCTGGACGCGCACCTCGGCGGCATTGGACAGCGGGATCAATGGCGGCAAGGACCATGGCTTCGGCCTGTCTTACGGCGTTGGCGCGAGCTACCAGTTCACCCCGCAATGGGCCGGTATCGTCGAATGGAACAGTAATGACTTCCACTTCGCCAGCGGCCGCGACTCGGTGCGCGCCGTGATGGTGGGTGTGCAGTACCGCTATTGAGCCAAGCCGGCGGCACGGCGGCTACTCGCCGAGGTAGGCCGCCCGCACCCTGGGGTCGTGCAGCATCTCCCGGCCGCCGCCGCTCATGGTGATGATGCCCGACTCCATGACGTAGCCGCGGTCGGCGATCTGCAGCGCGCGGCTGGCGTTCTGCTCCACCAGCAGCACGGTCATGCCCTGGCGCGAGACGTCGGCAATCACCTCGAAGATCTTGTCGACCATGAGCGGCGACAGGCCCATGGAAGGCTCGTCCAGCAGCAGCACCCGGGGACGGCACATCAGCGCGCGGCCCATGGCCAGCATCTGCTGCTCGCCGCCGCTCATGGTGCCGGCAAGCTGGTCGCGCCGCTCTTTCAGGCGTGGAAAGGTCGTGAAGACACGCTCGATGTCGGCCGCGATGCCGGCCTTGTCGTTGCGGATGTAGGCGCCCATCTGCAGGTTCTCGACGATGGTCATGCGGGCGAACACGCCGCGTCCCTCGGGCACCATGGCCAGGCCTTGGTGCACCAGGTCCCACGCGCCCTTGCCGCGGATGCTGGCGCCCAGGTAGTCGATCTCGCCACCGGCCAGCGGCAGGGTCCCCGTGATGGCCTTCATGGTGGTGGTCTTGCCCGCGCCGTTGGAGCCGATGAGCGAGACCAGTTCGCCCTCGCGCACCTCGAAGTCCACGCCCTTGACCGCCTGGATGCCGCCGTAGGACACCCTGAGGTCTCGGACCTGCAGCAGTACTTTGCGCGCCCCCATCGCGGCGTCATGGGGGATGGTGGAATCAGTTGTCGTCATCGCGGTGTTCCATGGCGCAGCGCCACGGAGCGGGCCCTGTGAGCACTTCCACGGAGCCGGCCGCGCCGGTCCGCAGGACGTGGGCCCGCGCAGGGGCTTGGCGAAGGCGCGAGGCGCGCGGCCTGGGGGTGTGTCATGTCAATGTGCTCCGGTGCCGAGGTAGGCCTCGATCACCTTTTCGTTTCTCTGTACCTCGGCGGGCGTGCCTTCGGCGATCTGCTTGCCGTAGTCGAGCACGGTCACCCGGTCGCACAGGCCCATGACCAGCTTCACGTCGTGCTCGATCAGCAGGATGGTGCGGTCGTCACGGCGGATGCGGTCGATCAGCTCGCGCAACTGCACCTTCTCGGTGGCATTCATGCCGGCGGCCGGCTCGTCCAGGGCGATCAACTGCGGGTCGGTGGCCAGCGCACGCGCGATCTCCAGCCGGCGCTGGTCGCCGTAGGCCAGGGTGCGCGCCTTGTAGTCGGCGTAGCGGCCTATGCCCACGTAGTCGAGCAGTTCCCGCGCACGCTGGCGGATCGCCGCTTCCTCCGCCTTGAATGCGCGCGTGCGGAATATGGCGCCCAGCAGACCCGAGCCGGTGCGGGTATGGCGCCCGACCATCACGTTCTCCAGCGCCGTCATGTCGGCGAACAGCCGGATGTTCTGGAAGGTGCGCGCAATGCCGGCGCGCGCTACCTCATGCACCGCCGTGGGGCTGTAGGGCTTGCCGTTGAGCCGGAAGCTGCCGCTGTCGGGCGTGTACAGGCCGGTGATGACGTTGAAGAAGGTCGTCTTGCCGGCGCCGTTGGGCCCGATCAGCCCATAGACCTGGCCACGCTGGATGCGCATGCCCACGTCCGACAAGGCCTGCAGGCCGCCGAAGCGCTTGGAGATGCCCCGGACCTCGAGAATGGTGTCGGTCATGCGTTGCGCCGGCTCAGGGGTTGATGGACATCGGCCGCGAAGTGCCCGGCAGTTCATCCGTCGGGCTGTGCACGCCCGGTGCACCGCCGCCTGGCGGCGCGGGCGTCTTCTTCAGCACCTTGCCGTGCTCCGGCGCGGGCCACAGGCCGCGCGGCCGCAGCAGCATGATGATGATCATGGCCAGCGCGATCAACAGTTGCCGCAGGATGGAGGCATCCAGCCGGCCGTCGGTCATCTGCTGCAGCGGGCTGGCGACGTAGCGCAGCACCTCGGGCAGCGCGGCCAGCAGCACCGCCCCGAGCACCACGCCCGGCAGGTGGCCGATGCCGCCCAGCACCACCATGGCGACGATCATCACCGACTCCATCAGGCTGAAGGATTCCGGCGAGACGAAGCCCTGGAACGCCCCGAACATGGCACCGGACACGCCACCGAAGGAAGCCCCCATGCCGAAGGCCAGCAGCTTCATGTTGCGGGTGTTGATGCCCATGGCCTTGGCGGCGATCTCGTCCTCGCGGATCGCCATCCAGGCACGGCCGATGCGCGAATCCGCCAGCCGCGAGCAGACCACGATGCTCACCAGCACCAGCAGCAGGAACAGGTAGTAGTAGAGCGTGACCGAGGAGATGTCGTAGTCGCCGATGGACAGCCGCTTGCCCATGTCCAGGCCGAAGAACGTGATCGAGTCGATCTGCCCCAGCCCCTTCGGCCCGTTGGTCAGGTTGACCGGATGATCCAGGTTGTTGAGGAAGATGCGCACGATCTCGCCGAAGCCGAGCGTGACGATGGCCAGGTAGTCGCCGCGCAGCTTGAGCGTGGGCGCGCCCAGCAGCGCGCCCGCGACCGCCGCCACGACGGCGGCCAGCGGCACCACCAGCCACACCGAGATGTGCAGCCCGCCGGGGAACATGTTGGCGACCGCCTGGAAGTTGTCGGTCAGATGGGGCGAGGCCAGCAGGCCGAACAGGTAGGCCCCCACCGCGTAGAAGGCGACGTAGCCCAGGTCCAGCAGGCCCGCATAGCCGACCACGATGTTCAGGCCCAGCGCCAGCATCACGTAGAGCAGGGCCACGTCGGCGATGCGCACCCAGGCATTGCCGAAGTACTGCAGCACGTGCGGCAGCACCAGCAGCACGATGGCGCCCGCCACCCAGGCGGCGGTGCGGGTCTTCTTGTCCTGCAGGTCCATGCGGATGCTCCTTTCAGGCGCGGTCGGCCACGCGCTCGCCGAGCAGGCCGGAGGGCCGCAGCGTGAGCACCACGATCAGCACGACGAAGGCGAAGATGTCGGTGTACTGGCTGCCCAGCAGCCCGCCGGTGAGCGGGCCGATGTAGCCCGCGCCGATGGACTCGATCAGCCCCAGCAGGATGCCGCCGAGCACCGCCCCGCCCAGGTTGCCGATGCCGCCGAACACCGCGGCGGTGAAGGCCTTGAGGCCCGGCAGGAAGCCCATGGTGTGCTGGGCCGTGCCGTAGTTGGCGGCATACATCACGCCGGCGATCGCCGCCAGGATGGCGCCGATGATGAAGGTGGCGGAAATCACCAAGTCGGGCCGCACGCCCATCAGCGCGGCCACGCGCGGGTTCTCGGCCGTGGCCCGCATGGCGCGGCCCAGGCGGGTGTAGTGCACCACCCACATCAGCACCGCGAGCGACACCGCGGTGAGCGCCAGGATCATCACCTGCGTCGGCGTGATGACGGCACCGCCGATGTGCAGGGGCTCGGTCGGCAGCAGCGCGGGATAGACCTTGTAGTTCGGCTTCCAGATGATCATCGCCAGCGTCTGCAGCAGGATGGACATGCCGATGGCGGTGATCAGCGTGGCCAGCTTGGGCGCGTTGCGCAGCGGCCGGTAGGCCAGTTTCTCGATCGTGAAGTTGAGCACCGCCGCGACCACGCAGGCCACCAGCAGCGACACCAGCAGCACCAGCCAGCCCGGCGCCGAGGGCGTGGCGTCCTGCATCAGGCCGATGATGGTCCAACTGGTGAGCGCCCCCACCATGAGCACTTCGCCATGCGCGAAATTGATGAGGTTGATGATGCCGTACACCATGGTGTAGCCGAGGGCTACGAGGGCATACATGCTGCCGAGAACCAGAC
The DNA here is from genome assembly GCF_016428875.1 of Xylophilus sp. ASV27. GTDB lineage: Bacteria > Pseudomonadota > Gammaproteobacteria > Burkholderiales > Burkholderiaceae_C > Xylophilus. Next base: position 35,483 of record NZ_JAELTO010000015.1, read on the forward strand.
CGTTGATGATCTGCTGCAGCAGAATTTCCATAGCGTGCTTACTCCATTGTTCAGCGCGCATCCCACCCTGGATTTCGCGGCCCCGTGAGCTTGTGGCTCGCGACGGCCCGGATGCGCGTCTTTCTGGGTTCTAGCAAAAAACCCGCCAGGCATCGAGTGGCGGGTTCGTCTGGGGCATTCTAGACACGGGCCCGATCGCATGGGCTCGTGTCGTGCGTGGGGTTTTCCCTGCGCCTTGGTGCAAAGCCAGGGCGTGTCAACCGCCCACGTCGTCATTGCGCCGCCGCAGCTCGCGCAGCTTCTCGGCAATGCGGATCTCCAGGCCCCGCTCCACCGGCTGGTAGAAGCCGGGCGGCTCCATGCCCTCGGGCAGGTAGCGCTCGCCGGCGGCAAAACCGCCTTCCTCGTCATGCGCGTAGCGGTAGCCCTTGCCGTAGTCCAGCGCCTTCATCAGCCTGGTCGGCGCGTTGCGCAGGTGCATGGGCACGGGCCGCGTGCCGTCCTGCTTCACGAAGGCGCGGGCGGCGTTGTAGGCCTTGTAGACGGCGTTGCTCTTGGGCGCCACGGCCAGGTAGACCACGCATTCGGCCAGCGCCAGTTCGCCCTCGGGCGAGCCCAGGCGTTCGTAGACCTCGGCGGCGTCCAGCGCCAGGCGCAGGGCGCGCGGGTCGGCCAGGCCGATGTCCTCGCTGGCCATGCGCACCAGGCGCCGGGCCATGTAGCGCGGGTCGGCGCCGCCGTCGAGCATGCGCACCAGCCAGTAGAGCGCGGCATCCGGGTCGCTGCCGCGCACCGATTTGTGCAGCGCGCTGATGGTGTCGTAGAACTGCTCGCCGCCCTTGTCGTAGCGGCGCATGCGCTCGCCCAGCACGCGCAGCAGCCAGGCGTCGTCGATCGGGTCGCGCTGCTCGCTGGCGGCGGCCACCGACAGGGTCTCCAGCGTGTTGAGCAGCCGGCGCGCGTCGCCGTCGGCGTAGGCGATCAACCGGTCCTCCGCTATCTTTTCAATAGCTGGAACCGCACGGATCGCCTGGGCCCGCGCCACGATCTTTCGCAAATCGACCTCGGACAGCGGCTGCAGCACGTAGACCGCGGCGCGCGACAGCAGCGCCGAGTTGACCTCGAACGAGGGGTTTTCCGTGGTGGCGCCGATGAAGGTGAACAGACCCGACTCCACGTGCGGCAGGAACGCGTCCTGCTGGCTCTTGTTGAAGCGGTGCACCTCGTCCACGAACACGATGGTGCTCTGCGCCATGAGCCCGCTGCGCGCGGCCTGCGCCTGCTCCACGGCCTCGCGGATGTCCTTCACGCCGCCGAGCACGGCGCTGATGCTGATGAACTGCGCATCGAAGGCGTCGGCCATCAGCCGCGCGATCGTCGTCTTGCCCACCCCGGGCGGGCCCCAGAGGATGCAGGAATGCGGCCGGCCGGACTCGAAGGCGATGCGCAGCGGCATGCCCTCGCCCAGCAGGTGCTGCTGGCCGATCACGTCGCCCAGGCTCTTGGGCCGCAGGCGCTCGGCCAGCGGCTGGTGGGGGGAGGCGGCGCTTGCCGCGGGAGTCTTCGCCATCGGGGGGTTATAGCGCGCCGGCACGGCCAGCCCGGATACAAGCGTACACACGCTCCAAGGCACCTCCCGTCCAATGCGGAGTAGGCTGCGCCACGGACTCAAGGGTTTTCCCTTGATTCCGGCCCGCCCCTCACCATGCCGACCAGGAGAAAAAATGCCTAGTTCCACACGCCGCAGCCGCCATGTCGCAGCCCAGCTCACCGAGATCGCAATGGCCTCGCCCCAGGTGGTGGCGCATCGCATGGCCCGCATGGCCACCGCCGGCCCGCAGCCCACGGCGCGCGACCAGAAGGAGTTCCATCTGATGGGCGCCGAGAAGGTGGCCGCCTTCACCGAGTCCTGGAACGCCATGGGCCTGCAGATGCTGCGCGCGCAGCAGGAGATGGCCCTGTCCCTGGCGCGCGCATGCTGGTCGCTCTGGCTGGGCGGCGGCATGCCCTCGATGGCGCGCGCCGCCCAGCAGATGCAGGGCGCCACCCTGGACGTGCTGAACCAGGGGCTGACGCCCATCCGGCGCCGGGCCGTGGCCAACGCCAAGCGCTTGGCGCGCTGAGAATCCGAGCACGGACAATGCGGCGCGTGCTCTCGGAACGGGTAGAGGCAATGCCCACAGTCCAGGCCGCGCCAAACCTCACTTTCGCCAGGCGGATGGAGAAAATATCAGCAAAATAGGGCTGTAGCCCATATAGCACCTGGGCTTTTTGCTATTATAAATATAGCAAATCTATTGCCGGATCACATCCGCGCCCGCAGGCGGCTTGAAATCGAAGGTGCTGGCCGGCAGCGCGGGGTTGGATTGCAGGTTGCGAAAGCTCAGCACCGAGCGCTGGCCGAAGCTGTCCAGGATGTCGAGCGCGGCGAGCTGATCGTTCTTGAAGCCCACGCGCACGCGCTGCAACTGGCCGTCGCGGCTCTTGGGCGTGGCGCTCACCCACTGCAGGCCGTCCTGATCGGGTTCGGGCTGGAGGGTGAAGTCCTTCTCCAGCGCCTGCAGGTTGGGCGCCGAGGCGAGCAGCGCGGCCGGCGTGGAGCCCAGCACCTGCGACTGCTGGCGCGCGGTGACCTGGTTCAGGTCCATGTCGTACATCCAGAGCGTCTTGCCATCGGCCACCAGGGTCTGCGCGAAGGGCTTGGTGTAGACGAACCGGAAGCGGTTGGGCCGCTGGAATTCAAAGGTGCCTTCCGATGTCTTGCTGCGCGCGGCCTCGCCCGCGCGCGACGGCGCGGTGACGGTCTGGGTGAAGTCGGCGCGCCCGCTTTGCGCGCTGCGCATGAAGCCTTCAAGGCTGGACAGGCCATCAGCCCAGGCAGAACCTAGGCCTATAGCTACAAAAACAATAGCAAAAAGAGAGCGCGACAGCAGCGCGCGGCGGGCAATGGGCAGGGTCATGCAAGGAGCTTTCGGAAGCGGGCCCAGGGGGCCGCGCTCATTCGTCCCGCGACGGGACCAGGATGTCGCGCTGGCCGGCACCGTTCATGGCGCTGACCAGGCCGGCTTTCTCCATATCTTCCACCAGCCGCGCGGCGCGGTTGTAACCGATCTTCAGGTGGCGCTGCACCAGGGAGATGCTGGCCTTGCGGTTCTTGAGCACCACTTCCACGGCCTGGTCGTACATCGGGTCCTTCTCCGCATCGCCCGCGTCGCCGCCGGGGTAGTCGGTGCTGTCGCCGTCGACCGTGCCGCCTTCGAGCACGCCCTCGACGTAGTTGGGTTCGCCGCCCTGCTCCTTCAGGTAATGGACGACGCGATGCACCTCCTCGTCGCTGACGAAGGCGCCGTGCACGCGGATCGGCAGCCCGGTGCCGCTGGCCATGTAGAGCATGTCGCCCATGCCCAGCAGCGCCTCGGCGCCCATCTGGTCGAGGATGGTGCGGCTGTCGATCTTGCTGCTGACCTGGAACGCGATGCGGGTCGGGATGTTGGCCTTGATCAGGCCGGTGATCACGTCCACGCTGGGGCGCTGCGTGGCCAGGATCAGGTGGATGCCGGCGGCGCGCGCCTTCTGCGCCAGGCGGGCGATCAGTTCCTCGATCTTCTTGCCGACCACCATCATCAGGTCGGCCAGCTCGTCGATCACGACCACGATGTGCGGCAGGCGCTCCAGCGGCTCCGGGTCGTCGGGCGTCAGGCTGAAGGGGTTGTGGATGAACTCCTCGCGCGCCCTGGCCTCGTCGATCTTGGCGTTGTAGCCGGCAAGGTTGCGCACGCCGAGCTTGCTCATGAGCTTGTAGCGCCGCTCCATCTCCATCACGCACCAGTTCAGGCCGTTGGCTGCCTGCTTCATGTCGGTGACCACGGGCGCGAGCAGGTGCGGAATGCCTTCGTAGACCGACATCTCCAGCATCTTGGGGTCGATCATGAGCAGGCGCACGTCGCGCGCCTCGGCCTTGTAGAGCAGCGACAGGATCATGGCGTTGATCCCCACCGACTTGCCCGAGCCGGTGGTACCGGCCACCAGCACGTGCGGCATCTTGGCCAGGTCGGCCACGATGGGGTTGCCGACGATGTCCTTGCCCAGGCCCATGGTCAGCATGGACTTGGCCTCGTGGTAGACCTGCGAGCCGAGGATTTCGCTGAGCTTGATGGTCTGCCGCTTGGCGTTGGGCAGCTCCAGCGCCATGAAGTTCTTGCCGGGAATGGTCTCGACCACGCGGATCGAGACCAGCGACAGCGAACGCGCCAGGTCCTTGGCCAGGTTGACCACCTGCGAGCCCTTGACGCCGGTGGCGGGCTCGATCTCGTAGCGGGTGATGACCGGGCCGGGCGAGGCCGCGATCACGTGCACCTGCACGCCGAAGTCCTTGAGCTTCTTCTCGATCAGGCGGCTGGTCATCTCCAGCGTCTCGGGCGAGACGGTCTCGCGGTGCTGCTGCGCCCCGTCGAGCAGGTCGACCTGCGGCAGCTTGCTGTCGGGCAGTTCGGTGAAGAGCGGCTTCTGCCGCTCCTTCACCACGCGATCGCTCACCGGCACATCGCGCAGCACCGGCTCGGTCGCCACCGGCATCTTGACCTCCAGCGGATGGTGGTCGATCTCCACCCGCTCCTCCTCCAGCACCACCTCGCGCTCGCGCGCGGCGCGCTGGCCGACGGCCTTGTCCTCGGCGATCTCGCGCTTCTCGCGCCGGATCTCGACCAGCGCATAGAGCCAGCCACCCAGGCGCTCGGCCAGGTACCCCCACGAGAAGCGGAACACCAGCGCCAGGCCGAACACCATGGCCGCGATGCACAGCAGGCCCGAGCCGGTGAAGCCCAGCCACTTCACGCTGGCCGGGCCGGTGACGAAGCCGAGCACGCCGCCGCTGTGCCCGCCGGGCAGCCGGTCCTCGAAGCGGTAGAGGCGCGACCATTCGAGCGCCGTGCTGGCGCACAGCAGCACCGCCAGGCCCAGCCAGAAAGCGATGCGGGTGGCATCCCAGGACTTGGGCTCGACCGCATCGCCGCCCCGCATCCAGCGCGCCAGCGACGCCAGCCAGGCGCGCACGCCCGCCGCCAGGCACCACCAGACGGAATAGCCGAGCAGGAAATAGCTGGCGTCGGCCACGATGGCGCCGATGCGGCCGCCCCAGTTGGTGACGCGGGCACCGATGGCGCCGGTGGTGGACCAAGCCGGGTCCTGCGCCGAATAGCTCAGGACGGCGATCAACCAGAACACCAGCCCGATCAGGCCCACGACGAGCGCCAGTTCATGCCCGAAGCCGCCAGGGGCGGCCTTCTGCTGCCCCTTGCCGGCAGCGCTGTTGTTCAAGGTGTTGAGGGAGTAGGTCATAGGCCAGGCGCTTCGAGCTTACCCGAAGCGATTGCGCTTACCCCGCGTCCAGCGAGGCGGCCTGGCCGGGCGGGGTAGCGCCCGCATACACGCGCATGGAGCCGTCCGCCTGCACCTCGATGAAGCCGCGCTCCTCCAGGTCTTTCATGACGCGGCTGACCATCTCGCGCGAGGCGCCGACCATCTTGGCCAGATCCTGGCGCGAGATCTTCTCGCACACCAGGGCGCCGTTCGATCCGCCCTGCGGCACCGCGGCGTCCAGCAGCACGCGCGCCACGCGGCCATAGACGTCCATCAGCGCCAGCGACTCGATGGTGCGGTCGGCCTGCCGCAGGCGCAGCACCAGCCCGTGCATTACCACGTGGCCCACCGAGCCCCCGGGCGGCAGGCAGCGCAGGAAGGAGTCGCGGTCGAGCACCAGGGCGTCGGTCAGGACCTCGGCGCGCACCGTGGCCGAGTGCGGCAGGCCGTCGATCAGGCTCATCTCCCCCACCGGATCGCCGGGGCGCAGCGTGGCGTAGATGACCTCGCGGCCACGCACATCGGCCGACACCACCCGGGCGCGCCCGGAAATCAGCACGAACAAGGCATCGGAGCGCTGGCCGACCTCGACCAGGGTCTCGCCGCGCTTGAAGCGCCGCTTGCTCACCGCGCCTGAGAGAAACCGCGCCTGCTCGGCCGTGAGCAAGGCAAACAGCGGCACGCGGCGCAGCAGTTCCAGATCGGTCACCATCGACATGATTCGCTCATTTCTGTTGCAGGACGCGGCCTGCCTTCATCGCTTCTTACAATCATGGCGATTGAAACCCGGCACGCCGCGGCAGCACGTGCAGCGCCATACTCGGCTGGCACCCCGCTAGACACTTTTCCGGGCGCAGGTCCGAAGCCTGCGGCCTTTCCTGTTGTTATCGCCACTTTTACCATGTCCACCCACCCGCAGCACGCCAAAGTTCTCATCCTCGGTTCCGGCCCAGCCGGCTACACGGCGGCAGTCTACGCGGCGCGCGCCAACCTCGATCCGGTGCTGATCACCGGCATGGCACAGGGCGGCCAGCTCATGACCACCACCGAAGTCGACAACTGGCCGGCCGACGTCATGGGCGTGCAAGGCCCCGAGCTGATGCAGCGCTTCCTCGAACACGCCGAGCGCTTCAAGACCCGGATCGTGTTCGACCACATCCATACGGTCGACTTCAGCCGGCGTCCGTTCGCCCTGAGCGGCGACAGCGGCCCCTACACCTGCGACACCCTGATCATCGCCACCGGCGCCTCCGCCAAGTACCTGGGCCTGCCGTCCGAGCAGGAATTCATGGGCCGCGGCGTCTCGGGCTGCGCCACCTGCGACGGATTCTTCTACCGCGATCAGGAAGTCTGCGTCGTCGGCGGCGGCAACACCGCCGTCGAAGAAGCGCTCTACCTCTCCAACATCGCCAGCAAGGTCTACCTGGTGCACCGCCGCGACAAGTTCCGCGCCGAGCCCATCCTGCTCGACAAGGTTGCCGAGAAAGTCGCCGCCGGCAAGATGGTGCTCAAGACGCACCGGGTGCTGGACGAGGTGCTCGGCGACCAGAGCGGCGTCACCGGCGTGCGCCTGAAGCACGTGGACGCAGGCACCACCGAGGACCTGGCGCTCAAGGGCTGCTTCATCGCCATCGGCCACCACCCCAATACCGACATCTTCCAGGGCCAGCTGGACATGAAGGACGGCTACATCGTCACCCGATCGGGCCTGCAGGGCTTCGCCACCATGACCAGCGTGCCCGGCGTGTTCGCCGCCGGCGACGTCCAGGACCACGTCTACCGCCAGGCCATCACCAGTGCCGGCACCGGCTGCATGGCGGCGCTGGACGCGCAGCGCTTCCTGGAACAGGAAGCTTAGCCGCATTCCTGGCAGCTGGCGCCGCTGCCTCTCCCAAGACAGTCTTGCCGGGCTATAATCCGCGGCTTTGCTGAATTTGGCGCTTCTTGAGGGGCGCGACTTTCCGGTAAACCCCGGGTTACCGCCACCCATTCCTGGCGAGGTGAGGCTCCCACACTCCTCGTGGCAGCCGTTTCAAGTATCGGAGTGTCCTCATGGCACGCGTATGTGAAGTCACGGGCAAGGGCCCGATGGTCGGGAACAACGTTTCCCACGCCAACAACAAAACCAAGCGCCGGTTCCTGCCGAACCTGCAATACCGCCGTTTCTGGGTCGAGTCCGAAAACCGCTGGGTGCGCCTGCGCATCAGCAATGCAGGCCTGCGCCTGATCGACAAGAACGGCATCGACTCCGTGCTCGCAGACCTGCGCGCCCGCGGTCAAGCCTGATTTAGGAGCACTGCACCATGGCAACCAAAGGCGGACGCGAAAAGATCAAGCTGGAATCCACTGCGGGTACCGGCCACTTCTACACCACCACCAAGAACAAGAAGACCATGCCCGAGAAGATGTCGATCACCAAGTTCGACCCGAAAGCTCGCAAGCACGTCGCATACAAGGAAATCAAGCTGAAGTAATTCAGCCTGCCTCCCAAGAAAGCCGCCCGGCTCCGTGCCCGGCGGCTTTTTTTGTGGATCGGAGCTACGCCAGCTGGCCGGCGATCAGGCGCCCCATGTCCCGGTACGCCGCCTCCACCTCCGGCGTGAAGGGCATGCCGCAGCTCAGGCGCAGGAAACGCTCGTAGCGCCCGGTGTTGGAGAACATCGGCCCGGGCGCCACCCGGATGCCGATCGCCAGGGCTTCATCGAAAAGACGCATGGACGACACCCCGGGCGGCAATTCCAGCCACAGGCTCAGGCCGCCCTGCGGCAGGCTAAGCCGGGTGCCGACGGGGAAGTGGCGTGCGATCGCCTGGGCAGCGCTCTCGCGCTGGTGACGCAGCCGGGTGCGCATGCGGCGCAGCTGGCGGTCATAGGCCGGGGTGTCCACGCTGCGCGCGGCCAGCAACTGCGACCAGGTCTGCATGTTGCGCGTGCGCGCGAACTTCAGCATCTGCACCCGCTGCTGCCAGCGCCCGGCACTCATCCAGCCTTGCCGCAGCCCGGGCGCAGAACTCTTGCTGAGCGAGGCGCAGTAGATGATGTGGCCGTTCTCGTCCCACGCCTTGGCCGGGCGCAGGGGCCTCGGGGATTCGACGAACTCGCGGTAGATGTCGTCCTCGATCAGCGCCAGGCCATGCTCGGCGCAGAAGGCCACCAGCCGCTGCTTGTGGGCATCGGGCATGACCGCCCCCTGGGGCATCTGCAGATGCGGCACCACCACCACCGCCTTCAGCCGCGGCTGGCTGCGCGCTGCCAGTTCCAGCGCCTCCAGCGAGATCCCGGTGTGCGGGCTGCAGGGGATCTCCAGCGCCTGCAGGCCCTGCGCTTCGATCGCCTGCAGGATGCCAAAGAAGGTGGGCGACTCCACCGCCACCACGTCTCCCGGCCCGGCCACCGCGTCCAGCGCGAGGTTCACAGCCTCCGAGTTGCCATGGGTGGCCAGCACCTCCGCCGGCGCCACGTTGACGCCGAAGGTCAGCGCGTGGCGGGCCATGGCGCCCTGGAATTCGGGGTGCGTGGTCGGCGCCGAAGGGCCGTAGACCAGGATGTTGGGCTGCTCGCGCAACAGCACGGCGGCCAGCCGGTTGAGCGCGGCGGCGTCGAACAACTCGGGCGCCGGCATCGCACTGCCCAGATCCAGGCGCAGAGGCGAGGCGCGCCGCCCCTTCTCCAGGATCAGCGAAATGCGCTCGTTGATGCCGACAAAGCAAGCCGCCTCTGGCGCCAGCGGCGCCTGCAGATCGGGCTCGCGTGCCGCCGGCAGCCGCGCCAGCGCCAGATCGCGCACGAAATAGCCCACCCGCGGCCGGGCCTCGAGGCAACCCTGCTCCTCCAGCAGCCGCAGCATATGCAGCGCCGTGGACAGACTCACGCCGTGGCGCTGCATCAGCTCGCGCACGGAAGGCATGCGCGCGCCGGGAGCCAGCGTGCCCTGGCTGATCGCCTGCCGGTAGTGGCCGGCAAGACGCTGGTAGAGCGGCTCCTCGGCCATCAAAGGGACTGGGGTTTGTACGGAAGACAGCATGGTGCAGCCATGTTGCATCAGAAGCCTGTACCGCAACAGATACAGCAGCCGCGGGAACGAGGCACAACAGAGATCAGAAAACCGCCCTGCTCCGCATGCGGCAGGCCTGGGCTGTGCCTGCAAGGAAATCGCCCGCGCTTCTACGCTGGAGCCTCACATTTCAGCCGAGGTTTTCATGCCATTTCCCTGCCTCACCTATCGCCTGGCGGCGCGCCAGGAACGCTTCCTCGTCTTGCAGCAGGGCGACGAGTTGCGCTGCCTCGCAGGTCGCGTGGCATTGCGCCACGCCAGCAGCGACCTCTATCCGACAGGAGAACAACTGCTCATTCCATCGCAGGCCTGGCGCGCCAACGGCACCGCGGCGCTGACCGTGCAGCCGCTGGAAAGTGCGGTGGTATGCGTGACATGCGCCCCATCGCCGCAAGAGATTGCGAACGGCAGCGGCGGCGTGATGCGCCTGCTGCAACGGTGCGGCGCCGCCGTGCTGCGCTGGCGCCGCAGCCTCAGCGGCGCGGCGTGGCCGGCGGACGGCCGGGGATGTGCCGGAAAGTGATGCGGCCCTTGGTCAGGTCGTAGGGCGACAGTTCCAGCGAAACCGCATCGCCCGCGATCACTCGGATGTTGTGCCGGCGCATCTTGCCGCCGGTGTAGGCCACCAGTTGGTGGCCGTTGTCCAGCGTCACGCGGTAGCGGGAATCGGGCAGGATTTCGTCTACCCGGCCTCGCATTTCAATCAGTTCTTCCTTGGACATGGCTTTCCTTTACGTATGGGTGATGAATCTGCCCGGCGCGGCATGACGGAGGTGGCTCGCGCATTCCCGCCAGCGGGCGGAAATGTGGGGGCGAAGGCGATAGGCACTTCGCCCGCAGCAGGAGGTCGTGGCGACGGTGCTGCTGCGGCAGGCAGGGTGGAAAGACGGCCGGGTACGCCTGGCAAGCGGGGCCGAGAATCCGCAGAAAAACATCCTCCGGGGATGCTGCGCGAACATGGCGACAAAAGCCGCCGCGCTGCGAACTCTCTATTGTAACGATCTGGGCACGTTTCTGCTGATAGCCACGGCCCCCAAGACAAAAGCCGCCGGGCCTCGCGGGCCGGCGGCGTGGGGATGATGTCGGTACCAGGCGCTTCAGGCGTGGGCTGCGCGCAGGCGGACGGAGAAATCACGCAGGGCGGCAATGCCGCTCTCCTCCGCGCGGCGGCACCAGGCCTGCAGCTCGGCGGTCAGCTGCTCACGTGAGTGCGTCGTGTTGAGCCAGAGCTGGCGCAACTCCTCGCGCATCACCAGCATCTTGTCGAGCACCGGGTGCGCGGCGCGCGCCTGGGCCACCTGCGGCAGCGCGGAGGCCGGCACCTTCTCGGTGTCGCGGTGCAGCCAGCGCTTGACGCTCTGGAGCGTGGAGACGTCGCCCTGGCGCGCCCTGAGCGCGGCGATTTCCTCGCGGCAGGCGCGGCGCACGCCGCGCGCATAGCCGGCCATTACTTCATAGCGGTTGGCGATGAGCGCCTCCAGGGTCTTCTCGTCGGCCACGGGCTTGACGGCGCCCATCTGCAGCTTGGGCGGGGTCTTCTTGACGGTGGCCCAGCCGATCTTCTGCATCAGGCTGATGTAGACCCAGCCGATGTCGAACTCGTACTTCTTGACCGAGAACTTGGCCGAGGTCGGATAGGTATGGTGGTTGTTGTGCAGTTCTTCGCCGCCGATGATCAGGCCCCAGGGCGAGATGTTGGTGCTGGCGTCCTGCGCCTCGAAATTGCGGTAGCCCCAGTAGTGGCCGATGCCGTTGACGACGCCGGCGGCCCAGAACGGGATCCACAGCATCTGCACGGCCCACACGGTCGCGCCGAGGGCGCCGAACAGGGCCAGGTCCAGGATCAGCATCAGGCCCACGCCCTGCCAGCCGTAGCGGCTGTAGAGGTTGCGCTCGACCCAGTCGTTGGGCACGCCGTGGCTGAACTTGGCGATGGTTTCCTTGTTCCTGGATTCCGCGCGATAGAGCTCCGCACCACGCCACATCACGGTGTCGATGCCACGGGTCTGCGGGCTGTGCGGATCTTCCTCGGTTTCGCACTTGGCGTGGTGCTTGCGGTGGATGGCGACCCACTCGCGCGTGACCATGCCGGTGCCGATCCACAGCCAGAAGCGGAAGAAGTGCGAAGGAATGCGGTGCAGATCCAGCGCCCGGTGCGCCTGCGCACGGTGCAGGAACACCGTCACCGCGACGATGGTGATATGGGTGGTCACCAGCGTGTACAGCACGATCTCCCACCAGGAGAAGTCCAGCAAGCCATTGCTGAGCCAGTCGATGGCGGCGTTCAAGACGACAGAGTCAGGGAGAACCATATTCACAAAACCTCGGGAAGAGGGAATCGCCAGGTGATCGGCGGATGCCGGAGTGGCGAGCCCGCATTTTAGAGGGACCAGCCGCGGGAAAAGTTCGGTTGCCCCCAACTTTTCACAGCCATTGCACGAACTTCAGGGCTTTTTCGACCAGACAGCGGCAAAAAAGCCATCGGTTTGGTGCAGATGGGGCCACAGGCGGAGGTATTCGCCGCCGCTCACGGGGCCCTGGCACAGGCTCTGGGCCTGGGGCACCTTGAGCTGGGTCAGCAGCTCGGCGGCCTCCAGCGGCTGGAATTCCGGGTGCGCCTGGGAAAACGCGGCGGCGATCGCCTCGTTTTCCTCGGGCAGCAGGCTGCATGTGGCGTAGACCAGACGGCCGCCGGGTTGCACCAGGCGGGCGGCGCTCTCCAGGATGGCGGCCTGCTTGGCTGTCAGCTCCTGCACGGACTGCTGCGACTGGCGCCACTTCAGGTCGGGATTGCGGCGCAGCGTGCCCAGGCCCGAGCAAGGCGCATCCACCAGCACCCGGTCGATCTTGCCGGCCAGGCGCTTCACGCGCTCGTCGCGCTCGTGGGCAATGGCGGCCGGGTGGACGTTGGACAGGCCGCTGCGCGCCAGGCGCGGCTTGAGCGCGTCGAGCCGGTGTGCCGAGGTGTCGAAGGCATACAGCCGGCCGGTGCTGCGCATGGTGGCGCCGATGGCCAGCGTCTTGCCGCCCGCGCCGGCGCAGAAATCGACCACCATCTCGCCGCGTTTGGCGTCGAGCAGCAGGGCCAGCAGTTGCGAGCCCTCGTCCTGCACCTCGATGGCGCCGCGGGTGAAGGCGTCGAGCCTGGTCAGCGCCGGCTTGCCCTCGATGCGCAGGCCCCACGGGGAGAACGGGGTCGCTACTGATTTGATGGCAATCTTCTTGAGTTCCGCCTGGACCTCCGCTCTTTTTTCCTTCAAGGCATTGACGCGCAGGTCGAGCGGCGCGCCCTGCTGCAGGCTGTCGGCCAGCGCCCAGAACCCGCTGCCGGCCTGGGCCTTGAGCGGCGCGGCCAGCCATTCGGGCAGGTTGTGGCGGTGCGGCTCCATCAGGTCGGCGGTGTCGATCTGGTCGCACTGGTCGAGCCAGGTCTTCTCCTGGTCGAACAACGCGCTCTTGAGGAAATCGCGCGGGCCGTGGAAGCCCAGAATGGCCAGCCGCCGCTCCTTGGGCCCGCTGCCGGAGCGGGCCAGGTGTTCGTAGCGCAGCTTCTGGCGCAGCACGTTGTAGACGGTTTCGGCCAGCGTGGCGCGCTCGCGCGGTCCGAGGTTGCGATGGTCGCGGAAGTAACGGGAGACGACGGCGTCTGCAGGGTGTTCGAAGGTCAGCGTGAGCCGCACCAGTTCGGCGCAGGCGTCCAACAGGGCTTTAGGATGCATGGCCCGATTGTCCCACCCGCCCATGGACCACGACCTTCCCCCGCTGATCGAAACGCCGCCGGGCACCTACCGCCACTACAAGGGCGGGCTGTACGAGGTGCTCGGCGCCGCGCGCCACAGCGAGACGCTGGAGCCGATGACCCTCTACCGCGCGCTGTATGGCGAACGCGGCCTGTGGGTGCGGCCGGCGGCGATGTTTGCCGGTGAGGTGACGGTGGACGGCCTGCGGCAGCCTCGCTTCCGCCGGCTGGAGGCCAGCGCCTAAGCCGCCCCGAGCGTGCCTAAGCCGCCCCGAGCGTGCCGCGCGGCAGTTCCAGCGCGGCCACCAGCCCGCCGCCCATGCGGTTGCGCAGCACCAGCGTGCCGCCATGGCGCCGTGCGATGTCGTGGGCGATGGACAGGCCCAGTCCGATGCCGCCCGAGTGCCGGTTGCGCGAGGACTCGACCCGGTAGAACGGCGCAAGCACCTGCTCCAGCTCCGCCTCCGGCAGGCCCGGCCCTCGGTCTGCCACCTCGACGCGCAGGCGCTGCGGCGCGTCGATGAGATGGATCTCTGCGCCGCCGCCATAGCGCACCGCGTTCTCCACCAGGTTGGAGATGCAGCGGCGCAGGGCAGAGGGCTGGGCCTGCAGCGGCGCGCAGTGCCCGACGACGGTGACCGGATGGCCAGCGTCCTGCTGGTCGTCGGCCATGCTGGTGACCAGCGCCATGACGTCGAGCGGCACCAGCGCCTCGGCCTCCGCGGCGCCGCGCAGGTGGTCGAGCGTGGCGCGCAGCATGGCTTCCATCTCGGCGATGTCGCGGCCGAAGCGCTGGCGTTCCGCGGCGTCCTGAAGCGCCTCGACGCGCAGCCGCAGGCGGGTCAGCGGGGTGCGCAGGTCGTGCGACACCGCCGCCACGAAGCGGTCGCGCTCGTCGATCTGCCGGCGGATCTGGGCCTGCATGCCGTTGAAGACGCGCGTGGCTTCGCGGCACTCGATGGTGCCGGCCTCAGCCAGCGGCGTCCGGTGGATGTCCCGGCCCAGCGCGCGCGCCGCGGCGGCCAGCCGGCGCACCGGCTGCGACAGCCAGCGCGCGCCGACCCAGGCCGCCAGCCACAGCGCGGCCACGCGCACGCCGATGTCGAGCAGCAGCCCGAAGAGCGGGCGGTGCGGATGCAGCTCGAACTCCAGGGCCAGGGCCAGTACGTGGCTGACCAGCGCCGTCACGAAGAGCAGCAGCGCCAGCCTGCCGAACAGGGTGTCCGGCACCAGCCGCGCGGCCCGCGCCGACAGCGCCTGCCAGCGGGTGGGAGTCACGCCCATGCCAGGCTCACGCGGACCCGGTCAGGCCTGCACCGAGCGCGCGTTGAAGATGTAGCCGCCGCCGCGCACGGTCTTGATGATGGTGGGCGCGCGCGGGTCGTCGGCCAGCTTCTGGCGCAGCCGCGACACCAGCAGGTCGATGCTGCGCTCGAAGGCCTCCATGCTGCGGCCGCGCGCCTGCTCCATGAGCTGGTCGCGGCTGAACAGCCGGTGCGGCATGGCCAGGAAGGTGGAAAGCAGCCGGTATTCGGCGTTGGACAGCGGCACGACCACGCCCTGTGGCGACACCAGCCGCCGCTCCTGCCGGTACAGCTGCCAGCCGTCGAAACTGGCCACGTCCCGCCCTTGGGCGACGGCCGAGGCCTCCGCGCGGCGCAGCACGTTCTGTATGCGCGCCACCAGTTCGCGCGGCTCGAAGGGCTTGGCCATGTAGTCGTCGGCCCCCAGCTCCAGCCCCAGCACGCGGTCGTACGGATGGCCGCGCGCGGTCAGCATGATGATGGGGATGCGCGAGCCGGCGCGCACCTCGCGCGCCAGGGCCAGGCCGTCGGTGCCGGGCAGCATGATGTCCAGCACCAGCAGGTCGATGGGCCGCGCGGCCAGTTGCGCTCTCATGGCCTCGCCGTCGCCGGCGAGCTGTACGTCGAAGCCGAAACGCGCCAGATAGTCGCGCAGCAAGGTGGTGATCTCGGCGTCGTCGTCGACCACCAGGATCCGGGGCGGTGCTTTCGTCATGGAGAGGGTGTCCTGCCGCAAGGGACCGATTGTGCTTGGTTTCACAGCGCTCGCCAGCCGCGCAACGGGGGCCGGCGTGGGCCGACCGCCATGCTTTACCTCGCCTTTGCAGAAGCCCTGCACCCGCGCGCACGCCGGCCTGCGCTGGAAATCATCATCAAAAGTGCCACGAGCCCAGTTTCTACCTGGGCTTCATGCTACATTTTAGATAGCAAATCGGCGAGCACGCGCGGATACAGCAGATGCTCCTGCGAGAGCACGCGCGCGGCCAGCGCCTCGGGCGTGTCGCTGGGCAGCACCGGCACCACGGCCTGGCCGAGGATCGGGCCCAGGTCCAGCTCGGTGGTCACGCGGTGCACGGTGCTGCCGGCGAAGGCGCAGCCGGCCTCGATCGCGCGGCGGTGGGTGTGCAGCCCGGGGAAGGCCGGCAGCAGCGAGGGGTGGATGTTGAGCATGCGCCCTTCGTAGCGGCCGACGAAGCCCGGCGTCAGGATGCGCATGAAGCCGGCCAGCACCAGCAGCGCCGGGTCGTGGCCATCGACCAGCGCCGCCAGCGCGGCGTCGAAATCCTCGCGCGAGGCGTAGGCCCTGTGGTCCAGCGCGTGCGTGGCCACGCCCTGCGAGGCCGCCCAGGCCAGGCCGGGCGCGTCGGCGCGGTTGCTGATCACCGCCGCCACGCGGGCGCCGAAGCGCCCCTCCCAGTCGTCGCGCCGCGCGGCCTGCACGATGGCCTGCATGTTGGAGCCGGCGCCTGAGATGAGAATGACGAGGTTTTGCTTTTTCATGTGGGCCGGCATTATGGCAATCAGACCTCTCTCCCCTCTCGAAGCGCGCGTGCTCGGCACGCTGATGGAAAAGGCACGCACCGTGCCCGACAGCTACCCGCTGACGCTCAACGCCGTCGTCTCCGGCTGCAACCAGAAATCCAGCCGCGAGCCGGCCATGCAGGTGAGCGAGTCCGAGGCGCAGCAGGCGCTGGACGAGCTCAAGCGCCTGACCCTGGTGTTCGAGACCAGCGGCGGGCGCGCCACGCGCTGGGAGCACAACTTCGAGCGCGCCTACGGCGTGCCGGGCGCCGCCGCGGCGCTGCTGGGCCTGCTCATGCTGCGCGGGCCGCAGACCGCCGGCGAGCTGCGCATCCACGCCGAGCGCTGGCACCGCTTTGCCGACATCTCCTCGGTCGAGGCCTTTCTGGACGAGCTGCAGGAGCGCAGCGAGGAGAAAGGCGGCCCGCTGGTGCTGCGCCTGCCGCGCGCGCCCGGCGCGCGCGAGGCACGCTGGGCGCAGCTCGTCTGCGGCCCGGTCGACGCCAGCGCGCTGGCCATGGACGAGCGCCCCGCCCCGGCCCCCGCAGCCGGCCTGCTGGCGCGGGTGGAGGCGCTGGAGGCCGAGGTGGCCGCGCTGCGCGCGCAAGTCGCGGCGCTGGCGGCGCCGCGCTGAATGTCACCCCCCGGACATGCGACTTTCGAACGCCCGTGCTAAAACCCCGGCTTCCCTGGAGACACACCGATGGACTTGGCCTTTACCCCTGAAGAACAGAAGTTCCGCGAGGACATCCGCACCTGGGTGCAGGAGAACCTGCCCGCGGACATCGCCCACAAGGTGCGCAACGCCCTGCGCCTGACCCGCGACGACATGCAGCGCTGGGCCAGGATCCTGGGCAAGAAGGGCTGGCTCGGCCACGGCTGGCCCAAGGAATTCGGCGGCCCGGGCTGGAACGCGGTGCAGAAGCACCTGTTCGAGGAAGAATGCGCGCTGGCCGGCGCCCCGCGCGTGGTGCCCTTCGGGCCGGTGATGGTGGCGCCGGTCATCATGGCCTTCGGCAACAAGGAGCAGCAGCAGCGCTTCCTGCCCGGCATCGCCAGCGGCGAGGTCTGGTGGAGCCAGGGCTACAGCGAGCCGGGCGCGGGCTCGGACCTGGCCTCGGTCAAGACCCGGGCCGAACGCCGGGGCGACAAGTACATCGTCAACGGCCAGAAGACCTGGACCACGCTCGGCCAGTACGGCGAGTGGATCTTCTGCCTGGTGCGCACCAGCACCGAGGGCAAGCCGCAGACCGGCATCAGCTTCCTGCTGATCGACATGAAGAGCCCGGGCCTGAGCGTGCGGCCGATCCGGCTGCTGGACGGCGAGTGCGAGGTCAACGAGGTGTTCTTCGACAACGTCGAGGTGCCGGCCGAGAACCTCATCGGCGAAGAGAACAAGGGCTGGACCTACGCCAAGCACCTGCTCAGCCACGAGCGCACCAACATCGCCGACGTGAACCGCTCCAAGCGCGAGCTGGAGCGCCTCAAGCGCATCGCCAGGACCGAAGGCGTCTATGACGACCCGCGCTTCCGCGACGAGATCGCCAAGCTCGAGGTCGACGTGGTGGCACTGGAGATGCTGGTGCTGCGCGTGCTCTCGGCCGAGAAGTCGGGCAAGAACTCGCTCGACATCGCCGGCCTGCTCAAGATCCGCGGCAGCGAGATCCAGCAGCGCTACACCGAACTGATGATGCTGGCCGCCGGCCCTTTCAGCCTGCCCTTCATCGAAGAGGCCATGGAGGCCGGCTGGCAGGGCGACTTCCCCGGCGGCGAGGCCGCCAACGCCCCGCTGGCCTCGAACTACTTCAACTACCGCAAGACCACGATCTACGGCGGCTCCAACGAAGTGCAACGCAACATCGTGGCGCAGACCGTGCTCGGCTAGCGCGCAAGCACGGTCTGCGCCCCGCGCGACAGGACCGCTCCCCCACGCCCCCTTCAGGAGGGGGCTCCCGCAAGAGCTTCGCTAGAAAGAGTTTTCTTTTATGGACTTCGATTTTTCCGACGAGCAGCAGCAGTTGCGCGAGGCGGTGCACCGCTGGGTCGACAAGGGCTACGGCTTCGAACGCCGCCGCGGCATCGTGGCCGAAGGCGGTTTCTCGCGCGCGGCCTATGGCGAGCTGGCAGAACTGGGCCTGGCCGGCCTCTACGTGCCCGAGGCCGAATGCGGCTTGGGGCTGGGCCCGGTCGAAGGCATGGTGGTCATGGAAGAACTGGGCCGCGGCATGGTGCTGGAGCCGCTGGCGCAGGCACTGATCGCCGGCGCCGTGCTCACCGGCTACGCGCCGGCCCCGCTCAAGGCCGCATGGCTCGGCGGCATCGCCACCGGCGAAAAACTGGTGGTGCTGGCCTACCAGGAGCGCAAGGCGCGCTACCGGCTGGACCTGTGCGCGGCCACCGCCACGGCTGCCGGCGCGGGCTACACGCTGTCGGGCACCAAGAGCCTGGTGCCCGCGGGCGACCAGGCCGACGCCTTCCTGGTGCCGGCGCAACTGGGCGGCAGGATCGCCCTGTTCCTGGTCGAGCGCGGCGCCGCCGGCGTCCGCACCCAGGGCTACGGCACGCAGGACGGCAGCCGCGCGGCCGAGGTGACGCTGCAGGACGCGCCGGCACGGCTCGTCACGACTGACGGCCTCGCGGCCCTGGAGCACGCGGTGGACATCGGCATCGCCGCCACCTGTGCCGAGGCCGTGGGCGTGATGGACAGCACCCTGGCCGTCACGGTCGAGTACATGAACACGCGCAAGCAGTTCGGCGTGGCCATCGCCAGCTTCCAGGCACTGCGCCACCGCGTGGCCGACATGAAGATGCAGCTGGAGCTGGCGCGCTCCATGAGCTACTACGCCAGCCTCAAGCTCAACGCTCCGGCCGCCGAGCGCCGCGCCGCCATGGCGCGCGCCAAGTACCAGCTGGGCGTGTCCATGCGCTTCGTCGGCCAGCAGTCGGTGCAGCTGCACGGCGGCATCGGCGTGACCGACGAGTACATCGGCAGCCACTACTTCAAGAAGCTCACCCAGCTCGAAATGAGCTTTGGCGACACGCTGCATCAACTGGGCGAGGTATCGGCGCGCATGCAGGACACCGCCGGTGTTTTTGCATGAAAAATGCCTGTAGCCCAGGATCTACCTGGGCTATTAGCTATTATTTAGATAGCAAAGTACAGGAACGCCTACGGTCCGGCTTTTGCGCCGCCATCGCCTCGGGGTGAATACCCCTCGCGGCCCTCGCGCTGGCCGCGCCGTTGCGCGATCCGCAAGGTCACGCCGTTCGGCAGGACCATGTCGCCGGGCCGCATGCCGGCGGTACATGCACCGAGCCAGCGTCCCTCGAAGCGGGTGGGTCCAGGGTTGTGGCGCACCGGCCGTGCGTACTTCACGTCGAACCTGCCTTCGTAGGCCGTGCTGAAGCTGCCCGAGAGCTGCACGTGGGCCTCGACACGGTTGTCGTGCACATAGCAAACGGTGCGAACGTCGTAGCGCCCCTCCCGCTCGCGGATGCTGGATTCATGGCAGTCCGCCTGGCCCGGCACCACCGCCATCAGCAACACGGCATCGGTGCCGGCGTCGGTGCACTGCTGCACCTTCTGCTGCCGCACCAGGGAATCCCCCTCGGCCCGCACTGCGATCTCCCAGAGGCCCGGCTTGCGCACCGGCAGGCTCTGCCCACCGGCAGGAGGAAGGCAGAGGCAAAAGGGAAGACAGAAGGCCGGAGGCCGGATCATGCGGACTGCTCAGTGCAGCGCGAGGCGCCCTGAGCGCTGCGTAGCTCTGCTGCCGGCACGAAGCCCAGATTGCGCCCGATGCGCTCGTGTTCGCTTGGCGGCAGCGCCGGGCTCGCGAGCAGCTCTTGCCACAGGGCGGCGGCCTCTGCCTGGCGGCCGGTATGGAAAGCCGCCAGCGCCAGCTCGTCGCGCGCGCGCCACTGGTAGGCGCCCAGGTCCACGAACAGGCGATCCGTCGGCAGCGGCAGGGCGGCGGCGGCGCTGGCGAACAGGTAGGCGCGGTGCCACTCGCTGCGGCCGCGGCAGTACGTGGCCAGCGCGGTCAGCGACTCGGCGCGCTGCGGGCGCAGCTCGTAGGCGCGC
>NZ_JAELTO010000160.1 GCF_016428875.1 Xylophilus sp. ASV27
GGCCAAGCTGCTCGGGGTGCTGTCGCTGCAGTCGCTGCCGCGCCGGCTGACGCTGGACTTCCGCGACGTGTTCAGCGAGGGTTTCGCCTTCGACTTCGTGCGCGGCGACGTGCGCATCGAACAGGGCAACGCCCATACCAACAACCTGCAGATGAAGGGCGTCAACGCGGCGGTGCTGATGGACGGGCAGGCCGACCTGGTGCACGAGACGCAGAATCTGCGCGTGGTGGTCGTGCCCGAGATCAACGCGGGAACGGCCTCGCTGGTGGCCGCTGTGATCAACCCCGCGGTCGGCCTGGGGACTTTTCTTGCGCAGGTGTTCCTGCGCGGCCCGCTGACCGAGGCCGCCACGCAGGAGTTCCACATCACCGGCACGTGGACCGACCCGAAGATCGACAAGCTCACCGGGCGTCAGCGATTGGGACGGGATGGCAATCCGCCATGATG
The DNA here is from genome assembly GCF_016428875.1 of Xylophilus sp. ASV27. Lineage (GTDB taxonomy): Bacteria > Pseudomonadota > Gammaproteobacteria > Burkholderiales > Burkholderiaceae_C > Xylophilus. The sequence goes on from NZ_JAELTO010000160.1 coordinate 448, forward strand.
TGGACCACTTCCCAGGCTTGGCGCTTTGGCGTTCTGGCATCGCCGGCGGCGCACCCTGAAGAACCCAGAAGGAAAAAACGATGAAAGTCGCCGCTCTCCAGATGGTGTCGGGCACCGACCTGGCCGCCAACCTGCGCAGCGCCCGCGCGCTGCTGGAAGAGGCCGCCGCGGCCGGTGCCGAACTGGCCGTGCTGCCCGAGTACTTCTGCCTGCTGGGCCGGCGCGACACCGACAAGCTGGCCTTGCAGGAGCGCGCCGACGGCAGCGGTCCGATCCAGCGCTTCCTGGCGCGGGCCGCGCGCGAGCTGGGGTTCTGGATCGTCGGCGGCACGCTGCCGATCTCTCTCGATGGTGCCGTGGACAGCAGCGCGCGCGCCCACAATACGACGCTGGTGTTCACGCCCGACGGCCGCTGCGCCGCGCGCTACGACAAGATGCATCTGTTCTGCTTCGACGACGGGCAGACCGCGTTCGACGAGGCGCGCACGCTGGTGCCCGGTGCCGCGCCCGTATCCTTCGTGCTGCCCTCGCGCGACGGCCATGCTTGGCGCATCGGGCTGTCGGTCTGCTACGACCTGCGCTTTCCCGAGTTGTACCGCCACTACGCGCGCGAAGGCTGCGATCTGCTGCTGGTGCCCAGCGCCTTCACTTACGTGACCGGCGAAGCGCACTGGGAGCTGCTGCTGCGCGCCCGCGCGGTCGAGAACCTGGCCCATGTCTGCGCCGCGGCCCAGGGCGGCCGGCATGAGAACGGCCGGCGCACCTGGGGCCACAGCATGCTGGTCGATGCATGGGGCGGCGTGCTGGCCGAGCGCGCCGAGGGGGCGGGTGTGGTGCTGGCCGAACTGGATGCCGGGCGCCTGCGCGTCCTGCGCACGCGCTTGCCGGCGCTAGAGCACCGGCGGCTATGAGCGCTGCGCCGCCGCCCGAAGGCGCCGGGCCCGGCGAGGCCGGCCCGGGCCCGGAGCCGGCCCTGGGGCGTCTTGCGCGCCTGCTGTGGCGGCTGTCCTGGCGCCTGCAGGGGTCATGGCGGCGCTGGTCGCTGTGGCTGCTGTTGGCGGTACTGGTGGTGGCGATGCTGGTCATCCTGGTCTGGCTGGCCGGCCGCTACGAGGCCAGCCAGTTGCAGAGCCGCATCGAACGCGACGCCGCAGACGCGGTGTCCGACATCCGCAGCGGCCTGGCGCGCAACGTGCAGAGCCTGCAGGCCCTGCAGGCCAGCGATCCGCTGCCGGCGGAGTGGGGCGGCGCAGCCGCGCAGGTGCTGCGCGCGCACCGCGAGCTGATGCGGCTCGAATGGCGCGATGCCGGCCTGCGCCTGCTTGCGCATGCGGACACCCCCTACCGCACCATGGCCTTCGATGCGCCCGAGCAGGAGCTGCAGGCATCGTCCGACACCCAGCTCACCTGCGCCGCGGCGCGCCGGCTCAATGGGCCGAACTATTCGTCGAGCTATTTCGTGCCGCGCGCAGACGGCCTGGGGCTGGAGGTGGTGGAGCTGTGCCTGCCGCTGACCAGGGGCTCGCGCATCAATGGCTACCTGGTGGCGATCTATGGCCTGCCCGAGATCCTGTCCGACCTGATCGGCCCGCAGGTCAGCCGCCACCAGGAGATCTCCTTCACCGAGGCCGACGGCACGCGCCTGGCCTCGCTGCATGGCGCGGTGCGCCGTGGCACGCGCAAGTTCAGCGCCCAGCAGTTGCTGGACCTGCCGGGCAGCGCGCTGGTGCTGCGCCTGGACAGCTGGCACGGCGCGCCCAACCTGTTCCCCAACGTGCTGACCGCGCTGGTGACCTTCATGTCGATCGCGCTGGTGTCGGTGCTGGTGCTGCTGGTCAAGGACAACCGGCTGCGCCTGCAGGCCGAACGCGACCTGGCCGACGCGCTGGCGTTCCGCAAGGCGATGGAAGACTCGCTGGTCACCGGTCTGCGCGCGCGCGACCTCGAGGGGCGCATCACCTACGTCAATCCTGCCTTCTGCAAGATGGTGGGCTTTGCCGCCGAAGAACTGCTGGGCCGCGTCGGCGAGCCGCCCTACTGGCCGCCCGAGCGTGCGGACGAATACCTGACGCGCCAGGTCAACCGCTTCGCCGGCGAACTGCCGCCGCGCGACGGCTATGAGTCGCTGTTCATGCGCAAGGACGGCACGCGCTTTCCGGTGCTGATCATAGAAGCGCCGCTGATCAACGCGCAGGGCCTGCACACCGGCTGGATGGGCGCTTTCCTCGACCTGAGCGAGCAGCGCCGCATCGAGGAGCTCTCGCGCGCCAGCCTCGAACGGCTGCAGGCCACGGCGCGTCTGGCCACGGTCGGCGAGATGGCCTCGCTGCTGAGCCATGAACTGAACCAGCCGCTGGCGGCGATCTCCAGCTACGCCACCGGCTCGATCAACCTGCTGCGGCATGAGTACGCGCCGCTGTCCGGCGCCGGTGCCGCGCCGGCCGTCTCGGCCGACCTGGAACTGGCCATGCGCCGCATTGCCGAGCAGGCCGAGCGGGCCGGGCGCGTGATCCGCAGCGTGCACGACTTCGTGCGGCGGCGCGAGCACGCGCGCGAGGCCACCAGCGCGCGCGAACTGCTCGACGCGATCATGCCGCTGGTGAACCTGCAGGCGCGCAAGCTCGGCGTGCAGGTGCGCTGCACACTCGAGTCCGGCCTGCCGCGCGTGCTGTGCGACCGGACCATGGTCGAGCAGGTGCTGCTCAATCTGGCGCGCAATGCCATGCAGGCGATGGACCGGCCCGGCGTGCTGGACCGCCGGCTCGAACTCGGCGTGCGCCGCGCCGTCGCGGGCGAGGACGGCGGCTGGGTCGAGTTCTTGGTGACCGACAATGGCCCCGGTATTCCCGCCGACGTGGCGGCGCGGCTTTTCACGCCCTTTTTCACCACCAAGCCCGAGGGCATGGGCCTGGGCCTGAGCCTGTGCCGCACCGTGGTCGAGCAGCATGGCGGCTTCCTCGCGCATGCGCCCGGCGCCTCGACGGGCACCGTCTTTTCTTTCACCCTGCCGGCCATGAAGCCGGCCTGAGAACCGATCACCGATGGAGCCTGGCCTCGACGCGATAGTGTTTGTAGTGGACGACGACGCCGGCGTGCGCGACGGCCTGGCGTGGCTGCTGCGCTCGCGCAGGCTGCTGAGCGAGACCTACGCCAGCGCAATGGCCTTCGAGCAGATGCTGCAGTCCCCGCAAGGCGCGGGCAAGGCGCAGCCGTGCTGCCTGCTGCTGGATGTGCGCATGCCCGGCATGAGCGGGCTGGCGCTGTTCGATACGCTCGTGGCGCGTGGCCTGCACGCGGCCATGCCGGTGATCTTCCTCACCGGCCATGCCGACGTGCCCACCGCCGTGGACGCCGTCAAGCGCGGCGCGTTCGACTTTTGCGAGAAACCCTTCTCCGACAACGCCCTGGTCGACCGTGTCGAGCAGGCTTTGCGCAGCTCAGCGGCAGTGCTGGCACGGCGCCGCGCCGCCAAGGAAGTACAGGCGCGCGTCACCGACCTGACCGAACGCGAGCGCGACGTCATGCGGCTGGTGGTGGAGGGTCTGCCCAACAAGCTGATAGCCGACCAGCTCGACATCAGCGTGCGCACGGTGGAAGTGCACCGTGCGCGTGTGTTCGACAAGATGGACGTGCGCTCCGCGGTGGAACTGGCCAACCTGCTGCGCACCGCCGCGGAATAGGGGATAGGCGCCGAGGGACTCAGCCGCGCGGCGCAGCCTCGCCCACGAAGATCTCCACGCGCCGGTTCTGTGCCCGGCCTTGCGCCGTATCGTTGCTGGCGATCGGCTGGCGCGAGCCGCGTCCCTCGATGGTGAAGCGGCGGCTGTCCACGCCGCGCATCGCCAGGTAGTCGCGCGTGGCGGCGGCCCGATCGACCGACAGCGGGTTGTTGATCGCATCGCTGCCGGTGCTGTCGGTATGACCGATGATGCGCACCGTGGCGGCCGGGTTGTTCTGCAGCCCGACGGCGAAGCGGTCCAGGATCGGGGCGAAGTCGGACTTCACGTTGGCGCGCCCGGTGTCGAACGAGATGTCGCTCGGGATGTCGAGCTTCAACTGATTGTCGCTGGTCTGCGTCACGGCCACTCCGGTGCCCTGGGTGGCGGCCTGCATCTCCTGCTTCTGGCGCTCCATGCGCTGCGACCAGATGTAGGTGCCCAGCGCACCCACACCCGCGCCGATGACCGCTCCGGTGCCTGCGTTGCCGCCGGTGACCGAGCCCAGCACTGCTCCGCCCAGCGCTCCGGCGCCCGCGCCTATCGCGGTACGGCGCTGCGTATCGCTCATGGTCATGTCCGCGCAGCCAGCCATGAAGACGGCGGCGATAGCAGTTCCAAGAATGACTTTTCGCATGGTGTGCTCCTTTTGGATCGTATGGATGGGAACGGCCTGCCGAAGACCTCAGGTGTAAGGCGCAGCCTGTTACAAATCCATTATGGAAGCCGCCGCGCGGGGCAAAGGTATCGCCATGTAAGCCACCTATTTCTGCGGGGGATCTTCCGGCGGTTCATCCTTGCGGCCGGAGAACATGGTCCACCAGACGATGAACACCAGCAGCGCCAGCGCAAGCAAGGCTTCGAGCAAAATCAGGCCCATGACAAACAGACTCCTGCGGGTGGCGACAATCCTGGCGATTGTAGGAACGCTCGCCGCCTGCGCGACCCGGCCGCCCCCCCCGGAGCAGGCGCCGGCGCCCGCACCGCGCCCAACCTCTCCCACCGCTGCCTCAGTCGCGCGGCCCCTGCCCTGGCCCGCCGGCACGCTGCCGCAGGTGCAGAGCCGCTGGGTGCCGGCGTCCTGGGACGAACTGCCGGGTTTCCAGGACGACGCGCTGTTCGAGGCCTGGAATGCCTGGGTCAAGAGCTGCGAGCGCCCGGCGCCGGCCTTCGCCGCGCTCTGCGGGGACATCCGCCAGCTCTCCATCGCCGCGCCCGAGGAGCAGCGCGCCTGGATGCAGGCCCGCCTGCAGCCCTACCGGGTGGAGTCGAGCGACGGCAATGCCGAGGGCCTGCTCACCGCCTACTACGAGCCCGTGATCCCGGCCAGCCGCCTGCCGACGCCGCAGTTCACGGTGCCGCTGTACCGCGCACCGGCCGGGCTGGGCGCGCGCAAGCCGTGGTTCACGCGCCAGCAGATCGACACGCTGCCCGAGGCGCGCGCCGCGCTGGCCGGGCGCGAGATCGCCTGGATCGCCGATCCGGTGGAAGCCATGGTGCTGCACATCCAGGGCTCGGGCCGGCTGCGCGTGGCCGAGCCCGATGGCACGCAGCGCCTGGTGCGCCTGGCCTATGCCGGCACCAACGATCAGCCGTACCGCAGCATCGGCAGTTGGCTGCTGTCCACTGGCCAGACGCGCGACGCCACCTGGCCCGGCATCCGCGCCTGGCTGGCGCAGAACCCGCAGCGACTGAACGAGCTGATGTGGGCCAATCCGCGCTATGTGTTCTTCCGCGAGGAGCCGCTGGAGGGCCTGGACGCGAGCTTCGGGCCGCGCGGCGCACAGGGCGTGGAGCTGACGCCGGGGCGCTCGATCGCCGTGGACCGGCAGAGCATCCCGTATGGCACGCCGGTCTGGATGGCCTCACCGGGGCCGCAGCGCGTGCTGCAGAGGCTGGTGCTGGCGCAGGACACCGGCAGCGCCATCGTCGGCGCGGTGCGGGCCGACTATTTCACCGGCTGGGGCGCCGATGCAGGCGAAGTCGCCGGGCGCCTGAAACAGAATCTGCGGCTCTGGGTGCTCTGGCCCAAGTAGAGTTCTGCCCACTTCTTCATCAGGATGCACCCATGAACCGGATCTGGACACAGGCGCTGCCGGCGCTGGGGCTGCTTGCCGTGCTGGCAGGCTGCGCGCAGAGCGGGCCGTTTGCGCGCGGCACGGCCTATCACTGCGACAACGGCGTGAATTTCACGCTGGTGGCGGGCGAGAGCGTTACCCTGCAGGGATTCCGGGGCACCGAGATGCTGCTGCTCGACGCCGGCGGCATCGGCCCCACGCAGGCGGTCTACAGCAATCCGCAGGTGCGGGTCGCAACCGGATTGGGCGCCGATGGCCGCGAGGCCCTGATCGAGGGCCTGGTCCCGGGCAATCGCTCGCGTTGCCGTCAGCGGTAGCGGCACGCCGTAACGTCCGGCTGAAGGGGCAGATAGCTGTCCTGGATCGGGATAGCAGTCCGCAATGCGCACGCCAATGGCGGAGTTTTCTCCAGGCGTTCGCAGCGGAACTCAGGGTCCAGTATGCAGAGCCAGAAATGGCGGCGCTGATGCGACGCGTTGGCGGGCGTTTCGCTCAGGGCGTCGAACTGGGCTCGTGCAACACGCTGTGGGACCTGCAATTGGCGATGGGGCGTGTCTGGGTGGGGCTGGACTGGGGGTGGGTCGCCTTGGAGGAGTCGGCGCACCATCTGCGCATTCGCCAACATTGCACGCCGTTACTGGCGGCCTTCGGATCCGATGCAGAACGCTGGTCGCCCGCATTCCTGGAAGGTGTCTACCAGCAGTGGTTTCATCAGGCGGGCGCGGGCCACCTTCAAGTGCGGCAAGCCGGCGGCTTCGACGATGCCGGCGGAATCGAACTCCACTGGCCCGCGCCGGTCAGCCAGGGTGCTGCGGACCTATGGGCGCGGCCGGCCGCCCCGCAACAGGCACCATCATGAGTCAAAACGATATCGCCAATCTGTTCAAGCAGTTCGGCGGCTTGCCCCAATACTGTTCACATAGAAAAAATACAAGCATAATTCCCCTCCATCGAGACAAGGAGGGCTGGATTCCATGGCGAGAAGCCGCAAGTCACTGCCCGAGAAGGTCGACATGGCGCACCTGATCA
>NZ_JAELTO010000161.1 GCF_016428875.1 Xylophilus sp. ASV27
GGGCGTGGGCCAGAAATGGTCGCAATCCGGCTCGCAATCGAGCCGCTGCGGCCTTCCCATCTCGGAGTTCCCGATCAACGCGACCGCGCCTCGCTGAAATCGACCGCTTGTTCAGCTTTGCCTTAGAGTGTTTCATCCTTCATTTCGCCTCCGCTTTCCCTGCGGGCTGGCCCCGGCATGCGGCGTCTGATTTGTCGCACGGCTTGCTTGTCGCACGGCTTGCCAATAGCGGTGCTATGGGCCGTGCCGCGCTTCGCGCATCCCTCCGCATGCCGGGGCCAGCACGGGGGTGAAATGAAGGATGACAGGCCCTAGTGCCGGCGGCAGCGGGCCGCGGCGCGGTGAGTTCCGGCCGCTGGCGCTGGGCGCTACCAGCGCCGCAGGCCCAGTTCGAAGGCCAAGTGCCGGTAACGCTGCAGTTCGCGCTGCACGAAGTCATTCAGCGCCGCGCCGGTCAGCGAGAACGGGTAGAGCCCCAACTGCTCGCGCAGCGCTGCGTAGCCCGGTGCGGCCATGGCCTGGCGGAAAGCCTCGCTCCAGGCATGGGCGGCGGCCACCGGCACGTCGGCGCTCAGGTACAGGCCGCGCACCGTGGGCCAGACCAGTTCCACGCCCTGCTCGCGCGCGGTCGGCATGCCGGCCAGGGTGCCGGGCAGGCGCGCGTCGGCCAGCACCGCCAGCAGGCGCAGCGGCGCAACGGCGGCGATGGCCTGCTGCGCCTCGGCCACGTCGCCCGGGAACAGGTCGACATGGCCGCCGCGCAGCGCCGAAAGCGCCTCGCCGCCGCCCTCGAAGGAGGCGAAGCGCATGGCCTTGTGGTCGCGCCCGGCGGCGCGCACCAGCAGCGCGGCCTTCATCCAGTCCTGGCTGCCCACGGTGCCGCCGGCGCCGAAGGCCAGCCGCGCCGTGTCCTGGCGCAGCGCGGCGACCACGTCCTGCAGGCGCCGCAGGGGCGAGTAGCTGCGCACGGCGATCACGCCATAGTCGGTGCCCAGCGCGGCGATCCAGCGTGCGGCGGAGTCCGGGTGCGGCCCGAAGCGGCCATGCGCCAGGTTGAGCAGCGAGCCGCTGGAGAAGGCCACCAGCGTGCCCGGCCCGCCCATGCGGCCGGTGGCGATGCGGTCGAACGCCAGCGCGCCGATGCCGCCCGGCAGGTAGCGCTGCGCCAGCGGCGGCCGCTGCGGGCGCACCGCCTGCGGCGCGTCGCGCGCCAGTGCGCAGGTCAGGTCGAAGCCGCCGCCGGCCTTGGCCGGGATCACGCACTCGGCGGCGGCGTTGCTGGGGTCGTCGCTGCCCGCGCTGGCGCGGCCTGCAACGAGCAGGGCGGCCAGGCTGGCCAGGGTCTGGCGGCGTTTCATGTGTCTCCCCGCGGCCACCACAAGGCCGCATGCAGTCCGGGTCCTGCACCGCGCGCCTCCAGGCGCAGAACGCCCCGGTGCCGCTGCGCGATCGAGCGCGCGATCGCCAGCCCCAGCCCGGAGCCGCCGGCCACCGCGCGCGTACCGCGCCGGAAGCGCTGGCCCAGGCTGCCGCGCTCTTCCTCGCTCAGGCCCGGGCCGTTGTCCTCGACCCCGACGCTCCAGCCCGCCGCGTCGCCCCCGGCCAGGAGGTTGATGGTGCCGCCCTCGGGCGTGTAGGCAATGGCGTTGGCGACCAGGTTGGCCAGCGCCTCGCGCAGCAACTGGCGGTCGGCCACGGCGGGGAAGGGCGGCGGCACGGCATGCACGCCCAGGTCGATGCGCCTGGCGCGCGCCTGGGGCAGCAGGTCCAGCGCCACCTCGCGCAGCAGCGCGGCCAGGTCCAGCCCGGCCATGTCGATGGCGTTGGTGTCGCTGCGGCCCAGCGCCAGCAACTGCTGGGTGCTGCGCGTGGCGCGCGTGATCTCGGCTGCGAGCGCGGCGAGTGCCGCCTGCACCTGGCCGGGGTCGTGCGTGCGCAGGGCGTAGTCGGCCTGCATCTACAGCGTGGTGAGGTGGGTGCGCAACTGGTGCGAGGCGTCGTCGAGGAACTGGCGCTGCTGCGCCACCAGGCCCTGCGTGCGCACCATCTGCTGGTTGACCGCCGCCACCAGCGGCCGCACGTCGGCCGGCAGGTCGGCGTCCGTCAGCGGGGTCAGGTCTTCCGGGCGACGGTTGCCGACCTCGCGTGCAAGCCGTGCACAGCAGCAGCGCCAGCACCAGCCCATCGCGCAGCGCTGCGCGCTGCACGAAGCGGCGGGTGAACTCCTGGCGCGAGCGGGTGCTCTCGGCACCCGCACCAGCACGCTGCGCGCACGGCTTCCGGCCGGCGCACGGTCCAGCTCGCGCTGGTAGGCGACCAGGCGCACCGCCCCGCCGAAGTAGCTGGCGTCATAGAACACGGGCACCTCGGGCACCTTGGGCACCAGCGTGCCGGGCGGCGCTGCCCAGCTCCACCAGCCCGTCGGAGCTGGCGGCGCGGAAGAACACCTGCCCGCTGGCGGTCAGCTCGAAGAATTCGAACATGCCAATGCTCCACTGCGCCGCGCATCACCAACAGCGTAAGAAACCCAGCGGCACCAAAGGCCACCGAGCAGGCTATGCCAAGACATGCGCGGAACCGGCTTCGCCGGGCCGCTGGACGCGCCCCCCGCAGGGGGCGCAGCGACACGCAGCGCGCGAAGCCTGGGGCTGTCTCATGCTTCCAGCGCATAGCCGAGGCCGCGCAGATTGGTGATGCGCACGCCGCTGCCCTCCAGGCGCTTGCGCAGCCGGTGCACGAAGACCTCGACCGCCTCGAGGTGTACGTCCTCGTCGTCTGGAAACACGCGCTCCAGGATCTGCTGCTTGGAGAAGGGATCGCCGCTGCGCTGCACCAGCACGCGCAGCACGGCCTGCTCGCGCGGGGACAGCGCCAGCGCCTTGCCCTGGAGCAGGAACTGCTTGCGCGCGCCGTCGTAGACCAGCGGGCCGCAGGCCAGGCGCGGGTGCTCGTTGCCGCGCGCACGGTGCACCAGGGCGTGCAGGCGCGCTTGCAGCTCGGCCAGCGCGAAGGGCTTGGCCAGGAAGTCGTCGTCGCCGGCGTTGAGCGAGCGCACCCGCTCATCGAGCGAGTCGCGCGCGGTCAGGATCAGCGCCGGCAGGCGCTGGTCGCGCGCGCAGCCGCTCCAGTACCGCATGGCCGTCGAGCCCGGGCAGGCCCAGGTCGAGCACCAGCGCGTCATGGTCGTGCTGCTGCAGCGCCCGGTCGGCCAGGCGGCCGTCATCCACCCACTCGACCTGGATGCCGGCGTGCTCCAGCGCCTTGCACAGTCAGGTGCCCAGGGTATGTTCGTCTTCAGCCAACAGAATGCGCATCGGCGGATGCTAGAGATGATGGAGGCCGCATGCCACGCGGCTTTCCCGGGGATGGGCTGAGCGCGCGCAGGCATCAGCAGCGCACCAACCACAAAGACCCCGAAAGGCCGCGGAGCAGGCCATGCCCAGACATCCGCGGAACGAACCCAGCCAGGCCGCAGGAGGTGTTCCCGGGAGGGGGCTGGCAATGACGCGAAGCGTGCAGCATGCGGATGGCCCGCTAGTCAGGCTTGATCTGCGCCCGCGCGATAACGGTCTTCCAGCGCGTCTGCTCGGCGGCGATGAACTGGGCGAACTGCGCAGGCGTGTTGCCGATGGCCTCGGCTGCGTCGCCGTTCAGGCGCTCCAGCGAGGCCGGTGCCTTCACCGCCTTGGCGGTTTCGGCGGCGAGCTTGTCCAGGCGGGCGGCGGGCATGCTGGCCGGGGCCAGCATGCCGTACCACTGAGTCATCTCGAAGCCGCGGAAGCCCTGCTCGGCCACGGTGCGCGCATCGGGCAGTTGCGGCAGCCGTCGAGCGGAGCCCGTGGCGATACAGCGCACCTTGCCCGACTTGATGAAGGGCCGCATGGCGGCGGCACCCACGGCCGAGGCCTGGAGCCGGCCCGACAGCAGGTCGGTCGGCATGGGGCCGGTGCCGCGGTAGGGCACGTGCAGCATGAACACGTTGGCGCTCATCTTCAGGTACTCGAAGGCCAACCGTCCGGCGCTGCCATTGCCGGCCGAGCCATAGCTCAGCTTGCCCGGCTGCTTGCGCGCGTACTCCAGGAATTCCTTCAGGTTCTTCGCCGGCACGTCGGGGTGCACCACGTACAGGCTGGGCACCTTGGCTAGCAGGCTGACCGGTTTGAAGTCCCGGTTGGCGTCGTAGGGCAGCTTGTCGAAGATGAAGGGGTTGACCGCCAGCGTGCCGATGTGGCCCAGGATCAGCGTGTGCTGGTCGTCGCTGCGCGCCACCTCGGCCATGGCGATGTTGCCGGCGGCGCCCGGCTTGTTGTCCACGTAGACGTTCTGGCCCAGGGTCTTGGACAGCTCGGCCGCGGTTGAGAGCGCCACGATCTCCGAACTGCCGCCCGGCGCGAAGAGCACGACGAAGCGCAGCGACTTGCTGGGCCAGTCGGACTGTGCCGCCGCCATGCCCGGCAGCAGGCCGCCGAGCGCGAGCGCGCCGCCGCCTTACGAGCCGGCGGCGGGTGGGTGTGGACAGGGCGGCCAAGCGTCCCGCAGCAATGTGTTCCATGGAGTCTCCGTCGTGGTCGGTGCAAAGAGGCAGCCATGCTGGCGGTTCCATGCTTTCAGAACTCTGTCAGTGCCGCTGTCCCTGCGGCATGCCGAATCTCACGCAATGAGAAAAACCGGAGTTTGTGGATTCCGCCGCTCGCGCGACGCCCTAAATTGCGTCCGCAGCGCGCAATGCAATCGGTCACGCACTTCAAATACTCTGTGCTGGAGACAGGCCATGTCAGGATTCGACCGCAGGCGGTTCAACAAGCTCATGGCGAGCGCGGGCGCCGCCTCGCTCATCGGCTCCCGCACCGGTGTTCACGCCGCCCCGGAGGGCAACGCGCCCGTCATGCGCCTGGTCGTACCGTTTGCGCCGGGCGGCGGCGGCGATGTGCTGGGTCGACTGTTTGCCGACAGGATGGCGGTGGAGCTGGAGCGCACCATCATCGTCGAGAACAGGCCCGGAGCGAGCACCACCATCGGTACGGATTTCGTCGCGAAATCCAGGCCTGACGGCAATACGCTGCTGCTGTCGATCCCGCTGCTGATCCAGACCTACTACCTGTTCTAGAAGCTGCCCTACGACCCGTTCACCGACCTCATACCGGTGGTGGATCTGGTGAAAAGCCCGCTGTGGATTGCGGTGGGCACGCAGCTGACCTCGGCGCAGAACATTGCACAACTGGTGCAGGAGGTGAGGAGCAATCCCAGGAGCCACATGTACGGCTCCATCGGCAATGGCTCTTCATCGCACATTCTGGGCAACCACCTGAACAGGACGGCCCACCTTGATATGGTGCATGTGCCGTACAGGGGATCGTCGCAGGTCACGATGGCGCTGATGGCCGGTGAGATCACAATGACCATTCTCGATCTCGTGACGCTCGGCCCCATGCTGTCTTCAGGAAAGATCCGGCTGATCGGCGTGACCGGCTCGGAGCGCACGCCCCTGACGCCCGATGTTCCCACGCTCGCCGAACAGGGCTTCTCGGGCTTTGAGTTGCCCACCTGGGCGGGCTTCTTTCTGCCCAAGGGCACGCCCTCGGACATCGTGCAGAAGATTCATGGCGCATCGATCAAGGTCATGAACCTGCCGGACGTGCCGCCACGACTCAAGGAGCTGGGCTACGTCGCAGGCGGACTGTCCACGGCTGATTTCCAGAAGTAGATGGATCTGGAAAGACGCCGCTGGGGGGCGGCTGATCAAAGACAGCGGCATCGAAATCTAGGCCGCGAAAACCGTTCGTCATTCACCAGAGGAGACCCCATGAAAAAGACCATCCCGCAGCGGATGTTGCCCCTGCTCGCCCTGACGTTTTGCACCTATGCGGCCGCGCAGTCGCAGCTCACGATCTACGGCATCATCGACACCAACATCGAGTACCTCGATAGCCAGCCCAAAGCCGATGGCGGCAAAGGCACTCTGCTGCGCATGAACAACTCCGGCCTGCAAGGCCCGCGCCTGGGATTCAGAGGCTCGGAGGATCTGGGCGGCGGGCTCAAAGCCATCTTCACGCTGGAGCATGGCTTCAATTCAGACACCGGAACACAGGCCGATGCCAACAAGTTCTTCAATCGCGGCGCGTTCTTGGGGCTTGAAAGCCGGCAGCACCGCGTGACGCTCGGGCGTCAGTACACCTCCATCTTCGATGCACTTCTGTTCATCTCGCCGCTGGCCTACTCCGGGGCCTATGAGCCGTTCAGCCCGCTGCTGGGCAATCTACGCAACGACAACGCCCTGAAGTACCGCTTCAACGTGGATGCCATCCAGGCGCAGGCGCACTACGCGTTCGGCGAGCAGACCACATCGAAGTCCGCCAACGCCGCATGGGGCGGCTTCGTGAGCTACGTGAAGAGCGGCCTGAATGCGACCATCACGGTCGATCAGCAGAACGGCGCAGACGTGAAGGGGGCGCACCCCCGATCGCGCAAGTTGGCCACGGCCGCGAGCTATCAACTCGTCCCCGCGCTGCGCCTGTCCGGCGGCTACCGCTGGGGCGAGAACAAGACCGAAACGGGTGTCACCGCCCTGCGTGATGACTTCTGGTGGGTGGGGGCGAACTACCAGCTCAGCACAACGCTGGTGCTCAACGCGGCGTACTACCAGAACAACGTGAAGACGCGCAACGGCGCAGGCAACCAGCCCACGCCCAAACAGATGACCGTGCAGGCCATTTACGCGCTGTCCAGGCGCACCAATCTGTACGCGGCGGCGGCGCATGTGCGCAGTGCGGGGGTGAATTTCTCCGCGCTCAGTACGCTGTCGGCGGGCTCCAGGAACCAGTCCGGCATCAGCCTGGGCGTGCGCCATCGCTTCTAGTCTTACTGTGTCATAAAAGATGCTTTGCGCTTGCCCTTCCGCAGCATGGGCACTGCCCGAGACGAGCGATCAACTGATAGCTCAGTCGATGACGCAGTGTCGTGATCGACGTCGCCACGTGGCG
>NZ_JAELTO010000162.1 GCF_016428875.1 Xylophilus sp. ASV27
CCTGCGTGGGCGCGTGGGTTGAAACGATCACGGGCTTATCCTGGTGGCGCCAGATGACCTGGTCGCGCCCTGCGTGGGCGCGTGGGTTGAAACGGCGAAGGCAATCCCGATCGCATGGCGCTGCACCGGTCGCGCCCTGCGTGGGCGCGTGGGTTGAAACAAGTCGGAGCCGGCGGGCGTGTTGGCGAATTGGGGTCGCGCCCTGCGTGGGCGCGTGGGTTGAAACTCGAACAGGTCTCCCACCTGTTGCCGATGCAGCGCGTCGCGCCCTGCGTGGGCGCGTGGGTTGAAACAGTCAACACAAGACCGAGGCGTTCAGCAGATACCGTCGCGCCCTGCGTGGGCGCGTGGGTTGAAACATTTCGCGCACGCCGATGATGTTGATCACGCCCAGGGTCGCGCCCTGCGTGGGCGCGTGGGTTGAAACCTACTGGTACGGCAGCAGCAGCACGCAGACGCTGGTCGCGCCCTGCGTGGGCGCGTGGGTTGAAACCTGGACGAGATCACCGAGGATGACCGCGCGGGCAAGGTCGCGCCCTGCGTGGGCGCGTGGGTTGAAACTGCACCGAAGAGCTGAAACGGAACATGGCCGTGGGCGTCGCGCCCTGCGTGGGCGCGTGGGTTGAAACGTCCCATGTCGGCAAAAGGGACGGGTCCGCACCGGTCGCGCCCTGCGTGGGCGCGTGGGTTGAAACCGGCGCGATCACCGACCTGTGGGGCGGCAACCTGGTGTCGCGCCCTGCGTGGGCGCGTGGGTTGAAACCTTGAATGCCTTCGACAAGCCGCCAAACGTCACGGGTCGCGCCCTGCGTGGGCGCGTGGGTTGAAACTCGGGCGGCAAGCGCGACGCCCTCACCAACGGCCAGGGTCGCGCCCTGCGTGGGCGCGTGGGTTGAAACGACATCGACCAGCAGATCCTGCGTGCGCAAGGCAGTCGCGCCCTGCGTGGGCGCGTGGGTTGAAACTTGTCCGACTCCTCGGGCTCCTTGCGAACGGCCTTGGTCGCGCCCTGCGTGGGCGCGTGGGTTGAAACCTCGCAGTGGGCGATGGTGGCGCCAAACGCGATGGTCGCGCCCTGCGTGGGCGCGTGGGTTGAAACACAGCCGCCAGCTCCGCCTGCAGGCGCTGGATGGGTCGCGCCCTGCGTGGGCGCGTGGGTTGAAACTGGCCGCTCCAGGCGATGACGTTGTCGTCACGCCCGTCGCGCCCTGCGTGGGCGCGTGGGTTGAAACTCGGCGAACTCAGGGTCTACCTTCTCGGCCGCGGCGTCGCGCCCTGCGTGGGCGCGTGGGTTGAAACCCTTCGCGCTTCGTCGCGGGCTTGGCACAGCCGGCGGTCGCGCCCTGCGTGGGCGCGTGGGTTGAAACGGCTGGGGCCGCCCTGAACGGACAAGCCCATGAGCGTCGCGCCCTGCGTGGGCGCGTGGGTTGAAACAAGTGCCCGTTGCTCACCGGCAGCGCTATGCCGTGTCGCGCCCTGCGTGGGCGCGTGGGTTGAAACACCTGGTGCCCCTGCTCTTTGCGCCGCTCCGGGTCCGTCGCGCCCTGCGTGGGCGCGTGGGTTGAAACACGTTCGCGACGGCCGACCTGATCCTGCCGCCCAGTCGCGCCCTGCGTGGGCGCGTGGGTTGAAACTCCACGTGATACCCCTCGGCGCGCAGCAATGCCGCGTCGCGCCCTGCGTGGGCGCGTGGGTTGAAACGGTGACCAGGACGGTCTCGCTCGCGCCGAAGTACGTCGCGCCCTGCGTGGGCGCGTGGGTTGAAACCGGGCGATCGCGGCTCTGCGCATCGGGCAGCACCGAGTCGCGCCCTGCGTGGGCGCGTGGGTTGAAACGTGAGCTTGGCCGCGGAGCGGCTGGAGACAGAGCCGGGTCGCGCCCTGCGTGGGCGCGTGGGTTGAAACGAGCAACGCAAGGACGCGATGGTGCGCAACCTTGTCGCGCCCTGCGTGGGCGCGTGGGTTGAAACTACGTCCGTACCGGAGGCCCACTATGACGATCACCGTCGCGCCCTGCGTGGGCGCGTGGGTTGAAACCACAGACCAGGGATGTACTCGATGTGGCCCTGGTGTCGCGCCCTGCGTGGGCGCGTGGGTTGAAACCTCGACACGGCCACGGGGCTCCCGATCACGCCGAACGTCGCGCCCTGCGTGAGCGCATGGATTGGAAACAGCCGCGCCGTGCGCGGCGCAGCTGGCAAATTCTCACCCCGCCGTCGTTCTGCAGCGCTCGAAAGCATCCAGTTCGGCCCGATACGTGGGCGTCTGCACGTCCAACATGCCCAGTACGGAGTGGTACAGGTTGTCATGGGTGAGGGCGCGGCTGCGCTCGGCGGTGAGGCAGGTGCGGCTGGTGTGGCCGCGCTGGGCGAAGGCGTCTGCCATCCACAGCACCATGGGCACGTGCTTTTGCACCTCGGGGGCGAAGGCGTAGGGCACTCCGTGCAGGAACAGGCCGTACTCGCCAAGGGACTCGCCGTGGTCCGACAGGTACAGCATGCTGGTGGCGTAGTGCCCGCTTTGGGCCTGCAGCCAGTCGATGGTGCGGGCCAGAAAGTGGTCGGTCTCGGCGATGGAGTTGTCGTAGGCGTTGATCAGCGCGTCGTGGTTGCATTGGTCGAGCGCATGGGTGGTGCATTCGGGCAGGAAGCGCTTGGCGGCGGGGGATGAGCGGCGGTGGTAGGCCGGGCCGTGGCTGCCCATCTGGTGCATGACCAGCACCACGCCGCGCGCGCGGCGCTCGGCCGGCAGCGCGGCGATGCGCTGGTCCAGGCCGGCGAGCATGACCTCGTCCAGGCACTCGCCGTCGCGGCACAGCCGCGCCGCGGCCTCGGCTGCGGGCGGATAGGGGTCGCTGGTGGAGGCATGGGGCACCCGGTCGCACACGCCCTTGCAGCCGGCCTGGTTGTCCAGCCAGAGCACGCCCAGGCCTGCGGCCTGCAGCACGTCCAGCAGCCCCTCGGATTCCGCCTTGCGCTTCTCGAAGCCGATCTTGCCGAGCGGCGAGAACATGCAGGGCACCGAAGCGAGCGTGTTGGTGCCGCAGGAGTGCACGTTGGGGAAGCTGGTGACGCCGCGCCGCGCCAGCTCGGGCGTGGTGTCGCGCTCGTAGCCGTTGAGGCCGAAGTGGTCGGCGCGGGCAGTTTCTCCCACCACCAGCACGAACAGCGGCGGGCGTGCGGCGGCGCCGGCGGCGGCATAGCTCGGGCCCAGCCGGGTGCCGGCCGTGATGCTCACGATCTTTCCATCGCCGCGGTGGCGCCAGGGCTTGATGGCTGCGGCGATGCTGGAAGTCACGCTGGCGAGCGGGTTGATCATGTAGCGCAATTGCGTGTGGTTGCGCATCAGCGGTGCCAACTCGCGGTACATGCCCAGGGCCGCGCCGATGGTGGCCGCCAGCAGCACGACGAAGAGCACGCCATTGCGCCAGAGGTGGCCCCAGGCGCCGGCGGGCCGCAGGCGCAGGCGGGCCAGCCACAGCGCCGGCAGGCCGGCGACGAGCAGCAGTTGCCCCGGCAGGCCCCAGCCCAGCAGGTCGCGCGCTTCGGTGGCGTTGGTCTGCATCACGTTGCCGATCATGGACGGATCGATCACGATGCCGTAGGCGAGCATGTAG
This sequence comes from Xylophilus sp. ASV27, assembly GCF_016428875.1. Lineage (GTDB taxonomy): Bacteria > Pseudomonadota > Gammaproteobacteria > Burkholderiales > Burkholderiaceae_C > Xylophilus. Next base: position 3,616 of record NZ_JAELTO010000162.1, read on the forward strand.
TGCTGCGCCGCACCGGCCACCAGCAGCAACGCCAGTGCGCCGATCTTGAAGACGCGCGGCCAGGCCAGCAGCACCAGCAGCGCGGCGGTGGCGCCCATCACTAACAGCGCGCCGCCGAGCGGCAGCCAGAAGGGCCGCGACCCGAGCTCGCCCTGGCCGGCCAGGCGGTACAGGGCGCGCCACAGTGCCAGGTTGCCGGCCAGGGTGAGCCACAGGGCCAGCAGCAGGGCGGCGGCGCGCGGCGAGCGCGGGCGGGAGAGGGCGTTGCGCAGGCGCTGCGGGACAACGGATGATGGCGACGCGGGCGCCTGCACCAGAGGCAAGGTCAACGAGGGTTCGGGCATGCGGCGCAAGTTAACCAACCAGGGTGAAAACAACCTGAACGAAGAGGTCAGCTTCCGTTCAGACTCCGCGGCAACACGCCCTACACTGGGCCGTCCGAAAGCTCTGCGAGGCCCTTCGCATGCGTATCCTGCTCGTCGAGGACGATGCACACCTGTCCGATGCCGTGTGCGGCTACCTGCGCGCCAAATCCTTCGTGGTCGATGTGGCCGACGGGCTGGCATCCGCGCGGGCGGCACTGGCCGGGGCGCACTACGCGGCGGTACTGCTGGACCTGCACCTGGGAGACGGCGACGGCCTGTCGCTGATGCCGGCCCTGCGCGCGCTGTCGGACCGGCCGCTGATCATCGTGCTGACCGCGCGCGACCAGGTCAGCGACCGCATCCGCGGGCTCGATGCCGGCGCCGACGACTACCTGGTCAAACCCTATGACCCGGGCGAGCTGCTGGCGCGGCTGCGGGCCATCGAGCGCCGCCGCGGCGGCGGCGATACGCCGGTGCTGCGCCTGGGCGCGCTGGAGATCGACCTGTCGCGCGATACGGTGCGCAAGGACGGCGCGCCGGTGCTGCTCACCGCCAAGGAATGGGCGCTGCTGCGCGTGATGGCCACCCGGCCGGACCGCATCCACACCCGCGAGACGCTGCAGGACGCGCTCTACGGCTTCGACAGCGAGACCGACAGCAACACGCTGGAGGTGTTCATCAGCCGGCTGCGCCGCAAGCTCGGGCGCGAGTACATCCAGACCCTGCGCGGCCTGGGCTACCGCCTGTCCCATGCGCCGGAGGAGGCCGAGTGAGGGCCGCCCCCGCTTTGCGCACGGCAGAGGCCCTGCGCCTGCGCGGCGAGCAGGCCGACACCCTGGCGCGGCGGCTCACGCGCGTGCTGCTGCTGTGGGTCACGGCGGTCTGGATCCTGTGCGTGGCGGGCGTGGTGGTGTTCATGCACCGCGAGATCAACCGCAACTTCGACAACGAACTGGAAGAGAGCACCCTGCGCATGATCGACGTGGCGGTGCACAACCTGGACCTGGCCGGCATGCCGCCGCCCGGCGCACCGCCGCTGCTGGAGCCGCAGCCGCTGGCCAGCACCGAGGACCTGGTCTACCGCCTGGTGGACGACAGCGGGCGCGTGCTGCTGCTGCCGCGCGCCGCGCTCAACGCCGGCTTCTTCCAGAAGATCCCGCTGCGCCAGGGTTTCTTCAACAAGGACGGCTGGCGTGTCTTCACGGCCCGGCATCCGACGCGCCCGCTGTTCCTGCAACTGGCCGACCCGCGGCCCGAGCGGCGGCGCGCGGTGCGCCAGGTGCTGCTGGGGCTGGCCACGCCCATGCTCGCGGTGCTGGCCGTGCTGGCGGTGCTGCTGGGGGCCGTGGCGCGCCGCGAACTGCAGGTGCTGCACCGGCTCGAGTCCCAGATCGCCCAGCGCGACGGTGGCGACCTGCGCCCGGTGGACCTGGCCGGCATGCCGCAGGAACTGCGCTCGGTCGGCGAACACCTCAACCGCCTGCTGGAGCGGCTGGCGCAGGCGCTGGACGTGGAGCGCGCCCTGGCGGCCAACGCCGCGCACGAGCTGCGCACCCCGCTGGCGGCGGTGCGCCTGCGGCTGCATACCGCGCTGGAGGGGCCGCTCGCCGCGTCCGACGTGCAGGCCGCGGTGCAGGCGCTGGATGTGCTGAGCCAGCGCACCGAGAAGCTGCTGCAGCTCTCGCGCGCGGAGTCGGCCGCCTCGCGGGTGCAGGCGCCGGTGGACCTGGCGCAGTTGGCGGCCACCGTGGCGCAGGAGTTCTGGCAGGCGCATGAGCCGATGTCGCGGCTGGTGCTGCGCGTGCCCGACGCGCCCCTGCCGCTGGCGCTGGGCGACCTGGACGCGCTGGCCATCGCCCTGCGCAACCTGGTGGAGAACGCGCTGCGCTACGGCGAGGGCAGCCGGGTGGAACTGCTGGTGCTGCCGCCGTGCACGCTGGCCGTGCGCGACCAGGGCCCGGGCGTGGCGCCGGGCCGGCTGGATGCGCTGCGCCGCCGCCATGTACGCGACTCCGCCATGCAGGCAGGGTATGGTCTGGGTTTGTCCATCGTTTCTTCCATCGTGGCGGCCCTGCAGGGGCGGCTGGAGCTGCTCTCCCCCCTGCCCGGCGGCGCGCGCGGCTTCGAGGCGCGCATCCACCTGCAGCCCGCGCCTGCGTCCGCCACCTCGATTCCTGCCCACGTCGTGCCATGACCAGTCCCGAATCCTCCGCTTCCAACGATGCCGCGGCCGAGCACAAGACTCGGCGCGGGCTGCGGCGCCTGCTGCATGCCACCGGCTATTCCCTGCAGGGGCTGGCCGCCGCCTGGGAGGAGAAGGCGTTCCGCCTGGAAGTGACGTGGGCCGTGGTCCTGCTGCCCGCGGCCTTCGTGCTGGGCCGCGGCTGGGTCGAGGTGGCGGTGCTGGCCGGCAGCGTGCTCGCGGTGCTGGTGGTGGAACTGCTCAACACCGCGGTCGAGGCCGTGGTGGACCGCGTCGGCCCGGAGTGGCACCTGCTGGCCAAGAAGGCCAAGGACATCGGCAGCGCGGCGGTGCTGCTGAGCGTGCTGTTCTGCGCCGCGGTCTGGATCGCGGCCCTGGCCCATCGGCTGGGGGGTTGAGCGCCGAGTTTTTGCTATCTAATAGATAGCTGAAAGCCCAGGCATCCAGGGCAATCGCATCTAACCAGAGCCCCCCATCCCCAGAGCCGCTCCCATGCCCATGAGGTGCTCCAGATAGGGCAGGCTCCAGCCAGCGCGCTTGCGCTTGGCCTGCAGCCCGAGCTTCACCGAG
>NZ_JAELTO010000163.1 GCF_016428875.1 Xylophilus sp. ASV27
CCCCCCCCCCCCCCCCCCCCCCCCCCCCCCCCCCCCCCCCCCCCCCCCCCCCCCCCCCCCCCCCCCCCCCCCCCCCCCCCCCCCCCCCCCCCCCCCCCCCCCCCCCCCCTTTTTTAGATGTGTATAAGAGACAGGTGCCGTGGATGCCCCCCTCGCGCGGCGCGGCCTTGGGCTCGATGCCGGGCAGCGGCGGCAGCACCGGCGCCGCGTTCACGCCCTGCAGCACCGTGCTGTCGGCGGGCTGGGTGTTCATCTGCAGCGCGCGGATGGCGTCGTAGCGGTCCTGCGCCAGGCTGTCGCTGGTGGCGCTGTCGCGGATCACGGTCGGGCGCAGGAACACCATCAGGTTGGTCTTCTTGCGGCTGCGGGTTTCGTTGCGGAACAGACCGCCGAGCAACGGCACGTCGCCCAGCACCGGCACCTTGTCCTGGCCCAGCGAATAGTCGTCCGAGAGCAGGCCGCCCAGCACCACGATGCTGCCGTCGTCCACCAGCACGTTCGATTCGATGGCGCGCTTGCTGGTGGTGGGGCCGTTGGCGTCCTTGGTGGAGTCGGCGTTGACGCTGGAGACCTCCTGGTAGATCGCCATCTTGACCGTGCCGTTCTCGTTGATCTGCGGCTTCACGCGCAGCGTCAGGCCCACGTCCTTGCGCTCGACCGTGGTGAAAGGGTTCACGGTGGCGCTGCCCGTGGTGTTGGCGTAGGAGCCGGTCGGGAAGGGCACGTTCTGGCCGATGATGATCTTGGCCTCCTCGTTGTCCAGCGTCAGCAGGTTGGGCGTGGACAGCACGTTGGCGTCGCCCGAGTTCTGCAGGAAGTTGGCCAGCGCGCCCAGGTAGTACTTGCCGTTGAAGCGCGGCGCCAGCCCCACGTTGAAGCCGGTGGACGGCCGCGTGTTGACGTTCTTCGCGGCCAGGCCCACGGCCAGGTCGATGATGTTGGTGCCGGTGATGCCCGAGTTGTTGCCGATCACGCCGATGGTGCCCGAGCCGTTGCTGCCCAGCGCCGTCTGCCACTGGATGCCGAACTCGGCCAGCTTGCTGGCATTGACCTCGACCACCAGGCTCTCCACCAGCACCTGGGCGCGGCGGCCGTCGAGCTTTTCGATCACGGCGCGCAGTTGCCGGTACTGCGGCTCGCTGGCGGTGATGATCAGCGAGTTGGTGGCCGGGTCGGCCTGGATGGAGCCGCCGGTGGAGGGCATGGCGCTGTTGCCGAAGTTCGACGAGACGCTGCTGCCCAGGCTCGAGGCGCTGCCCGAGCCGCTGCCGCCGAAACTGCCGGACGGGGCCTGCGACATCGAGGTGGGCAGCGTCATGCCGCCGCTGCCGCCGCTGCCGCCGGGCATGCCGGTACCGCCGCCAGCGCCGGTGCTGCCGCTGGCGGCCGCGAGCGAGGCCAGCGCGGCGCGCAGCGTCACCGCCAGGCGCGTGGCCTCGGCGTTCTTCAGGTAAACCACGTAGATGTTGCCGGCATCGCCGTTGGCGCTGTCCTGCGCCGGCTGGTCGAGCTTGGCCACCAGCGAGCGCACCAGCGCCACGCGCGCCGGGTTGGCCGCGCGCAGGATCAGCGCATTGCTGCGCGGCTCGGCGATCAGCGTGGTGCGAAAGGCGTTGTCGGTCTGGCCCTGGCTGGGCGGCATGCCGCTGGCCGGGGGCACGCCGCCGCTGATGGCGGCCTGGGTGCCGGTGCCTTCTACCAGCCGCGATATCAGCGGCGCCAGCTCGGTGGCGTTCTGGTAGTGCAGCGGGATCACCTCCACGTCGCTGGCGTTGGACACGTCCATGGCCGCGATGATCTTGGCCATGCGCTGCAGGTTCTCGGCGTAGTCGGTGATCACCAGCGAGTTGTTGCCCGGGTTCACGTTGATCGTGTTGTTCGGGCTGATCAGCGGGCGCAGCACCGGCACCAGGTTGTTGGCGTTCTCGAAGTTGAGCTTGAAGATCTGCGTGACGATCTGGTTGCCGCTGACGCTGCCGCGCCCGCCGGGCGACACCGTGACCGCGCCGCTCTGCAGCTTGGCGTCGGCCTCGGGCACCACCTTGTACAGGCCGGCGGCCTCGACCACGGTGAAGTTCTGCAGCCGCAGCGCGGCCAGGAACTGGTCGAAGGCCACCGCCGGCGGCACCGGGCGCTCGGTCACCAGCGTCATCGTGCCCTTCACGCGCGGGTCCACCACCACGTTGCGGCCGGTGATGGTGGACATGGTGCGCGCCACCGCCTCGATCTCGGCGTTGGCGAAGTTCAGCGTCACCGGCTCGCGCGCCCCGACCGAGGGGGGCGCCGCGCCGCGCGCCGTCTGCGCCACCGCGTCTTGCGAACCAATAATGCCTGTAGCCCAGGTGATACCTAGGCTTGTTGCTATTGATAATGTAGCAATGCGCGCCACGGTGCGCGGGGCCCGGAGCGAAGAGCGCGGCGTGCGATGTGTCATGCGTCAACCCACGGTGATGATGGAGCGGGCGCCGATGCGCCGGCCGATGATGTTCAGGAGATTCGACAGCGCGGCCTCATGGCCGGCCGCGGCGCTGGCCTCGCCCTCGAAGCGCAGGCGCGAGCCGACCCAGCGGCCCTGGCCCGACAGCTGCAGCGCGCCTTCGAGCGTCTGCAGCCCGAGCGTGGGCACGTCGCCGCCGGCCAGCGCCAGCCGGTAGCTGCCCATCGGCCGCAGCGGCGACAGGCTGGACGACATCTCGCGCGCGTCGAGCTGCGCGCTGCCCGAGAGCGCGAGCCGGCCGGCCACCAGCTCGACGGCCAGGCCGCTGGTGCCGAGCGCCAGCGAGCCCTGCGGCTGCAGCGTGTTCCAGGGCGTGCCCAGGCCGCCCAGAAGGGCCGCCGGCCATTGCGAGCGGCCGTCGGCCACCTCGATGCGGGCGCCGCCCCAGCGCGCCATGGCGCGCAGCGCCAGCGGCGTCGGCGTGCAGCAGGGCGCCTGCAGTTGCAGCGATACGCCGTTCCAGTGCGGCCGCAGGCGCCACTGCAGCCGCTCGGGCAGCGCCGCGGCGTCGGTGCTGCCCGGGCCGCCGGTCAGCACCAGTTGGGCCGAGCCGCTCCAGACCGTGCCGCGCGGCGCCGCCAGCAGCAACTGGCCGCCGCTGGCCTGTGCCAGTGCGCTGGACAGCCAGCGCGCCGGCGCGAAGTACAGCAGGGCCGCGAGCAGGCCCAGCACGCCGCCGGCGCAGGCCCAGGTCCAGCCGGCGCGCGGCGCGCGGTCAGTGGGCAGGGAAGACAGGCGGCGTGCCACGGCGAGCGATGCGGGGCGCGGATCAGCGGGGCGGCAGGGCCAGCACCACGGTGCCGTCCCAGCGCGCCACGGCGTCGTCGGCCGCGGCAGGCGCGCTGGCGGCCGGAGGGACCGGCGAGAAACCGGCGCCGCCAGCCGGCGGCCGTGCCGGCTGCGCCGGAGTGGCGGTGCTGCGCGCCAGGCGCGCCTCCTGCGGCAGCGCCCGGGCGTTGGCGCGCGCCTGGTCCAGCCAGGCGGCCAGCGTTTCGGCCGGCGTGCCGCGCAGGGTGACGGTGGCGCGCTCGCCGACCACGCTGAGCCGCCCGGTGCCGGCCAGGCCGTCGCGCACCGAGGCCTCCAGCGCGCGCAGCGATTCGTCATGGCTGGCGCGCGGCTGGCTCTTGAGCCGCTCGGCCTCGGCCTTCAGGACCAGCAGGCGCTGCTCCTGCGCATCGAGCGCGCCGCGGCGCAGTTCGGCCGCCTGCAGCGTGCGCAGGGCCGGCGCCAGCAGCACCCACCAGAGCAGCGCCGCGCCGAGGGCGAGGGCGGCGATGCGCACCAGCGAGCGCTCGCGCGGCGCCAGCGCGCGCCAGCGCGCCCGCAGGGCGGCGGCTTGCGGGTTCATGGGGACACCCCGGCTTTCAGCACCAGCACGTCGTCATCGCTGTGCGCGGCGATGCCCTGGGCGCGCAGGCGCTCGGTGAGCGCTGCCGCCTCCGAGGCTTCGAGGCCGAGCCCGCGCAGGCGCAGCTCGTCGCCCGCAAATTCCAGCCCGCGCGGCGAGCGGCCCTCCGGCAGCGCGCTGCCGACCGCGGCCAGCAGCGACTCCAGGCCGCCGCTGGCCGAGCCGGTGGCCTGGCGCAGCAGGGCCAGTTCGCGCTCCATCTGGATCGGCGCGTCGACCACCACGCGCACCGAGGGAAAGGTCTGCGTCAGCACGGCGTTCACGCGGGCCTGGCGCGTGTCGAGCGCGCTGCGCTCCTTCCAGGCCCAGGCGTTCAGCCCCACCAGCTGCGCCGCCACCAGCAGCCCGGCGCCCCAGCGCGCGGCGCGCCATTGCGGAGCGCGCAGCAGTTCGCCGAGCAGGGCGCCGGCACGCTTGGTGACGCGGCGGCGGCCCGAGCTGGCCAGATCGAACTGCGCCAGGTCCCAGGGCGAGCGCGCGGCCGCCAGCCAGCGCTCGGTGCTGGTGTGCAACTGCACCGGGCGGCCGGCCAACTGCTCCGCCAGCGCGGCCACGGCGGGCTCGGCCAGCAGCGGCACCGGCTCGGTTCCGGCGTCGGCCGCGGACGTGGCCAGCGCCAGGCTGGCGGCCGACAGGGGCAGCGCCAGCAGATCGCCGGCCGGGCCATGGCCCAGCGCCACCAGCAGCGGGTCTTCGGGAGTGCCCAGCGCGTGCAGCACCGGCGGGGCGGCGTCGGGCGCGAATTCGGGGACGATGCGCGTGACCGTCCGGCCCGCCGCTTCGAGCCTCTGCAGCGCGCCCTGCAGCCAGGTGCGGTCGCATACCGCCACCCAGGCCGGCGCGCCGGCCTGGGCGCCGGGCGCCAGCGCGAAATGCAGGGACTGCGGCTCGTCCAGCAGCCGTTCTTCCAGCAGCCCTTCGAGCACGGCGCGCACCCGCGGCGCCGGGCCGTTGGCGCGCACGCCGCGCGGCAGCTCCACGCGCTGCCAGGACAGGGCCCGCACCGGCACCACCGCCACCACCTCGCCGGCACGGCCGGGCGCGGGCAGCAGCGCCGCGGCGGCACTGCCATGGCGCAGCGCGGCATGGCCGTCGCCGCTCAGCACGTAGTGCAGTTCGGCCGCGCCGGCATGCGCGGGAAGGAAGACGATCAGGGTGCTCATGGGCAGGCAGGTTGCGCGCGATTGTAGAGAGCGCGCATGTCAGCGCGACGCGGCCTGCAGCGCCTGTGCCACGCCGATGGCGCCGCGCTCGCGCCAGACCGTGCTGACCATGCTGCCGCTGCGCTGCACCAGCGAGCGTTCCTCCACCACCGCCTGGTCCAGCCGCAGACGGCCGCGGACTTCGAAGAAGACGCTGGCGATGGCGTGGTAGCGATCATCGACCTGCGCCGCGCCGCCGAAGGCCTGGCCGGCCAGCGCCACCGAGCGGAAGTAGCTGCTGCCGCGCGAGGCGGCCACGCGCTGGGCCGTGGCCGTGTCCAGGCCCGGCACCACGGCGGTGAGCACGGTGGGGTCGGCGGTGTTGAGGTTGACCGGGGTGGTGGCCGGCAGCACGGTGGCGTAGGGGGCGAGGGCCTGCAACGTTTTGGGCGAGACGCCGAACCACTCCAGCTGCTCCAGCCGCTCGGGCAGCAGCGGCGCGTTCTCGCCGCCCGCCAGCGCGGCCTTCATGCCCTGGGCCATGCGCTCGAGGTCCGACGCGGGCAGGCCGAGCCGCCCGAACAGGCGCCCGAAGGCCTGCATCCAGAACTCCTGCATGGCGCCGCTCTGCGTCAGGTTGCGCACGTTCATCTTGGCCTGCGCGTCGAGGATCCGCCCCGACAGGAAGGCGTCGCGCACGTCGGCGGTGGCGTCCGACAGCGTGTCGCGCTCGGCCGCGGCCAGGAAGCTGGACAGGCGCGCCTCCTGCAGCGGCAGCGCCCAGGGTTCGGCCAGGTAGTCCGGACCGCCGTTGAGGCCGTCCTCGCGCAGGATCAGGCGCGACCAGTCGAGCGCGCCGATCAGCACCCAGGCCGCCTGGACGCGTGCGCGCTCGGCGCTTTCCACCTCCACGCTGCGCCACTGCTGCCACATGGCGGCGGCGGCAAAGGTGGCGACCAGGGTGACGGTGAGCATGGCCGCGAGCAGGGCGGCGCCGCGCTGGCGCGGCCGGATCACGACTTGCCTCCGCCGGCCGTGGGATTGACCCAGTCGCGCTGCAGCGTGCCGCTGACCGCCTGGCCCGGCGGCAGGGTCAGCACCAGGCGCACGCCATCGGGCAGCGTGGGCACCGCGGCGCTGCCGGCGCCGGGGGGAGGCGCGACGGCGCCGGCGTCGCTGGAGAACGCGTTGGTCCACGCGTCGTTGCGGTAGTAGAAGACCTGCCAGTCGGCCAGCGGCGTGACCGGGACTTCGCGCCGGCGTTCGGCGTCGCCCGGGTTCTGCGCCCACAGCGCGGCCTGCTGCCAAGCGTCTTCCCATTGCGCCAGCGTGGTGAGCGGCGGCGATTCCCAGCGCAGCCACCACACGCCGCTGCCGGTGGCGCGCCGCGCCCAGGCCACCACGCGCAGGCCGTCGCCCGGGCCGGCCGTGCCGCGCCGCGTGATGCGCAGCGCGCGGCCTGTCTCTTATACACATCTCCGAGCCCACGAGACCGTACAGGAAATCGCGTATGCCGTCTTCTGCTTGAAAAAGGGGGGGGGGGGGGGGGGGGGGGGGGGGGGGGGGGGGGGGGGGGGGGGGGGGG
>NZ_JAELTO010000164.1 GCF_016428875.1 Xylophilus sp. ASV27
CCCCCCCCCCCCCCCCCCCCCCCCCCCCCCCCCCCCCCCCCCCCCCCCCCCCCCCCCCCCCCCCCCCCCCCCCCCCCCCCCCCCCCCCCCCCCCCCCCCCCCCTTTTCCAGATGTGTATAAGAGACAGGAAGGAGTCGATGCGGTAGCGCGCCGCGGCGCCGCGGTGCCGCTGCTCGGCGCGCAGGTGGCGGTCGGCGCGCTGGATCACGGCCGGGTCGCGGCAGACCAGCAGCGCGCCGGTGACCTGGCCGTCTTCCACGATAGGCGCGCGCCGCACGACCAGGGTGCGCGCGCCGACCTGCAGCACCTCGTCGGCCGGCGCCTCGCGCAGGCGCAGCGTGGCGCCCAGGTCCAGCACCGGCTCCACGTCGCCCAGCACGCGGCCGGACAGCTCCGGCACCGTGGCCCCCAGCAGCGCGGCCATGGCGGGGTTGAGCGCCTCGATGCGCTGGCGCAGGTCCACCGCGACCACGCCGTCCTGCAACTGGCCGAGGATGGTGCCCAGGCGCTCGTGGCGCGCGCGCTCGGCGCGGCCGTGGCGCGCCAGGCGCACGGCGTCCTGCAGCGCCTGGCGCACCGCCTCGTCGGAATACATGAGCACGCTGGCGATGCCGGCCTGCTCGGCCAGGTCGGCCACCAGCCCGGGCGCGACCACGGCGCCCACGCCGGCCGCGCGTAGCGCCTGCACGCAGGCGGGCGCGTCCTCCGGGCTGCGGTAGCTGAACTGCGCGATGCCCATGCCGAACAGCGCGTCGAGCTGCGCCAGGTGCTCGGACGGCCCGTCGAAGGACACCAGGCCCACCCTGGGCGAGAGCGCGCGGGCCGCGGCCAGCGCCCGCATCAGGTCGAAGCCGCGCATCTCCACCATCGCCACCGGAACGTCCAGGTGCTGGCGCAGCCATTGCCCGCTGGCGCCGGCGGCGACGACGGCGTCCACCGGCGCGCGCGCCCGCAGCGCCTGCACGGCGCGCACGGCCTCGCCGAAGCTCAAAGGGACGTGCTCGACCCGGGCCTGCGCCTCCACGGTATGCGCCAGCCGCTCCAGCATGCGGCCGATGCGGTAGCGCCCGACGGTGACGATGCGCGGCAGCGGCGCGGCGGGGAGGGGGCTTTTCATGGGAGGGCGGGGTGTTGCATCGTTCAGTTCATTTTTTCATAAATGAAACAGCAATGAGGCAGAGGATGCGGCCATGCCCGCCCTCGGGCCAGAAAACCATTGCGAATCAACGCACTGCAACGCGGGCTTGCGCGCGCGAAGCTTTGGCACAACGATTGCACCGGATGCCGGCCTGCCCGTCTGCCCTCGGGCGTTCGTCCACATCAAGCCACGACTACAGGACACACCATGCACATCTCCCGCCGCAACACCCTTGCCTGCGCCGCCGCGTTGCTGGCCGGCCTGCAGGCCGCCCCGGGCTGGGCCGACGCCTGGCCGAGCAAGCCGATCCGCCTGGTCGTGCCCTTTTCCGCCGGGGGCGCCAACGACCTGCTGGCGCGCGCCGCCGCCGACGGCGCCTCCAAGGCGCTGGGCCAGCCCATCATCGTGGACAACAAGCCCGGCGCGGGCGCCGTCCTGGGCGCGGACCTGGTGGCCAAGAGCGCGCCCGACGGCTACACCTTCCTGGTCAGCGCCGCGGGCGTCATCTCCAACAGCATGATTCGCAAGGTGCCCTACAAGGACAGCGACCTGGTGCCGGTCGCCATGATCGGGCTGGCGCCCTCGGTCATCATCGTGCCGGCCAATTCGCCCTACAAGGACCTGAAGGACTTCGTCGCGCAGTCGAAGACCGGCGCGGGGCTGCACTTCGGCACCGCCGGCGTGGGCAGCACGCCGCACTTCGTCGAGGGGCTGCTCGCCTCCGAATACGGCGCCAAGCTCGACCTGGTGCCCTACAAGAGCGGCTCGGAATCCGTCACCGCCGTGCTCGGCGGCCAGATCGACGCCACGTCCGAGGCCAGCATCGTGGTGCTGCCATACCTCAAGAGCGGCAAGCTCAAGGCCCTGGCCACGACCTGGACGCAGCGCATCTCGGCCTACCCGGAGTTGCCCACGGCCGTGGAGCAGGGCTTCCCGCAGATCCGCATCGCCCACTGGGCCGGCATGCACGCGCCGGCCGGCACGCCCGCCGAGATCCTCGACAAGATGGCCGCCGCCGTGGACAAGGCCATGAAGGACCCGGCCACCGTCAAGCGCCTGCAGGGCATGGGCATCGAGCCGATCGGCGGCGACCGCGCCGCGTTCATCAGGTTCGTCGACGAGGAGCGCGCGCGCCTGGGCAGCGTGGTCAAGGCTACCGGCATGAAGGACGAGTGACGATGTCCCCCTCCCGCCGCCACACCCTGCTGCAACTCGCCGCCACGGCAGCCCTGGCGCTGCCGGTGGTGGTCGAGAGCCGCGCCGGTGCCGGCGGGGTGAGCGGCGCGCACCACCCGTCGGGCGAACTGCTGGCCTGCCAGACGAGGACTGGTGGCGCCGGCCGACGTGGTGCGGCGCCTGAACCAGGCCGTGAACGCGGCCCTGCAGGAGCCCGCGCTGCGCGCCATGATCGAGGGCAGCGGCGGCGAGATCGTCGGCGGCACGCCCGAAGCCTGCGGTCAGTTCCTGGCCCAGGAGCGTGCCCGCTGGGCGCCCGTGATCCGCAACGCCAGCATCACGCTCGATTGAGCGGCACCGTTTTCCCGTCGTTTCCGTTCCCTTCTCCGTTGTTTACCAAGACCTTCACCGCATGAACACCAAGCAACAACTGCGCGCCCTGGCCGCCGCCCGCCGCGGCGTACTCGTTCCCGGCGCTTTCAACGCGCTCTCGGCCCGGGTCGTCGAAGACCTGGGCTTCGAGGCCCTCTACATCACCGGCGCCGGCGTCACCAACATGCACTTCGGCATGCCGGATCAGGCCTTCATGGGCCTGGCCGACATCGCCGAGTACACGGCGCGCATCCGCGACGCGGTGCGGCTGCCGCTGATCGTCGATGCCGACACCGGCTTCGGCAACGCGCTCAACGTGCGCCACACCGTGCGCACGCTGGAGCGGGCCGGCGCCGACTGCATCCAGTTCGAGGACCAGGTCAGCCCCAAGCGCTGCGGCCACTTCGCGGGCAAGGACGTGATCTCCACCGAAGAAGCCGCGAGCAAGATCAAGGCCGCCGCCGACGCGCGCCAGGACGCCGACCTGCTGATCATGGCCCGCACCGACGCCTGCGCCGTGCACGGCTTCGAGGCCGCGCTGGAACGCGCCCAGACCTTCGCCGAAGCCGGCGCGGACATCCTGTTCGTCGAGGCCGTCACCACCGCCGAGGAGATCAAGGCCCTGCCGCAGCGGCTGGACAAGCCCCTGCTCATGAACCTGGTGATCGGCGGCCGCACGCCCATCGTCGGCGCGGAAGAACTGGGCCGGCTCGGCTACGGCTTCGTGCTCTACGCCAACGCCGCCCTGCAAGGCGCCGTGGCCGGCATGCAGCGCGCCCTGACCGTGCTGCGCGACACCCGCAGCCTGCAGGAAGACCCGGCGCTGGTCACCCCGTTCGCCGAACGGCAGCGGCTGGTGGGCAAGCCGGAGTGGGATGCGCTGGAGAAGCTCTACGTCTGATTTCTGAGCAAAAAGTAGCTGAGGACCAGGTAATACCTGGGCCTTTTGCTATTTATTTGATAGCTATTTACGGGGGCTCGGCTTACGCGTGCGATGCCGCCGGCGCCCACAGCCGCGCCAACTGCGGGTTGCGCGCCAGCACCTGCCGCGTCAGCACATGGGCGCCCACGCGCGCCAGCAGGGTCTGCTGCTGGTGCGGCGTGATGCCGGCGGCGCGGATCAGCGCGGGCCAGGTCTTGGCGGCGGCCAGCACGGTCTGCCGCACCACGGCGGCGGCCGGTCCGGCGGGAATGCCCAGCGCGCGGCAGAAGTCGCGCACCGCCACGGGCGACAGCAGCGATTGCGGCGCGCCGGTGTCGCGGGCGATGCCAGGCGGCAGCAGGCGCAGCGCGTGGCCGGACTTCACGCCGTACAGGCACAGGGCGACGATGTCATAGGCGGGCGACAGCTCGGCCGTGCGGCCGTCGCGGTAGATCAGGCCCAGGTTCTTCAGGTGGGCGTCGGGGTTGCCCAGCAGTTCGTTGACGGCGAGGCGGCGCAGCAGCTCGTGCACCGCGCTCTCGCCGCAGGCGGGCAGGTGCAGCAGCACGGCGGCGACTTCGGCGTAGCTGCGGCTGTATTTGTCTTCGGGCGGCACGCTCAGCACCTGGGCGAAGTCCTCGCACATGACGCGGCCGGCCGGCGTGCGGTCGAAGCGCTGCACCGCGAGGAAGTTCTGCCGGGCCTCGTCGCCCAGGTCGTAGCGGTGCGGCTCCAGCAGCAGGCCGAGCGGCTCCAGCGCGTGCTGGCAGGTGTCCACGCCGGCGGCGCGGGCCATGCGGAGCGACAGATGCTCGACCTCCGGCATGCGCGGGTAGCCCACGGCGGGCAGCTTGGCGATGACGTGGGTGTCCGGCCACGCGCCGCCCGTGTCCCGCAGCCGGGTGCGGCCGACGTAGCGGCCCGCGGCGTCACGCAGCACCGACAGCTTGGGCTGCACGCCCGACAGCGACACCGCGCCCTGCGTCGGCGCCGCGCCCACCGACAGCTCCAGCGCATCCTGGTCCTGCGTAACCAGGCGCTGCAGGGTGCGGCGGTCCAGGTCTTCCCAGCGCGCGGTGACGGCCCCGGGCAGGTCCAGCCCGCAGGCGGCCAGCATGCGGAAGTGGTCGCGCGGATGGCAGCCGGCCTGCTGCGCCACGTGGTCGCGGAACACGCCCTCGGGCAGCAGGTTCTGGAAGAAGGGCGGCAACTGGTAGTCGCCGCCACGGCCCGGCACGCCGTTGAAGCGCGCGTCCAGCACGTTGAGCAGCAGGGCGCGCTGCTGCTCGGGCCGCTCGGCGACGAAGGCCTGCGACAGCACATCGACCGTGCCGGGCGGCGCGGCGGCGTAGGCGTCGTCGGCGACGAAGCGGATCACCGGCGCCGCGCCCTCCGGCGCATAGCGGAACAGGATGCCGGCGCGGGTGTCGCGCACGCGGATCACCAGCACATCGACGTTCATCGCGGCCCCCCGCGCTTGGGCGGCGTGCCCGGCCCGGCCAGAGGCCGCAGCCGTGCCAGCGCGGCGCCCACGGCGCTCGGCGTGGCCGTGCCGTCGCCATCGGTGCCGGGCAGGGCGGCGGGCGCCTGCAGCGCCTGGCGCAGCGACGAGGGCACCAGCACCACCTCCAGCCCCAGCGCGTGCGCCAGCGCCAACAGATTGGACACGCGAAAGTCCGACTGCCCGTCCAGAATCTTCTGCAGCGACTGGTAGGACAGCCCGGCCGCCTCGCCCAGCGCGCCACGCCTCAACTGCTTTCGCAGGCGCTGCTGCTCCAACTGGCGGCCCAGATCGGGGGGGGTCAGGGGTGCGGAAGAAAATGAGGGGAGGGTGGGGGTGTTCACTTCAAGCAAAGTTTGAATTTTTCCTTCATTCAAACTGAGGTTGATGTATCGTGCAAGCCCTCGATGTAAAGTTGAGTTTGAATTTAATTGTTTTTACAAGTCAACTTGACTTTTTTGGTGTAAACCCTGGGCCGCCGCTCCGTCGGCGAGAAGGCAAAAGAATGCCTTGGGCGTGGGCAGCCAGGCGCCTGACCCACTATCCCGATGTCCGTCGATGACCTGCGCCGCTCGGCCGGATCGAGCGGGTGGACGACATCGCACGGCCGTTGGTCTTTCTGGCGAGCGGCGAGGCGGGCTGGATCATTGGCCAGAACACTGGACCAGCCGGCAGCCATCGCAGGCCTGCCCGGTGGATTCATCGCGGCGGGGTTGCTGCTATTAAAATGGTAGCTGTACGCCAAGGTAGAACGTGGGCTGCAAGCCAATTCCACCAGAATTCCTGCTCCGGCCGCTGCCATTGACGCCCGAATGGAGCGGCAGGCGCTCCGGTGCAGTGCAGGGCGCCGGAGCGCAGGGTTATCATCCCCCGTTCGCACAGGCCGGTCCCCCGGCCTGACGGATGCCGCGCATCCGCCAACCCGTTACCCGTGCCCGCCACCCGTGCGTCTCAATTCCATCAAGCTCTCCGGCTTCAAGTCGTTTGCCGAGCCGACCAACTTCATGCTGCCCGGGCAACTGGTGGGCGTGGTCGGGCCCAATGGCTGCGGCAAGTCCAACATCATGGATGCGGTGCGCTGGGTGCTGGGCGAGAGCAAGGCCAGCGAGCTGCGCGGCGAGTCGATGCAGGACGTGATCTTCAACGGCACCAACACGCGCAAGCCGGCCAGCCGCGCCAGCGTGGAACTGGTGTTCGAGAACAACGACGGCCGCGCCGGCGGCTCCTGGAGCCGCTTCACCGAGATCGCGGTCAAGCGCGTGCTCACGCGCGACGGCACCAGCAGCTACTACATCAACAACCAGCCGGTGCGCCGCCGCGACGTGCAGGACGTGTTCCTGGGCACCGGCCTGGGGCCGCGCGCCTACGCCATAATCGGCCAGGGCACGATCAGCCGCATCATCGAGTCCAAGCCCGAGGAACTGCGCCTGTTCCTGGAAGAGGCCGCGGGCGTCTCCAAGTACAAGGAGCGCC
>NZ_JAELTO010000165.1 GCF_016428875.1 Xylophilus sp. ASV27
CCCCCCCCCCCCCCCCCCCCCCCCCCCCCCCCCCCCCCCCCCCCCCCCCCCCCTTTTAGATGTGTATAAGAGACAGTCGCAGGCCTACGTGCCGCTGCCTGGCGCCGCGCCAGCCGCCCCCGTGGCGCCCGGCGGTTGGCGCGACCGGCTGTTCGGAGCGCCGGCGGCGGCGCCGGCCGCCGGCCCCGGCTTTCTCGGCCAGGCGGCGAGCACCGCCGCCGGCGTGGCCGGCGGCATGTTCCTGTTCAACGGCCTGGAGAACCTGCTGGGCCGCCATGCCGGCACCGGCAGCGGCCTGCTGGAGGGCAGCAACGCCGGCATGTTCGGCGGCGCGCTGCTGCCAAAGGAGAGCGTGGTGCAGAACATCACCACCAATGACGGCTTCTTCCTGGACGACGATGGCAGCCGCGACGGCAGCGACGCCAGCGGCCTGCTGGACGACGACGGCGACAATCTGATCTGACGTCCCGGCCCGCGCCGCCCCTGAAAGGCCCCATGTCCTACGACGAGAACCAGCTTGCGCTGCCGCCCTCCTTCCACGCGCTGTACACCGACGCGCGCCAGCGCCTGAGCGCGCCGCTGCCGCAGGTGCAGGCGCGCTACGAGCTCTGTGAAGACCTCGCCCAGCACCTGCTGCCGCAGACACAGGTCAGCCGCGAGGATGGCCTGCGCCTGCAGCGCGAGACGCTGGCGGGCTACCGCCGCGTGCTGGCCACGCCCGAGGCGGGGCTGTCCGAGGCCGAAGCCGGCTGGGTCACCCGCCGGCTCGCGGAACTGCTGGACTGGCCGCCCGAGGCCGCCGACGCGCCCTGACCCGCCGCACATGACGGCCTGCGGCGAGATGGCTGCCCTCGCCGGTGGATGCGCCCGAACGCCCGCACCATGAAAAAACGCGCCCTCGGGCGCGTTTCTGCTGGCTGGGCGCGGCCGGCGCGAATTACTTCGCCGACACCACGCGCACCATCTCCAGGCACTTGTTGGAATAGCCCCATTCGTTGTCATACCAGGACACCACCTTGATGAAGGTCTTGTCCAGGGCAATGCCGGCGTCGGCGTCGAAGATGCTGGTGCGGGTGTCGCCGCGGAAGTCGGTGGCGACGACCTTGTCTTCGGTGTAGCCGAGGATGCCCTTGAGCGCGCCTTCGGACTGGGCCTTCATCTCGGCCTTGATCTCCTCGTAGCTGGCTTCGGTGTTGAGCTCCACCGTCAGGTCCACCACCGAGACGTCGGAGGTGGGCACGCGGAAGGACATGCCGGTGAGCTTCTTGTTGAGTTCGGGGATGACCACGCCCACGGCCTTGGCGGCGCCGGTGCTGCTGGGGATGATGTTCTCGAGGATGCCGCGGCCGCCGCGCCAGTCCTTGTTCGAAGGGCCATCCACGGTCTTCTGCGTGGCGGTGGCGGCGTGCACGGTGGTCATGAGGCCGCGCTTGATGCCCCACTTGTCGTGGAGCACCTTGGCGATGGGCGCGAGGCAGTTGGTGGTGCAGCTCGCGTTGGAGATGATGTCCTGGCCGGCGTAGGTCTTGCAGTTGACGCCGAAGACGAACATCGGGGTGTCGTCCTTGGAGGGCGCGGAGATGATCACCTTCCTGGCGCCGGCGGCGATGTGCTTGCCGGCCGAGGCCTTGTCGAGGAACAGGCCGGTGGATTCGATGACGACGTCGGCGCCGACCTCGTTCCACTTGAGGTTGGCCGGATCGCGTTCCTGCGTGAGGCGGATCTTCTTGCCGTTGACGATCAGGGTGCTGCCCTCGACCGCCACGGTGCCCTTGAAGCGGCCATGCACGCTGTCGTACTGGAGCATGTAGGCGAGGTAGTCGGGCTCGAGCAGGTCGTTGATGCCGACGACTTCGATGTCGCTGAAGTTCTGCACCGCCGAGCGGAGAACGTTGCGTCCGATGCGGCCGAAGCCGTTGATGCCGATCTTGAGGGTCATTGCCGTTTTTGCTCCTGGATGTGAAACCTGTGGGCGCGCCGCGCGGGGGCGGCGCGGCCTGCTACTTCTTCTTGCCCAGCACCTTGCGCACGGTGTCGGCAACGTTCTCGGGCGTGAAACCGAATTCCTTGAACAGCACGTTGGCCGGGGCCGACTCGCCGTAGTGGTCGATGCCGACCACGGCGTCGCAGCCGTACTTCCACCAGCCGTCGGTGGCGCCCATTTCCACCGCCACGCGCGGCAGGCCGGCGGGCAGCACCGACGTCTTGTAGGCCAGGTCCTGGCGGTCGAACACGGTGGTGCTGGGCACCGAGACCACGCGCACGGCGATCTTCTGCTGCGCCAGCAGCTCCTGCGCCCGGAGCGCGAGCTGCACTTCCGAGCCGGTGGCCAGGATCACGGCCTGGGCCTTCTTCTTCAGGCCGATGGCCCGGGGCTCGCGCAGCACGTAGGCGCCACGGCTGATCTCGCCCAGGTCGTCCTTGGGCGCATAGGGCAGGTTCTGGCGCGACAGCAGCAGGGCGCTCGGGCGGTGCTTGTTCTCGAGCGCGACGGCCCAGGCCACGGCCGTCTCGGCCGTGTCGGCGGGGCGCCAGACGTCCAGGTTGGGGATCAGGCGCAGGCTGGCGGCGTGCTCGATCGACTGGTGCGTCGGGCCGTCCTCGCCCAGGCCGATCGAGTCGTGGGTGAACACGTGGATCACGCGCAGCTTCATCAGCGCGGCCATGCGGATCGCGTTGCGGCTGTAGTCGCTGAAGGTCAGGAAGGTGCCGCCGTAGGGAATGAAGCCGCCATGCAGCGCGATGCCGTTCATGATGGCGGCCATGCCGAACTCGCGCACGCCGTAGTTGATGTGGCGGCCGCCGACCAGCGTGCCGACCGCGGATTCGGCCTGCACCACCTCGCCCTGGTCATCGAAGCGCAGCGCCGGCGTGCTCCGGGTGTTGGTCAGGTTGGAGCCGGTCAGGTCGGCGCTGCCGCCGAGCAGCTCGGGCAGCGCGGCGGTGAAGGCTTCGAGCGCGATCTGGCTGGCCTTGCGGCTGGCCACGGTCTCGGCCTTGGTGTGGGCGGCGATCACGGCGTCCACGGCGGTCTGGGCGAAGTGCCTGGGCAGGTCGCCGGCCATGCGGCGCGTGAACTCGGCGGCCAGCTCGGGGTAGGCGCCGGCGTAGGCGGCAAAGCGCTCGTTCCAGGCGGCCTCGGCCTGGGCGCCGGCGTCCTTGGCGTCCCAGGCGGCGTAGACTTCGGCCGGCACCTCGAACGGCGCATGGGGCCAGTCGAGCACGCCGCGGGTCAGCGCGATTTCCTCCGCGCCCAGCGGCTCGCCATGCGCCTTGGAGGTGCCGGCGCGGTTGGGCGAGCCCTTGCCGATGGCGGTCTTGCAGACGATCAGCGTGGGCTTGTCGTGCGAGGTTTTGGCGCTGGTCAGCGCGGCGGCCACCGCTTCGGCGTCATGGCCGTCGACCGGGCCGATCACGTTCCAGCCGCAGGCGCGGAAACGCGCCGGCGTGTCGTCCACGAACCAGGGCGCGACCTGGCCGTCGATGGAGATGCCGTTGTCGTCGTACAGCGCGATCAGCTTGCCCAGCTTCCACGCGCCGGCCAGCCCCACGGCCTCGTGGCTGATGCCCTCCATCAGGCAGCCGTCGCCCAGGAACACGTAGGTGTGGTGGTCGACGATGGCGTGCCCGGCACGGTTGAATTCCCGGGCCAGCAGCTTCTCGGCCAGCGCGAAGCCGACCGCGTTGGTGATGCCCTGGCCCAGCGGGCCGGTGGTGGTCTCCACGCCCGGCGTGTAGCCCACTTCCGGGTGGCCCGGGGTCTTGCTGTGCAGCTGGCGGAAATTCTTCAGCTCGCCGATCGGCAGGTCATAGCCGCTCAGGTGCAGCACCGCGTACAGCAGCATGGAGCCGTGGCCGTTGGACAGCACGAAGCGGTCGCGGTCGGCCCAGTGCGGGTTGGCCGGGTTGTGCTTGAGGTGGCGGCCCCACAGCGCCACCGCCATGTCGGCCATGCCCATCGGGGCGCCGGGGTGGCCGGAATTGGCTTGTTGGACGGCGTCCATTGCGAGTGCGCGGATCGCATTCGCCATGTGTTGAGAGTTGGCCATGAGGTGGGGCGGCGCGCGGCAGGCGCGGCAGTTGTCTAGCAAAGTCCGCGATTTTACCGGGGCCTTCGCCGGACGCATTCCAGGCGATCACCCCCGCTGCGCCGCGCGCATGGTTCCGGTGGCCCAGGCACGCCCCGATTCGGATAATCCGCATCCATGGCCTCCTCTCCTTTCCCTTCCCTGCCGGCGGGCGCGCTGGTCCTGGCCGCGGGCCGCGGCGAGCGCATGCGGCCGCTGACCGACCATTGCCCCAAGCCGCTGCTGCCGGTGCGCGGCAAGCCGCTGATGCAGTGGACGCTGGAGGCGCTGGCCGCCGGCGGCGTGCGTCACGTCGCGGTCAATACCGGCTG
Source organism: Xylophilus sp. ASV27 (assembly GCF_016428875.1). Lineage (GTDB taxonomy): Bacteria > Pseudomonadota > Gammaproteobacteria > Burkholderiales > Burkholderiaceae_C > Xylophilus. The sequence goes on from NZ_JAELTO010000165.1 coordinate 4,400, forward strand.
GCTCGGGGAGCAGATCGAGAGCCATTTTGGCTTGCAGCCCAGGTTAGACCTGGGTCTGTCGCTATCAATTTCATACTCACGCGAGCAGCAGGACTTCGGCTACGCACTGGAGACCCTGGGCGGCATCGTGCGCGCGCAGCCGCTGCTCGACGACGTGTTCTGGGTGGCCGCGGGCGACGTGCACGCGCCCGACTTCCCCTTCGCCGCGGCCGAGCGCGAGCGCTTCGCCGCCAGCGGCCGGCTGGCGCACCTGTGGCTGGTGCCCAACCCGGCGCACCGCCCGCAGGGCGACTTCGGCCTGGGCGCGGACGGCCTGGCGCTGAACCGGGTGGCCGACCCCGCGGCCCCGCGCTACACCTTCTCCACCATCGCGCTGTACCGGCGCGAGCTGTTCGAGCCGCCCTGGTGCGACATCCTGCCCGGCAACCCGCAGGGGATTGCCCGGCCGCTGGCGCCGCTGCTGCGCGCGGCCATGGACAATGGCCGCATCAGTGCGGCGCTCTACACCGGTCGCTGGACCGACGTGGGCACGCCCGAACGACTCGCCTCGCTCCACCACACGCCATGACCGACACCTCCCTCTATGCCGCGCGCCGCGCGCGCCTGGCCGCCGCGCTGGGCACCGACGGCATCGCCATCGTCCCCACCGCGCCCGAGCGCAGCCGCAACCGCGACAGCGACTTTCCGTACCGGCACGACAGCTACTTCTACTACCTGACCGGCTTTACCGAACCCAACGCCTGGCTGGTGCTGACCGGCGAAGGCCGCAGCACGCTGTTCTGCGCGCCCAAGGACCTGGAGCGCGAGATCTGGGACGGCTACCGCCTGGGCCCCGACGCCGCGCCGCAGGCGCTGGGCGTGGACGAGGCGGTGTCGGTCGCCGAGCTGGACAGCCGCCTGCCGCGCCTGCTGGAGAACCGCGGCGCGGTCTGGTACCCGTTCGCCACCCACGCCGGGCTGGAGACGCGCATCGACGGCTGGCTGGCCAAGGTCCGCGCGCGCGTGCGCCTGGGCGCGCTGTGCCCCGAGCAGCAGCGCGACCTGTGCGGCCCGCTCGACGAGATGCGTCTGGTGAAGGACGCGCACGAGCTGGCCCTGCTGCGCCGCGCCGGCCAGATCAGCGCCCAGGCCCACGTGCGCGCCATGCAGGCCTGCGCACGCCTGCTGCGCGCCGGCGAGGACGTGCGCGAGTACCACCTCGAAGCCGAGCTGCTGCATGAATTCCGCCGCCACGGCGCGCAGTTCCCGGCCTATACCTCGATCGTCGCCGCCGGCGCCAATGCCTGCGTGCTGCACTATCGCGCCGACGCTGCGCCGGTGCGGGCCGGCGAGCTGGTGCTGATCGACGCCGGCTGCGAATACGAGGGCTATGCCGGCGACATCACCCGCAGCTTCCCGGCCGATGGCCGCTTCACCGGCCCGCAGCGCGCGCTCTACGAACTGGTGCTGGCCAGCCAGAACGCGGCCGTGGCGGTGACCCGGGCCGGCAGCCGCTTCAACGACCCGCACGAGGCCACGGTGCGCGTGCTGGCGCAGGGCCTGCTGGACCTGGGCCTGCTCGACGCGGCCAAGGTCGGCAGCGCGCAGGACGTGATCGAGCAGCGCGCCTACTTCCCCTTCTACATGCACCGCACCGGCCACTGGCTGGGCATGGACGTGCACGACTGCGGCAGCTACGTGGAGCCGAGCGAGGCCGGCCAGGCGCGCGAGCGGCGCGACCCGCTGTCCGGCGAGATCGTCCAGGACCGTCCCAGCCGCATCCTGCGCCCGGGCATGGTCACCACCATCGAGCCGGGCCTGTACGTGCGCCCGGCCGAGGGCGTGCCCGAGCGGTTCTGGAACATCGGCATCCGCATCGAGGACGACGCCATCGTCACCGAAGAGGGCTGCGAACTGGTCACGCGCGGCGTGCCGGTGGAGGCGGATGAGATCGAGGCATTGATGCGCCCCTGACCGCGCGCTGGGCATGGCCGGCCCACACCGGTTTCGCACCGTTAGGGAAGCTCTGCGCAATGCGCTTTGAGATGTGCTGAGGCGGCCTGATAGAGCCAATTTGCAAACAAGTCCAGCCGTGCCGCGGTCTTTGGGCCCTTGCGGGCCTGTTTTTCGGCCATCAGGCCGT
>NZ_JAELTO010000166.1 GCF_016428875.1 Xylophilus sp. ASV27
GCCCGAGGGCATGCGCTTCCTGGTCGATCTGCGCGCCGAACTGCTGCCGCACCTGCGCGGCGACAAGCGCCTTGCCACGCTGGATGCCGAGCTGGAACACCTGTTCTCCACCTGGTTCGACGTCGCTTTCCTGGAACTGCGGCGCATCAGCTGGGACTCGCCGGCCTCGCTGATCGAGAAGCTGATCAAGTATGAAGCGGTGCATGACATCCGCAGCTGGGCCGACGTCAAGAACCGGCTCGACAGCGACCGGCGCTGCTATGGCTTCTTCCATCCCCGGCTGCCGCAGGAGCCCTTGATATTCGTCGAAGTGGCGCTGGGAGGCGAGATCGCCGAGTGCATCACGCCGCTGCTGGACGAGGCCGCTGCGCCGGCGGACCTTGCACGCGCCACGACGGCCATCTTCTATTCGATCAGCAATACCCAGAGCGGGTTGCGCGGCGTGAGCTTTGGCGATTCCCTGATCAAGCGCGTGGTGGAAACTCTGCGCGCGGAGTTTCCCAAGCTCGGCACCTTCGCCACCCTGTCGCCGATACCCGGCCTGCGCGCCTGGCTGGGCCGAAACGCGGGCCGCATGCTGAGCCTGCTCGACGACAAGCGCCTGGCGGAACTGGCCCGTGCCGACGGGGTGCCGGAGTTCGGTGCGGCCCAATTGCTGCACGCGGCCGACCGGGCGACGGAACTGGCGCCGCGCTCGCCGCTGCGGCAACTGCTGCTGCAGTGCGCGGCCTACTACCTGACTCGGGAGTTGCCCGATGGGCGCCCGGCCGATCCGGTGGCACGCTTCCATCTCGGCAACGGCGCCAGGGTGGAACGGATCAACTGGGCGGGAGACCCGTCGCCCAAGGGCCAGAAGCAATCCTATGGGCTGATGGTGAACTACCTCTACGACCTGAAGCGCCTGGACCGCTACCGCGCCCTGCTGGCGCAGGGCCACGTGGCCGCCTCCGGCGCGGTCACCAGCCTCGGCTTCTAGAACAGAATTTTTACAACGACAGACAGAGCGATGACCTACAGCCTCAACAGGCGCGCCCTGCTGCGCGCTACTGCCGCCGGCAGCGCCGTGTTCGCCACAGGTGTCCGGGCACAGGGTGCCGCATGGCCCACAAAGCCGGTGACGCTGATCGTGCCCTTTCCGGCGGGCGGCGGCACCGATGCCTTTGCGCGGCCGCTCTCCGGCCAGTTCGCCAAGCAGACCGGCCGGCAACTGGTGATCGACAATCGCGGCGGCGCCGGTGGCACGCTGGGGGCCGGCATTGCGGCGCGCGCGCACGCGGACGGCTACACGCTGTTCATGGGCGCGGTGCACCACTCCATCGCGCCGTCGATGTATTCCAAGCTCGACTACGACCTGGAACGCGACTTCGTTCCCCTCGCGCTGCTCGCCCAGGTGCCGCAGGTGGTGGTGGTCAATCCCAAGCAGGCCGAAGCCGCGGACATGCCCGCTTTCCTTGCGCTGCTGCGCAAGAACCCGGGCAGGTTCAACTATGGATCGGCGGGCACGGGTACTTCGCACCACCTGGCGGGTGAACTTTTCAAACTGCAGACCAAGACCTTCATCACCCATATTCCCTACACCGGCGCCGGGCCGGCGCTGCGCGACCTGGTGTCGGGCCAGGTAGACATGATGTTCGACGGCCTGGGCTCCTCGGCAGCGCACATCAAGGGCGGCCGCATCAAGGCGCTGATGGTGTCGGGCGCCAGGCGCAATCCGAGCTTTCCTGACGTCCCCTGCGCTGCGGAGGTGGGCCTGCCGGATTACACGGTGACCACCTGGTACGGCCTGTGGGCGCCCAAGGGTACCCCGCCCGACGTGCAGGCGCGCATTGTCGAGGAGATGCGCAAGGCCGGCGCGTCCGACGAGTTGAAGGCGGCGTGGGCCAGCAACGGCGCGGAATTTCCGGCGCTTTCTCCGCAGGAATTCGGCACTTTCGTACATGCCGAGATCGTGCGCTGGGCCGCCGTGGTGAAGGCCTCGGGCTCCAAGTTCGAATGAACGTGTCCGTGCTGCGTGCCAGGACGCCGGCCCGCAGCGGTACCTCCCCCTTTTTGTATTCCTACCGCCATTTGCCATTCCCATGAGGAACCAGAATCTCTTCTCCGCCCTGCTCGCGGCCTTTCCTGCTGAGCTGGATGCCACGGCCATCGAGACCGACAGCGGCCTTTACTACACCTGGCGCGACCTGGACCGCGCCAGCGCGCGCATCGCCAACCTGCTGAAGTCACTCAAGCTCGCCAAGGGCGCGCGCGTGGCGGTGCAGGTGGAGAAGTCGGTGGAGGCGGTGCTCCTCTACCTCGCCACGCTGCGTGCAGGCTATGTCTTCCTGCCACTCAACACGGCCTATCAGCGTGCCGAAATCGAGTATTTCATCGGCAACGCCGAGCCCGAAGTCGTGGTGTGCGCCTCGCACAACGAAGGATGGATGCGCGAAGTGGCGCACGCCGCGGGCACCCGCCACGTCTTCACGCTGGACGATGGCCGCACCGGCACGCTGCTGGACGCCGCCGCGCCGATGCCAGACATGCATTCCGTAGTGCCCCGGCGCGCGGACGACCTGGCCGCCATCCTCTATACCAGCGGCACGACCGGCCGCAGCAAGGGCGCCATGCTGAGCCACGGCAACCTCTTGAGCAACGCGCAGGTGCTCAAGTCCTACTGGGGCTGGCGCGCGGGCGATGTGCTGATCCATACGCTGCCGATCTTCCACGTGCACGGCCTGTTCGTCGCCCTGCATGGGGCGCTGCTCAACGGCAGCAAGATGATCTGGCTCGCCCGGTTCGACCCGGCCATGGTCGTGCGCCGCTTGCCTGACGCAACGGTGTTCATGGGCGTTCCCACGCTCTACGTGCGCCTGCTGCAGGAGCCGGGCCTGGACCGGGCCGCAGTGCGTAACATGCGCCTGTTCATCTCCGGCTCGGCACCGCTGTTGATCGAGACCTTCCGCGCCTGGCAAGAGCGCACCGGCCACGTCATCCTGGAGCGCTACGGCATGAGCGAGACCATCATGCTGACCTCCAACCCCTGCGACCCGGCGCAAGGCGCCCGGCGCGGCGGTACGGTCGGCTTCCCGCTGCCGGGTGTGCAACTCCGCGTCGCCGGGGAGGATGACCGGCCCCTTGCCACTGGAGAAACCGGCGGCATCCAGGTGAAGGGCCCGAATGTGTTCAAAGGCTACTGGCGCATGCCGGAGAAGACGCGCGAGGAATTCACCGCCGATGGCTACTTCCGCACTGGCGACGTCGGGCATGTCGATGCCGCGGGCTACCTCTGCATCGTTGGACGCAGCAAGGATCTGATCATCAGCGGTGGCTACAACGTCTACCCGGCGGAGATCGAAGCGTGCATCAACGAAATGCCGGGCGTGGCCGAGAGCGCCGTGGTCGGCGTGCCGCACCCGGACTTTGGAGAGGTCGGCGTGGCCGTCGTCATCCCCCGTGCCGGGGCCAGGCCGGAGGCGGCCGACATTCTGGCCCGACTGCGCGCCCAGTTGGCCAACTTCAAGATTCCGAAGCACTGCGCCTTGGTGCCGGAACTGCCGCGCAACGCCATGGGCAAGGTGCAGAAAAATGTCCTGCGCGAGAAATTCGAGGCCCTGTTCCTTGCGTGACAAGCTTTCTCTCGCCCGAAAATCGACGAAATCCCGAATATGTTGTGTGCAGGGAACATTCGCCCTGCGACGCATGCATTTGTCATGTGTCTTGTTGTGTAGCATGCACTCTTCATGTTTGGGTTTTTTGCAGACAACGAGGCCACGGGGGACAACTCCGTGAGTCGTTCATGGAAGAGGGCCAGTCGAAACTCATCGACGTAAGTCAGTTGCGGGTCGGGATGTTCATTCAGCTCGACCTGGGCTGGATGGACCATCCATTTCCTTTGAACAACTTCAAGATTTCCTCCGAGGCGCAGATTCACACCATAGCGACCCTGGGCCTGCGGCGGGTGCGCTACGTTCCGCATCGCAGTGACGCATCGGTGGTGCAGCCGCCAGGCGCCGAGGCGACTGCCCGGATCCCGCCGCAAGCCTTGGAGCGGCGCGCGGAACCGGACCTGCGCCGCCAGCGACTCAAACAGCTCGAGCAGCAACAGCGGCAGCTCACGGTGTGCGAGCAGGGCTTCGCCGATGCGGCGCGCCGCTACCGCCGCGTGCTCGAGAGCGTGCGCCAAAGCCCCGTCCAGGCGCGCCAGAGCGGCGAAGACCTGGTGGGCGGATGCATCGAGCAGATGCTGACCAATGGTGAATCGGTGATACGCCTGCTGTCCGAGGGAGTGGGAGAGCGCAGCGCCCAGCACCCGGTGAACGTCATGGTGCTGTCGCTACTGCTGGGTCAGGCGTTGGGGCTGGAGCGCGTGCAACTGGTTGAGCTGGGGTTGGCCGGGCTGCTGCACGATGTGGGCAAGCAGGAACTGCCGGATCGGCTGCGGCAGACCGAGGAGTATTTCTCCGCCGCCGAATACCACGTTTACCAGCAGCACGTGGCGCATGGCGTTGCCGCGGCCGAGGCCATGGGCCTGCCGGCTGCGGTGGCGGCTGCCATTGCGCAGCACCACGAAATGGTTGATGGCAGCGGTTTCCCCGCCCGCCTGAAGGGAGCAGAAATGCAGCTCTGCGGCAAGGTGCTGGCGCTGGTGAACCGTTACGACAACTTCTGCAATCCCGGCCGCCACAGCGGCGTGCTGACGCCGCATGAGGCGCTGTCGGTGCTCTTCACGCAGATGAAGGCGCGCTTCGATCGCACCGTGCTGGGCGCCTTCATTCGCATGATGGGCGTCTATCCACCCGGATCGGTGGTCCAGCTCGGCGACGAGCGTTTCGCCCTGGTCACCTCGGTCAATTCGATGCGGCCGCTGCGGCCCAGGGTCATCGTGCACGACCCCTCCATTCCGCGCGAGGAGGCTCTGGTGCTCGACCTGGAGACCACGCCCGAACTCAGCATCCGCCGCAGCCTGAAGCCGACCCAGTTGCCCTGCGAGGCGATGGCCTATCTGTCACCGCGCCAGCGCATCTGCTACTTCTTCGAGCGCGCGGCCATGCCCGACGCCATTGGGGACCTCGCGTGACCCGCTCCGGCATGCCGGATGCGGTGATCGAAGGACTTCTCGAGGCGGTCTGGCTGGTGGATCCACACAGCCTGCGGATCATCGCGCACAACCGCATGGCGGCGGAACTGCTCGGGTTGGCCGGCGAAGAGCTGCTGGGCCGCCCGGTGCGGGAGGTCTTCACCAGCCCGGAGGACCAGGCATTCTGGGAGGACGCACGCCACAACCCGGCAGCCGTTCTGCATTCGCAGACCAGCCTGACCTGCGCCGACGGCCGCGTGCTGCACGTCGAGCGCCGCATTGGTCATATCGTGCAGGGCGACCAGGGCGGGGTCTGGCTGCTCGGGGTGGTGGACCGCACGTCCCAGCGCGCGGCCGAAAGCGAACTGGAACTGCTGGTTTCCGATCTGCGCGCGACGCTCGAGTCCACGGCGAACGGCCTTCTCGTCTGCGGGCTGGACGGCAGCATCCGGGCATTCAATCGCCGCTTCGCACAGATGTGGGGCGTGCCCAAGGACTTGCTGATGCGCCGCGACGATGCGGCGGTGCATGCATGGCTGGCCGCTGCGGTCCAGGACCGTCACCAGTACAAGGAGCGCCTGGCGGAGATCGCCCATTCGATAGAAGCCGAGGCCACCGACGTGATCCCGCTGCGCTCCGGAAGCATGCTGCAGCGCGTGGTGCTGCCGCAGTACAGCCGCGATCGGGTCATCGGCCGCGTGTTCTCCTTCCTCGACATCACGGAGAGCGTGGCGGCGCATGAGAGCCTGCGGCTCGCGGCCAAGGTATTCGATTCATGCCCGGACGCGGTCTTCATCACGGACCCGGACCACCGGATCATCTCGGTCAACCCGGTATGCCGGAGACTGGCCCGGCACGAGGGCGACGCCATGCTCGGCATGAGCGCGATCGACCTGTTCGAGGACCGCGATGCCGGCCGCCTGTTCACCGACATCAGCCGTTCCTGGCAATCCGCCGGATTCTGGGAGGGCGAGGTCTGGCACCGGCGCGCGGACGGCAGCACCTGCCCGGTACGGCTGTCCTGGGTCGTGTTGCGCGACGCCATGGGCCACACGGTGCAGACCATCGGCTTTTTCCGTGACCTGTCGACCCAGCGCGCGGCGCAGCAACGCATCGAGGATCTGGCCTACAGCGACGTGCTGACCGGCCTGCCCAACCGGCTGCTGCTGTCGCGCCGCATCGACCGGGCGCTGCAACTGCGCGGCGATGCGGAAATGCCCTTTGCCGTGTTGTTCCTGGACCTGGACCGCTTCAAGAACATCAACGATTCGCTCGGACACCAGTTCGGCGACCGGGTGCTGGTGAAGGTGGCCGAGCGCATCGAGGGCTGCCTGCGGCTGGCCGACACGCTGTGCCGGCTC
>NZ_JAELTO010000167.1 GCF_016428875.1 Xylophilus sp. ASV27
TGAAGCTCGGGCTGCAGGCCAAGCGCAAGCGCGCTGGCTGGAGCCTGCCCTATCTGGAGCACCTCATGGGCATGGGAGCGGCTCTGGGGATGGGGGGCTCTGGTTAGATGCGATTGCCCTGCCCAGGCTGAGCCTTGGCTAGAAGCATTTTTCTTTCACATTCTGGTTTTGCACACCATGCGACACCGTGACGGCCCTGGCGGCCTGGTCTATTCCACCGATGCGGGCCGCATGTGCCCGGCCTGCCGCCAGCCGGTGGCGCAGTGCGTGTGCAAGGCCCAGGCGGCGGCGCCGCGCGGCGACGGCACGGTGCGCGTGTCCTACGAGACCAAGGGCCGCGGCGGCAAGGGCGTGACCGTGGCGCGCGGCATCCCGCTGGCCGCCGACGCGCTGGCCGCGCTGGGCAAGCAGTTGCGCAGCGCCTGCGGCGCCGGCGGCACGGTGAAGGACGGCACGGTCGAGGTCCAGGGCGACCACCGCGAGACGGTGATCGCGGCGCTGCAGCGGCAGGGCTACACCGTCAAGCGCACGGGCGGATAGCGCCGTGGAGGCGGAGGACCTGCACAAGCTGGTCACACGCGAGATGCCCTTTGGCAAGCACAAGGGCTGCGTCATCGCCGACCTGCCGGCCAATTACCTGCACTGGTTCGCGCGCGAGGGCTTCCCGCCCGGGGAGATCGGGCGGCTGCTGGCGCTGATGTGGGAGATCGACCACAACGGGTTGAAGCACCTGCTGGCGCCGCTGCGGCGGGGCCGGTAGGCGCGCCATGATCAGAAGGAGTGCAGCAGCAGCGCCGCGCCCGACACGATCGCGAAGACCTGGACGAAGATGCGCAGCACGCGGCCGTCGATGCGGCGATGCACCATGCGGCTGAGCACGGCGCCCACGACCAGCGCAGGCAGCAACTGGGCGGCGGCGTGGAGCTGCGGGCCGTCGATGCGGCCGGCCACCAGCAGCGTGGCGAGCGACACCAGCTCGCCGACCAGAAAGCACAGCGCGATGGTCGAACGCATGGTGGGCGCGGGCTGGTGCTGGTAGACCAGCGCCAGCGGCGGCCCGCCGATGCCGGTCGCGGTTTCGGTGATGCCGGTGACCAGCCCCGCCGCCACGAAGGCGCCGCGGCCCGGCGAGAAGGCCGGCATCACCAGGGTGGCCAGCGCCGCCGCGATGGTCGAGGCGCCGACGAACAGCGACAGGTGGCTCGCGCTCAGCGCCGCCAGCACCCAGAGGCCGCCGACGGTGCCGAGCATGCGCCCGCCGGTGATCCAGCCCGCGCCGACGCGGTCGATGGCGCCGCGCTCGCGCCACATCACGTAGAAGTTGAGCGGCAGCATCAGCGCCAGCACGCAGACGGGCAGCAGATCGGGGCGCACGATGCCGATCACCGGCGCGGCGATCAGCGCAAAGCCGACACCGGTGGCGCCCTGCACGAAGGCGGCGATCAGCACGGCGAGGGAAACGAGCAGGAGGTGCTGCGCGCTCATTGCGGGCTCCGTGCGCCCGCGGCGCGCGCCAGGCTGAGGCGGCGGTGCTCGGCCGCCTTGGGGTGCAGGCGCACGATCGGCGCGCGGTCCATGGCGGCATGGGCGGCGCGCGCGATGCGGTGCTGCAGCGCGCGCGCGTCCCAGTCGGGCGGCCAGCCTTGCCACAGGCGCAGGCGCCCGGCGACGAAGACGGCGGTGATCTGGTCGCGGTTGCCCAGGCGCACGAGGTCCCACGTGAGGTCGACCGAGGTACACATCTCGGGCGTATCGACGTCGACGATGAGGAAGTCGGCCGCCTTGCCCACGGCGATCTCGCCGGTCAGGTGGTCCAGGCCCACGGCGCGCGCGCCTTCGTGCGTGGCGTGGTCGAACCAGGTCCAGCCGCCGCCGCTCGATGCGTCGCCGATGGACAGGCCGAAGGCCAGCTTCTGCGCGGCCTCGGCCGCGTCCATCAGGCGGAAGGCGTCGCTGCGCGTGGCGTCGCTGCCCAGGCCGAAGCGGATGCCCATCGCGGCCATCAGGTTGGCGGGCGCCACGGCGTTGCCCTTCCACTGGCTGGCGACGGGGTTGTAGCTCACGGCGGTGTCGGTGTCGCGCAGCAGCATGAGTTCCGAGGGCGTGACCAGCGTGCCGTGCGCGATCAGCACCTGCGGGCCGAGCGCGCCCAGCTGCGCCAGCAGTTCGAGCGGCCGCCTGCCGCGCTGCACCACCGAGCGCTCGACCGATGCGAGGTGTTCGTTGACGTGCGTCTGGAAGATGGCGCGCGCCTCGGCGCACTGGGCCGATACGGTGCGCAGCATCTCGTCGGAGGCGGCCTCGGGCACCGAGATGGCCAGCGAGGGGTGCACCAGCTCCGCGTCGGACCACTGCTGCAGGAACTGCGCGGCGCGCGCGCGGATCGCCTGGCGGTCGGCGGCGCTGCTGTCGTTGCCGCCGTCGTTGCAGATCAGGCCCAGCACGCAGCGCAGACCGGCCTCCTGCACGGCGGCTGCGACGGCGCCGATGTCACCCGGCGCGCGCGTGCCCGCGTCGCACACCGTGGTGAAGCCGCCGCGCAGCGATTCGAGCGCGGCGAGCTTGGAGGCCATGTAGACGAACTCGTCGTCCAGGCTCGACTCAAGCGGCACCCACACGCGCCGGAAGATCTCCGACGGCTCGCCATAGGCCAGCGACTTGCCGAAGGACTGCGTGAGGTGGTGATGCGCGTCGATCATTCCCGGCATCAGCAGCTTGCCGGGCAACGGCAGCGGCGTGAGCTGCGGATAGCGGGCGATGAGCGCGTGGGCGGGGCCGACATCGCGGAAGCGGCCGCCCGCCATCCGCACGGCATGGCCGGTCGCGGGGCCCTCGCGCAGCATCAGGTGGTCGGGGACGAGCAGCAGCTCGTCGGCCGCGAACAGCGCGGCATCGAGATCAGAGGACATGGTCACGAAAGACAGTCAGGGACGGAAGAACAGGCAAGTAGAGGGGCAAGGCGATGTGCGCGCGAAGCGCGCGCAACGTGCCGCGGCGCGGCGCCTCATTGCGGCGCAGGCGCCACCTCCGGGTTTTCGGCGCTGTCGGCGCTTTCGGCATGGACGCGGTTGAACACCATGTTGAGCACCACCGCCGTGAGCGAGCCCATGGCCAGGCCGTTGCCCAGCACCAGTTGCAGCGTGTCTGGAAAGCGGCTGTAGAGCCCCGGCACGACGATGGGCAGCAGGCCCATGGTCAAGGCGGCCGCCAGCACGAACATGTTGCCGCGCTGATGCAGGTCGACCTTGCGCAGCATGTCGATGCCCATGGTGCCGATGATCGCGAACACCACCATCGCGGTGCCGCCGACAACGGCAGAGGGAATGGCGCTGGCCAGCCGGCCCAGCGGCGCCGACGGCGCGATGAGCACCAGGATCACGCCGGCGGCCGCCGTGACGTAGCGCGAGCGCACGTTGGTGGCGCGCACGATGCCGATGTTCTCGCCGCTGGTGATGATCATCGACGTGCCGAACAACCCGCCCGCCAGCGAGACCAGCGCGTCGCCCCGGATGGTGCGCGGCACCACCTCGCGCGGCTCGATCCTGCGGCCCACCGCTTCGGCCACCGCCACCGTCTGGCCCGTGGCCTCGACCATCGAGATGACGCTGAAGATCAGCAGCGGCACGGCCGCCACCAGGTCGAAACGCGGCATGCCGAAGGGCAGCAGCGTCGGCGCGCTCCAGATCGGCCCGGCCGCCACGGCACTGAAGTCCATCAGCCCGCAGGCGGCCGCCAGCACCGTGCCGGCCAGCAGCCCGAGCAGCACCGCGAGCTGGCCGAGCATGCCCTTGAGCACGCGCGCGAACAGCACCGTGAAGCCGATGGTCGCGAGCGCCAGGCCGATGTTCACCGGGTCGGCGAAGGTGGCCGTGCCGGGCCTGCCCGCGATGATGCCGCCGTACACCTTCACGAGGTTGATCGACACCAGCAGCAGCAGGGTGCCGATGACGATCCTCGGAAAGTAGCGCAGGCAGCGCGCGAACACCGGCAGCACCAGGAAGTAGAACAGCGCCGTGAGGATCACCGCGCCCGAGGCGGTCTGCAGGTCGCGCTGCTGGGCGATGGTCACGAACATCACGATCGGCGCGCCGCCCGGCACCATCACGAACGGCAGGCGCGCGCCGAACCTCCATGGCCCGAACGACTGCAGCAGCGTGCCTACGCCGCACAGCAGAAAGGTGGCGCTGATCAGGTTCACCGTGAGCGCCGAATCCAGGCCCAGCGCCTTGGCCACCAGGAACACCGAGGTGATGGGCACGGCTGCCATCACCAGCACATGCTGCAGGCCGAACAGGAGCAGTTGCGAAACGGGCAGCACTGCGTCGACGGCGGGGGCGTCGCAAGCACGGGACATGATTCGAATCCTTTGACCGGACTTGCGCCCAAATCGATTTGGGCGCGCTGGTAAAAAAAGCCGCCGAAGCGGGTGAAGTACATTTCGGAACAGCCAGCCCCAAAACGATTTGGGAATTGAATCACCGGTTTTTGAAAAGGTCAACGGGATGAGCCCCAATCTACCGCCGCGGGTCACCATCAAGGACGTGGCCCGGGAAGCGGGCGTGTCGCCGACCACCGTCTCCCATGCGCTCAACGCCCGGGGCCAGGTCGATGCGCAGACGCGCGCGCGGGTGGAGAAAGCTGCGCTGAAACTGGGCTACCGGCCCAATCGCAATGCGCAGAGGCTGCGCACCGGCGAGGCGCACATGATCGTGCTGCTGTCGTCGATGCCGTTCGCCGTGGCCGGCGGCCCGTCACGGCTGGGCTTCCTGATGGAGGTGGCGGCGGTGGCGGCCGCAGCGGCACTCGACCGCCGGCTGGCGCTGGTGCTGGCGCCGCCCATGGAAACCGGGCGGGTGCCGATGGAAATGCTGGACGTGGACGGCGCGCTGGTCATCGAGCCTTCGGCGGGCGATCCGAACATGGCCTACCTGCTGCGGCGCGGCCTGCCGGTGGTGGCCATCGGCAAGCCGGCCGAAGAGGCCGCGGACGGGCCGGCGTTGCCGCCGTATGTCGACATTCATTCGGGACAGACAACGCACCTGCTGCTCGAACACCTGCATGCGCAGGGTGCGCGCAAGGTCGCGATGATCCTCGGCTCGGCGCAGCGCAACTCCTACGTGGAAGGTCGGGCCGCGTACCTGGCGTTCGCCGCCGGGCGCGGGCAGGCGCCGCTGCTGTCGCTGGTCGACGAGGTGGACGGCGAGAACGGCGGCCGCCAGGCTGCGCTCGCGCTGCTGGCCCGGCACCCCGACATCGATGCCTTCTGCGTGCCGGTGGACGCCTTCGCCACGGGCGCGGTGGCCGCCATCCTCGAGTCGGGCCGGCGCATTCCGGACGACGTGATGGTCGCCACGCGCTACGACGGCGTGCGCGCCCGCACCTGCGTGCCGCCGCTCACGGCCGTGGACCTGCATCTGGACGAGATCGCGCAACAGGCCATTGCGCTGCTGTTCGATCACCTGCGCGGCGACACCCGCCGCCGCCAAGTCGCGGGACCGGCTGCCCAACTGGTGCCGCGCCTGTCGTCGCTGCGTCGAGCGTGATGCGCTGCCGGGCGCGGGGCGCCCTCAGTCGATCACGACCTTGCCCTCTTTCACCAGGACGGCGAACCTGGCGGTCTCATCGGCGATCTGCTGCGCCGGCGCGACGACGATCAGCGCGACGAATCCGTTGTCGAAGAAATCGTGGTTGAGCACGCAGTAGTCGACCACCACGCCTGACTCGACAGCCACAAGGCATTGCTGCCTTGCGACCGCCTGGCGCACCCAGGCGCCACGGCTGGCGTTGGAGCGTGCATATGCATCGCATGCGAGCATTGCGCACAGGTCTTCCGGCGCAGCCTGCCGGATGCCGAGGCCCATGACGCTCAATACCCCACCGCGTACCGATAGCCCTTGAAGCGCAGCACCGCCTGCTGCGGCTCGATGCGCTCCAGCACCACGCCGGGCGCGGCGGTGTCGCCCTCGTGCAGCACCTGGCCGTTGACGATCACCATGCGGTAGAGCGGGTTGGCCGAGTAGGTGGCGCCGCTGAAGCTGAGCGCGGGCAGTTGCTGGCGCACGGCTTCGGGCAGCTCGTGCAGCGCGAGCACGCGCGGCTGGGCGGGTTTGGGCGCGGGGGCCGGCGCGGGGAGGGGTTCTTCGCGCGCGGCGGCCGGGCGTGCCGGTGGTGCAGCCTTGGCGCTGTCTCTTATACACATCTAAAAGGGGGGGGGGGGGGGGGGGGGGGGGGGGGGGGGGGGGGGGGGGGGGGGGGGGGG
>NZ_JAELTO010000168.1 GCF_016428875.1 Xylophilus sp. ASV27
GGCCGATGGCCAGGGCGCCGTCCACGCCGCTGGCCAGGCAGGTGATGGCGGTGTCGAAGCTGCCCTCGGGCGTGACGCGGCCTTCGCCAATGCGCAGCAGCCGCTCGCCGCTGGAGCAGAGCAGGGCGCCGCCTGCTTCCACGAGGTTGTCCAGCTCCGGGGCCTGGGCCAGCACGGGGGCCGATTCCAGGCGCTGGTCGGGCTGCAGCGGACCGTCCATGATCGGCACGGCGGTGCTGTGGCGGCCACGCCCGAAGAAGCGGTCTGCGGCGTCGTGCAGGGCCTGCATCATGCGCGTGCTCCCCAGTAGCTCCCGGGGCCGGTCCAGCCGGGGTCCGCGCCCTCGATCTTCCATTGGCCGATGCGGTTGTTGAACAGGCTGCCCAGGTAGAGGTAGCCCTTGTGCTCCTTGCACGAGGTGAGCGAGGGGTGGTTGACGGCCTGGTTGTCCCAGGCCGATTCCAGCACCTCGCCCTCGGCGGTGATTTTGATGAGGCAGCCCGCGTTGAGGTTGGGCGAGAGCCAGTGGGCCGGCGCCACGCGGCGCGTCATGCGGCGGCGAAAGCCCGGCATCACCTGGGCCAGGTCCAGCGCCGGGCTGCGCATGCCGACCAGGCACAGCCAGTAGTGGCCGTCGGAGGCGCGGTTGATGTTGTCCGGGTAGCCGGGCAGGTTGGCAATCACGGTCCGCACCAGGCCTTTCCTGGGCCCGTCGAACCAGAAGCGCCGCACGCGGCAGGCCCAGGTCTCGGCGAACAGCAGCGACTCGCCATCGGGCAGGCAGCAGACGCCGTTGGGGAAGACCAGGTGGCGCAGCACCGTCTCAGTGGTCTTGCTGCGCGGGTCGTAGCACAGCAGGCGCCCGTTGCCGCGGCTCTCCAGCATGTCGGTGGACCAGTTGTGCGCGTTGTAGCGCACGGTGGCCTCGCTGAAGAAGATGCGGCCATCGGGGGCGATGTCCAGGTCGTCGGCCAGGCGCAGGCGCGAGTCGTCGATGATCGAGAACCGGCTGCGCGGCGTTTCGTCGGTCAGCTTCACCACCTCGCGCTGCGGCGTGACCATGTACAGGCCCATGCCGCCCACGCAGACCACGAGGTTGCCGCCACGGTCGAAGTTCATGCCCAGTGGCGTGCCGCCGATGTGGGCGAAGACCTCGTGGCGCGTGTAGTCGGGCGCGAGGAAGCGCACGATGTCGCCCTGGCGCGTGCCGCAGTACAGGTGGTCTTCGCGGTCGAGCGCCACGTCCTCGGGGGCCTCGATCCGGCCCTCGCCGATCAGGCGCGTCTGGCACAGGCGGCTGTTGGGCGCGTAGGCGCCTGCTGCGCCTTCCTCGGTGTCCGGGCAGGGCGCAATGTCGAAGTACGCGGGCGATACGTAGGTGCTGTTGATCAGGCGCTGCCGGTTCTTCACCCAGCGCACGTCCAGGAACACGCCCGCCAGCAGGATCAGGCCCAGGATCATCGAGGCCGTCGTGCCCACCACGCCCAGCTGCAGCAGCCCGTTGGTGAGCACCAGCACCACGACCGAGCCCAGCAGCGCCTTGGCCACCGAGCCGCGTCCGCCGCCCAGGGTGGTGCCGCCCAGCACCACGGCGGTGAGCACGGCGATCTCCATGCCCACGCCCGTGTCGGAACTGACGCTGCCCATGCGCGCGCCATACAGGAACGCCGCGGCGCCGCACAGCATGCCCGCGTGCACGTAGGACATGGCCACCACCGAACGCACTGGAATGCCCGCGTTGTAGGCCGCGCGCCGCGCACCGCCCACGGCCGCGATGCGCCAGCCCGGGCGCGAGCGCGACAGCGCGATGTGCCACGCCAGCGCCACCAGGGCCGCCAGCCACACGGCCCAGGCAATGCCGAGCAGGCCGCCGCTGCCGAGCTGCTCCCACAGCGCGGATTCGGGTGTGGACACGACGATGCGCGTGGCGAAGATGGGCAGCACCATGTCGTAGAGGGAGCGCAGCAGCACCATGGTTACCAGCGTAGTCAGGAACGCGCGCAGGCGCAGGTAGCCGATTAGCACGCCGTTCACTGCGCCGCACAGAGCGCCCGTGCCCAGGCACAGCAGTGCCGATTGCCAGACCTGGAGGTGGTAGACGTTCATGCCCGTGAGCGCGGCCAGCACGCACAGCGCGAAGGTGGCGCCCAGCGCCAGGTCGATGCCGCCGGCGATCATGACGACGGACATGGCGATGGCCACCAGGCCGAACTCGGCCACCTGGCTGCTCAGGTCGCGCAGGCCCGTGGCCGTGAGCATGCCGGGCGTCAGCACGCCGAACAGGGCCACGACGACCATCAGGGCCACGAAGGGCACGGCGTTGTCGGCCCAGCGCTTGGACAGCAGCTCGCCGACGAGGTGGTCGGGCAGGTAGCGGTAACGGAGTCGGATCAGGGCATCCATGGATCGCGGGTCGGCTGGTGGAGGAGAGGGTGGCGCTGGCGCTGGTTGGGCAAGGAGTACTTCAAAAAAGATAGCTACCAGGCCTGGAGGCACCAGGGCTGGAAGCATTTTCTATGCTGATTCTTGGGGGTGTGCTCAGAGCAGGTCTTCCACGCCCCAGCACGAGCCCGGGCGCAGGTTGTCCTTGGTGATCACGCGGCTGGGCGGGTAATAGACCATGGGGTTGGCCACGGTGGGCTGCGCCAGCCGCAGCATGTTGGCGACCATGGTGTTGATGGCCGCGCCGTGCACGCGCGAGTCGTAGGCCACCAGCGCGCTGAAGGTGCCGTCCTTGACCTTCTGGCAGGAGGTTTCCGCGCCCGCGCCCGAAGTCACGACGAACACCTTGCCCTGCTGTCCGGCCTCCTTGATCGCGGCGCCGGTGCCCGCGTCCATCGCGTCCCAGATGCCGAAGCTGCCGCACAGGTCGGGGTGCTGCTGCAGCACGCTGGCCGTGATGGAGCGTGCCTTGTTGGCGTCGTAGTTGGTGGTCTGCTGCGACACGATCTTGATCTCGGGGTGCTCGGCCAGCGCCTTGCGCATGCCGAACACCTGGAACAGGTCCACCGCGCTGGTGGGCGCGCCCATGAGCACCTGCACCTTGGTCGAGCGGCCCTTGCCCGCCGCACAGCGCTGCGCCAGCTCCTGGCCCGCGGCATAGCCGATGCCCACCCAGTCGGCGCCCACGTAGCCGTCGCTCTTCTGCAGCGACTCCATGTTCAACTGCAGCACCTTGACCTTCGCGTCCGCCGCCTGTTTGATGAGCCGGGCGTAGGCCTGCACATCGGCGTTCTGCAGTACGATCAGGTCGGGCTTCTCGGCAATCGCCGTGGTCAGGGCGCGCGAGCCGACCTCGGTGCTCCAGTTGGCGTCACGGATGTCCAGCGTATACCCCAGTTCCTTGGCTTGGCGCTGCATCATTCTGGCCCAGGCATTGGTCATGTCCACCTGCATGGTCATGGCGATGAACACCACGCGCTTGCCCTTGAGCGAGGCGAGGTAGGCATTGCGGTTCTGGTTGTCGATGCCGGCATCCTGCGCCAGGGCTGGCGCGCACAGCGTGGCACCCAGGGCGAGCGCGAGCGCGCCTGCCAGTTTCTTGGCTTGCTTCATGGCCTTATGTCTCCTTGAGGTGGGGGGGAAGTCAGATGTCGCCCTGCTGGGACGTCTGCTCGTCGCGCGGGTTGAGCAGCGTGTCCATGACCAGGGCGGTGAGCATGACCAGGCTCTTGATCAGGTTCTGCGCGGTGTTCGAAAGGTCCATGATGGTCATGCCGCTGGCCAGCGTGCCCACCAGCAGCGTGCCCACCAGCACGTTGCGCACGCCTCCGCGCCCGCCGCCCAGGCCGATGCCGCCCAGCACCACCACCAGCAGCACGTCGTACACCAGCGTGGTGTAGAACAGCCGCGTGTTCATGCCCTCGTTCGACGCCACGATCACCAGCGCCACCACGTAGGCGATCAGGCTGCTGGCCACGTACTGGGCCACGATGGTGGGGCGCACCGCAAAGCCCGTCAGCCGCGCGGCCTGCGGGTTGTCGCCCATGGCATAGATGGTGCGGCCCAGGCGCGTGCCGCGCAGAATTCCGTGCACCAGCAGCGCCAGCAGTGCGAACGCATAGATGGCCAGCGGCACGCCCAGCAGCGAGCCATAGCCCAGGGTGCGCAGCCAGCCCAGATTCTGAGGCGCGTTGTGCGTATCGACCGAAAAGAAGAAGGCGTTGCCCACGCCGAAGATCACCGATCCCATGGCCAGGGTGGTGAACACCGGGGGAATCTCGGCGAACGCGACGACGATGCCGGTGGCCAGGCCGCAGGCGAGCACGAAACCCAGGCCCGCCAGCAGGGCCAGATGGAAATCCATCGTGCCCTCGCTCGCCATCCTCAGCGCCCAGCACATGCCCACCACCATCGAGGCGACCATCGACAGATCCACGCCCCGCCCGATGACCACCAGGCCCATGCCCAGCGCCAGCATGCCCAGCACCGAGACGCTGCGCAGCAGCGTGATGACGTTGCCCGTGCTCAGGAAGCCGTCCAGCCCCCACGAGAAGCCCAGGAACAGCACGCCCGTGAGCAGGAACACCACGCCTTCCTGCGTGGGGCGAAAGCGGGCGCGGGCCCGGGCGGGCGACGGCGGCGGTGCTGCGCTTGCGGTGTTCAATTTGTCTCCTGCTGGATGTGCCGACGCTAGAGTGACGGGGCTGCAGGAAACAATCAACGACGAGTGCCTGCACGTTCCGTACAACGGTGCTCCAGGACTCGTCTCCCCTTCCTGCGTCGGCAACCCTGCTTGCGGCAAAAAAAAAGGACACGGCTTTCACCATGTCCTCAACCCTTGGACTCACAATCAACCGGTCTCTTCGGCTCAGAAGGTGTGCGCAATGCCCAGGCTGAGCTGGCCTTGCTTGTTGCTGCTGGAGGTGGTGGCGAACATGCCTGCCTTGCCGCCGTTCTTCACGGTCTGGTACGAGTACAGGCCGTATAGCTGGGTGCGCTTGCTGAGTAGGTAGTTGAGTGCGAGGTTCACCTGGCGCACGTCCTGGTTCAGCGGGGTCTTGTCGTTCAGGAACTGGAACCCGCCCGCCGCGACCCACTGGCCGAACGGCATGCGTGCGAGCAGGCTCAGCACGTCGGCATTCGCATCCTTGACGTTGAGGGCGTTGCGCTCCTGCGTGTAGAGCAGGGCGTAGCGCGCGCCGTCGAGCTTGTAGGCCGCGCCCAGTCCGAAGATCTTGTCCGTGTCCTTGCCCACGGGGCAGCCGCCGGCTTCGCCGCACTGGCGCTCATGGTAGGCCAGCCCGGCCTCGATGTTCGACGCGTTGTAGCCGCCGCCCAGGGAGAGTATGCGGCCTGCCGAGCTCGACCCCGTCACTTCGCCGAGCGCTGCCATGGCATGGCCCTGGAAGCCGGCCATGACCGGGGACTGGTACTTGATGGCGTTGTCCACGCGCGTGCCGCCGAGCATGTTGTTGAAGCGTGCCGCGGAGGAGCCCGCTCCCGTGGCCGCGCCGTCGATGGCGGCAGACGGGTTGCCGAAGTACGAGGCCTGCAGCGAGGCGATGAACAGGTCGTTGATCGTGGGCAGCATGCGGCCCATGGAGACGCTGCCGAGGCTGCTGGAACTCAGGCCCAGCCACGACTGGCGGTTGAAGTAGGGGGTGCTGGTGGTGCCGGTGTCGACGTTCAGGCCTGCCTCCAGATTGAAATTGGCTTTCAGCCCGCCGCCCAGGTCTTCCGTTCCACGAAAGCCGAAGCGCGACGTGTACAGGTTGCCGCTGCGCACCTGGGTGGAGCCTCCGCCGGCAATGTTGCTGACGCGGGCCAGGCCCGCATCCATGATGCCGTACAGCGTGACGCTGCTCTGGGCGAAGGCCGGCGAAAGTGCCAGGCCGGCGAGGCTGGCTGCGGCCAGCGCGATGGGCTTCTTCACGGGGATGTCTCCTCTTCAGGGTTGGGAATGGCTGTCATGGAAAGAGAGTCGAAGGCAGATCACTCCTTGGCATAGCCA
>NZ_JAELTO010000169.1 GCF_016428875.1 Xylophilus sp. ASV27
CTGCTGTGGGCGGTCTGCGGCGTTGCAAATCCTCGCCATAGCTGCGGCTATGGCTGCGGTTTGCGCCTTGCATCCCATCCCACACCAGGGCGCGCGCCACCACGCGGACTTATTCAGCGTTGCCCTAACCGCAGCATTCCTTGGCTGCTGATGACGCCTACAGACACCTGACCTCGGTCGGGGCTGTAGGCGCTCGCGTTCACATCCCTTGCCGTTGGTCAGCCCGATTCATTCGAGCACACATGACCCATGCGCAGATTTCCCCGACCCGAACAACTTGAGCTGCAGCCCCACATCGGCAAGTGGCTCGCGATCGCCAGCGTTGCGGCCTTCCTGGCAGGCACCGCGTCCGCCTTCTTTCTGGTTTCCCTCGATCACGCGACGGCCTGGCGCGAGGCGCACCATCGGGCCATCTGGCTGCTGCCGGCCGCTGGCTTTGGCGTGGGGTGGCTCCACCACGTGCTGGGCAAGACCGTCGATGGCGGCAACAAGCTGATCATCGACGAGATCCACGACCCGAAGAAGGTCGTGCCCTTGCGCATGATGCCGCTGGTGCTGGGCGGCACGGTCGTTTGCCACCTGTTCGGCGCATCGGTTGGCCGCGAAGGAGCCGCCGTGCAGGCGGCCCGTGTCCGCAAGCCGAGGTCATGATGAACAGCGCCTACGCGATCATCGCCGTCAGCATCGGCTCGGTCATCGGCGCCCTCATGCGCTACGGCTTGAGCGTGGGCATGAATGCGCTTGTGCCGCAGATCCCGATGGGCACTCTGGCCTCCAACCTGATGGCGGCCTACATCGTCGGCGCTGCCATCGCCTATTTCGGCTCGGCGCCGAACCTGTCGCCGGCATGGCGGCTGTTCGTCATCACCGGCCTGGCCGGCGGCCTGTCCACCTTCTCCACGTTCTCGGCCGAACTGCTGACGCTGCTGCGCGATGGGCGCCTGGGCTGGTCCGCCGGCATGCTGGCCCTGCACGTGGGCGGTTCACTCGCCATGACTGCGCTTGGCATGGCCACGATTTCGCTCACACGCCCACCACGATCCAAGGAGCTGCGATGAAAGGCTATCAACTCACGTTCTTCACGGAGCAGAACCGTCGCCATGGGCATACGCCCATCGGCGAATGGCTGCTGAAGTTCGCCCAGGACAACGGCGCCGCCGGCGGAACGCTGGTGGGCGGCGCGGAAGCATTCGACCACGCCGGCCGTTTCCATTCGGCGCACTTCTTTGAACTGGCGGACCAGCCGCTTGCCATCACCGTATCGGTCGACGAAGCGGCATGCCAGCGCCTGATGGACGCGCTCGCGCAGGAAGAAGTCAAGCTGGGCTACGTGAAGGTGCCTGTCGAGTACGGGCACGTGGGCAAGGCCGTGAAGTAGCCGGCACGCTGGCGGCTTGCGGCTTCGGCGTGCATGCCGGCTCATCGAACGCCGGCGCCGCGCACCTCGATGCCGACTTCGTCGCGCACCGCGCCCTGCGAATCCACCAGCTGGATGCGGTGGCGGCCGGGCCAGGGCAGCCACTCGGCGCGGGGCCCGCGCGCCAGCGGCCGGCCATCGATCTGCCAGCGCAGCCCCTGCCCGGCGGCTTCGAGCCGCAGGCGCTGCTGGCGTGGCGGAATGTCCGGGTCCAGCGCGATGACGGTGCCCGCCACGGGCGCGAGGATGCGCGGCGCCCGATCGCCATTTTCTGCATGAAATTGGCCTGAATCCCAGGTATGACCTTGGCTTTTAGCTATGCTATTCATAGCAAATAGCGCTTGCTCCGTTCCCGCCAGGAACAACTCGCGGCGCGGCGCCTCGAGCGCCTCGCCCGCCATGCCGCCGAACCGGACGGCCGTCTGCACCACGCCGGCGGGCGGCGCCGGCGCCTGGCTCTGCTGCTGCCGATGCAGGTAGCCCATGACCGCGGCCCAGACCGGCGCGGCCCCGGAAATGCCGGAGACGTCGCGCATCGGCGCGCCGCTGGCGTTGCCGACCCAGACGCCCACGGTGTAGCGCTGCGACCAGCCCAGCGCCCAGTTGTCGCGCATGTCCTTGCTGGTGCCGGTCTTGACCGCCGTCCAGAAGCGGGTGGCCAGCAGGCTGTCGGTGCCGAAGGTGCGGGTGCGCGCGTTCGGGTCGGCCAGGATGTCGCCCACGATGAAGGCGGCGCGCGCGTCCAGCGCCGGCTGCGCCGGGCCGGGCGGGCCGGGCAGCAGCCGCGTGCGGCTGAAGCTGCCGCCGTTGGCCAGCGCGCGGTAGGCGTTGGCGAGCGCCAGTAGCGGCACCTCGGGGCTGCCCAGCGCCAGGCTGTAGCCGTAGTAGCCGCCGGACTCGCGCAGCGGCAGGCCGAGCGTGCGCAACTGCTCGAAGAACGCGTCGGGCGACACCATGACCAGCGTGCGCACCGCCGGCACGTTGAGCGAGGCCGCAAGCGCGGTCCGCACCGACACCCAGCCCTTGAAGCGCCGGTCGTAGTTCTGCGGCACATACAGGCCGCTGGCGGTGGCGATCTGCTCGGGTGAATCGTCGATCAGCGAGGCGGCCGTGAGCCGCCGCCCGGCGATCGCCTGGGCATACAGAAAGGGCTTGAGGGTGGAGCCCGGCTGGCGCGGCGCCAGCACGCCGTCGACCTCGGCCGCGCGGCTCAGTTCGCCGGAGGAGCCGACCCAGGCCAGCACCTCGCCGCTGGCGTTGTCCAGCACCACCAGGGCGCCGTCTTCCACGTGCCGGCCGGCCAGCTCGCGCAACTGCTGGCGCAGCGCCTGCACGGCAAAGCGCTGCAGCGGGGCCGATACGGTGGTGCGCACCTGCGCCGCGCCGGCCGGCGCCTCGCGCAGCGCCTGCCGCGCCAGGTGCGGGGCGATGCCTTCGCTGGCGTCGAAGGCGCGGCGCTGCAGCGCGGCCTGGGCGAACATGTCCAGCCCCTCGCAATCGGGTCTGGCGGCCTGCACTTCGCCCAGCACCGCGCAGGCGCGCCGCGCCACCAGCGCCGGCCTGGCGTTGGGCGCGCGCACCAGCGCCGCGGCCACGGCCGCCTCGCGCCCGTCCAGGCCATGCGCGGCCTTGCTGAACAGCGTGCGCGACAGCGCGTCGATGCCCACCAGCTCGCCCCGGAACGGCACCAGGTTCAGGTAGGCCTCCAGGATCTGGTCCTTGCGCCAGCCGCGCTCCAGCCGCTGCGCCAGCAGCGCCTGGCCCACCTTCTGCGCCATGCCGCGCCCGCCGCCGCGCCCCACTTCCTCGTCCAGCAGGCCTGCGAGCTGCATGGTCAGCGTGGAGGCACCGCGGGTGCGGGTGTTCCACAGGTTGCCCCAGGCGGCGGCGGAGACCGCGCGCCAGTCCACGCCGCTGTGCTCGTAGAAGCGCCGGTCTTCGCTCAGCACCAGCGCCGTGCGCAGCGCGGGCGAGACGTCGGCCAGCGCCACCCAGTCGCCACGGCGCGCGCTGGCATCGGTGCGCACCCGCTGCAGCAGCAGGCCATCGCGGTCGAGCACGCGGGTGTCGGAGGAGCGGAAGCCGCGCTGCACCTCCTCGAAGCTGGGCTGGGCCAGCGCCGGTTGCGCGGCGGCAAGCAGCAGCCCCAGCACGGCGGGCAGGAGGCGGCGGGCCATCCCGTGTGCCTCAGATCCTGCTGCCGGCGATGTGGCGCACCGGAAGGGACGCCAGGTCCACGCCCTCCAGGCAGCGCACGTTCACCGCCCAGCCATCGAAGGGCTCTACACCCGCGGCGAGTTCTTGCGCCGTGGGATCGCTCGGCCGGCGAAACGGCAGCACGCCGCAGGTCGGGCAGAAGAAATCCTGCGCCGTGCGCGAGCCCCACTGGTACAGGCTCAGATCGCTCCAGGGCGTGAGCAGGCGCAGGCGCTCCTTCGGCACGCGGTGGGTCAGCGCGCCGCGCCGGCGGCAGACGGAGCAGTCGCAGACGCGCACGTGGTCGATGTCGGCGTCCACCTCGAAGCGGGTGCGGCCGCAGTGGCAGGCGCCTTGGTAGGTGGTCAGGGTCATGGGTGCCTCCTTCCCTACCGCACGTCCTGCACCGCGCGCCGCAGCGCCGCGCGGGCCAGCAGGCGGGTGGAATCGAGCGTGGGCAGCGGCGCGTTGGCGTCGCTCATGATCAGTGGGATTTCGGTGCAGCCCAGCACCACGGCGTCGCAGCCCTCGGAGCGCATGCGCGCCATCACGCGCTGGAAGTACGCCACCGCCTCGGGCTTGAAGACGCCGCACACCAGCTCGTCCATGATGATGCGGTTGATCTCCTCGCGCTCCTCGGCGCTCGGGCGCAGCCAGCCCAGGCCGCGCGCGGCGAGCTTGTCGGGGTAGACGCCGCTCTCCACCAGCCAGCGCGTGCCGGTCAGGCCGATGCGCCTGAAGCCGCGCGCCGCCGCCTCCGCGGCCACCACTTCGGCGATGTGCAGCCAGGGCAGCGGCGAGCGCGGCAGCACGTGGGGCAGCGCCTGGTGGATGGTGTTGTCCGGGCAGATGAGGAAGTCCGCCCCGATGGCCGCGAGCTTGCGGGCCGAAGCCAGCATCAGTTCGCCCACGCCCGGCCAGTCGCCACCGTCCAGGCATTGCACGTAGGCGGCCAGCGAGGGCGTGTGCAGGGATACCTCGGGATGGCCATGGGCGCCGAGCCATGGCGCGCCTTCGGCGCAGATGGTGCGGTAGCAGAGCGCCGCGCCTTCGGCCGAGCAGCCGACGATACCGATGTGCAGGGGCGCGGCGCTGGGGGTGAAGGGCGGCTTCATCCGGCCGAGCTTACTGCGGCGGCACCGCCCTTCGCGTTACCAGAAGGAACGCCACGCCGGCACGAACAGCCCCGCCACGAACCACGGCGTGTAGAGCGCCCACAACAGCAGCACGCCGAGCTTGATCTGCTCGGCCGACCAGTCGCCCGTCCCCGGCCCGGGGATCAGGAAGCCGGCACGCCAGCCCTCCAGCCAATCCGCCCCGCCCCAGCGCAGCACCCACAGGCAGAACAGGCTGCCGGCGCCGAACAGCAGAATCCATCCCAAGAGGCTCATGCGCGCCTCTGCCAGCGACCTACACCCGGTCAGGCCTGCCAGGGCCATCGTGCCGCGCCAGCAGCTCGTCGAGCTTGCGCTCGGCGCGCAGGTTGGCCGCGCCGATGAAGAAGGAGAAGCACAGGAAGTTCACGAAGGGAATGAGCCCGAGCACCGTCCACAGGGTCACATTGCGCCCCTTGTCCCTGGCCAGAAGAAAGGCGGTCACGCCCATGACGGCGGACGTCAGCAGGAGCGGAAGAAGCGATGCCAGCAAGGAGGCTTGGTAGATGGGCTGCACTTTCGAAGTCCGTGGAAGTCAAGGTAACGCCATGTTACGGCGCCATCCGCGAAAGGCAAATGGCAAACGGCGGCGGGGCTCAGGCCGCGGGTGCCGAAGGGCTGAGCCGTATGCCGTGCCCATCGCACCACCGCCGCAAGGCCTGCTCTGTGGCGCGCGCCTCGACCGCATGCCAGGTGTGGAGCGCGTCGCGCTCATCGAGAAGATCCTTGAAGCGGCGGTACGCGCCGCTCCTGTGGAAGCAGCCATTCACCCAGTCGTAGTCGTCGGGCAGAAAGCCCGGTTCTCGTAGGGCGCGCCGCCGTTGGTGAAATGGTGGGCGTCGACGAAATCGGAGAACTTGACAGTGGCCATGGTGCATCTCAGCCAAGTGACATGAATGATGACACCCCGGATGATGAAACACGCCGTGTGAGACGTGCGCCCCCTTGAGGGGAAAGCGCCGCAGGCGCTTCGGGGGTGTTCCACATTAAGGCAACGCTGAACAAGTCCGCGTGGTGGCGCGCGCCCTGGTGTGGGATGGGATGCAAGGCGCAAACCGCAGCCATAGCCGCAGCTATGGCGAGGATTTGCAACGCCGCAGACCGCCCACAGCAG
>NZ_JAELTO010000016.1 GCF_016428875.1 Xylophilus sp. ASV27
CCCCCCCCCCCCCCCCCCCCCCCCCCCCCCCCCCCCCCCCCCCCCCCCCCTTTTTAGATGTGTATAAGAGACAGGCCGACGCCGCCGCCCCCACCGCAGCCGCCCGCGCCGGCCCCCGTCCCGGCACCGGCGCCGCCCCCTCCGCCGCCCGCACCCGCGCCTGTACCCGACACGCGCGACGCCGACATCGCCCTGCAGCGCCAGAAGGAACAGCAGCAGCGCGAGAAACTGCGCCAGCAGCAGCTCGAACAGGCCCGGCTGCAGAAGCAGAAAGAGGAACGCGAGAAGGCCGAAAAAGCCGAGAAGGCGGCCAAGGCGGAGAAAGAGCGGGCCGAAAGGGAAAAGGCCGAGAAGGCGGCCCGCGAAAAGGAAGCGCGAGAGAAGGAAGCGCGCGAGAAGCAGGCCCAGCTCGACAAGCAGAAGCAGCAGCAGGCCGCCGAAGAGAAGAAGAAGCAGGAGCAGGCCAAGGCGCAGCAGGAAGCCAAGCGGCTGGAGGCCGAGCGGCTGGCCAACATCAAACGCCTGCAGGGCCTGGCCGGCGCCACCGGCGGAGCCACGGCCACCGGCAGCGATCTGCGCTCCTCGGGACCTTCCGGCTCCTACGGCGGCAAGGTGGCGGCCAAGGTGCGGCCCAACATCGTGTTCTCCGACGACGCGCCGGGCAACCCGCGCGCCGAGGTCGAGGTGCGCGCCGCGCCGGACGGCACCATCGTCGGCCGCCGCCTGACCAAGTCCAGCGGCAACCCGGCCTGGGACGACGCGGTGCTCAAGGCCATCGACAAGACCGAGACGCTGCCGCGCGACATCGACGGCCGGGTGCCCTCCTCGCTGGTGATCGGTTTCCGGCCGAGGGACTGAGCCATTCAGTATTCATAGCATGAAGCCTTGGAGCCGTCTTCGTTTCAGATACTTTTCTATCTGAAGCCTAGATTCTTCTAAGGCATATAGCTATGGATTGCATAGCAAAACAAAACGAAAAAAGCCCGCACGCGCTTGCCGTGCGGGCTTTTTCTCAGCAGGCGCCGCGCAGGGCCGACGCCCTGCCGCGGGCTCAGGCGGCGACGGTTTCCGCCACGTCCTTGAACTCCTGGATCTGGTCGAAGTTCAGGTACTGGTAGATCTTGTCGCCGTTGGCGTTGATCACGCCGATGTCGCTCAGGTACTCCTCGCGCGTCGGGATGCGGCCGAGCTTGGAGCAGATCGCGGCCAGTTCGGCCGAGCCCAGGTACACGTTGGTGTTCTTGCCCAGGCGGTTGGGGAAGTTGCGGGTGCTGGTGGACATGACCGTGGCGCCTTCCTTGACCTGCGCCTGGTTGCCCATGCACAGCGAGCAGCCCGGCATTTCCATGCGCGCGCCGGCGGCGCCGAACACGCCGTAGTGGCCCTCTTCGGTGAGCTGCTGCGCGTCCATCTTGGTGGGCGGGGCCATCCACAGCTTGACCGGGATGTCCTTCCTGCCTTCGAGCAGCTTGGAGGCGGCGCGGAAGTGGCCGATGTTGGTCATGCACGAGCCGATGAAGACTTCGTCGATCTTGCCGCCGGCCACGTCGCTCAGCGTCTTGGCGTCGTCAGGGTCGTTGGGGCAGCAGACGATGGGCTCGGTGATCTCGTTCAGGTCGATCTCGATCACGGCGGCGTATTCGGCGTCGGCGTCGGCTTCGAGCAGCTGCGGGTTGGCCAGCCAGGCTTCCATGGCCTTGATGCGGCGCGCAATGGTGCGCTTGTCCTGGTAGCCCTGGGCGATCATGTTCTTCAGCAGCACGATGTTGCTGTTGATGTACTCGATGATCGGTTCCTTGTTGAGCTTGATGGTGCAGCCTGCGGCCGAGCGCTCGGCCGAGGCGTCGGCCAGCTCGAACGCCTGTTCGGCCTTGAGGTCGGGCAGGCCTTCGATCTCCAGGATGCGGCCGGAGAAGATGTTCTTCTTGCCCTTCTTCTCGACCGTCAGCAGGCCGGCCTTGATCGCATACAGCGGGATCGCGTGCACCAGGTCGCGCAGCGTGACGCCGGGCTGCATCGTGCCCTTGAAGCGCACCAGCACCGACTCGGGCATGTCCAGCGGCATGACGCCGGTGGCCGCGGCAAAGGCCACCAGGCCCGAGCCCGCGGGGAAGCTGATGCCGATCGGGAAGCGCGTGTGGCTGTCGCCGCCGGTGCCCACGGTGTCGGGCAGCAGCATGCGGTTGAGCCAGCTGTGGATGATGCCGTCGCCCGGCTTGAGCGAGATGCCGCCGCGGTTGCTGATGAATTCGGGCAGCTCGTGGTGGGTCTTGACGTCCACCGGCTTCGGGTAGGCCGCGGTGTGGCAGAAGGACTGCATCACCAGGTCGGCGCTGAAGCCCAGGCAGGCCAGGTCCTTCAACTCGTCGCGGGTCATCGGGCCGGTGGTGTCCTGCGAGCCGACCGAGGTCATCTTCGGTTCGCAGTAGGTGCCGGGCAGCATGCCCTGGCCTTCCGGCAGGCCGCAGGCGCGGCCGACCATCTTCTGCGCCAGCGTGAAGCCCTTGCCCGTGGCCTTGGGATTCTGCGGCAGGCGGAACAGCGTGGACACCGGCAGGCCCAGGGCCTCGCGCGCCTTGGCCGTCAGGCCGCGGCCGATGATCAGCGGAATGCGGCCGCCGGCGCGCACCTCGTCGAACAGGACGTCGCTCTTGACGGTGAACTCGGCGATCACCTTGCCGTCCTTGAGCGCCTTGCCCTCGTAGGGGCGCAGCTCGACCACGTCGCCCATGTTCATCTGGCTGACGTCCAGCTCGATCGGCAGCGCGCCGGCGTCTTCCATGGTGTTGTAGAAGATCGGGGCGATCTTGGCGCCCAGGCAGACGCCGCCGAAGCGCTTGTTCGGCACGAAGGGGATGTCCTCGCCGGTGAACCACAGCACCGAGTTGGTGGCCGACTTGCGGCTGGAGCCGGTGCCCACCACGTCGCCCACGTAGGCGACCAGGTTGCCGCGCGCACGCAGGTCCTCGATGAACTTGACCGGACCGCGCTTGCCGTCCTCCTCGGGCGTGATGCCCTCGCGCTTGTTCTTGAGCATGGCCAGCGCGTGCAGCGGGATGTCCGGGCGGCTCCAGGCATCGGGCGCGGGCGACAGGTCGTCGGTGTTGGTTTCGCCCGCGACCTTGAACACCGTGAGCCGGATGCTCTGCGGCACCTCGGGGCGGCTGGTGAACCATTCGGCATCGGCCCAGCTCTGCAGCACGGCGCGGGCGTTGGCGTTGCCCTGATCGGCCTTTTCCTTGACGTCGTGGAACTGGTCGAACATCAGCAGCGTCTTCTTCAGCCCTTCGGCCGCGACGCCGCCGACTTCGGCGTCGTCCAGCAGGTCGATCAGCGGGCTGATGTTGTAGCCGCCGAGCATTGTGCCCAGCAGTTCGGTCGCCTTGGCGCGACTGATCAGGGCCGTCTTCTCGGTGCCGTGCGCCACGGCGGCCAGGTAGCTCGCCTTGACCTTGGCCGCATCGTCCACGCCGGCCGGCACGCGGTGCGTCAGCAAGTCCAGCAGGCCGTCCGGGTCGGCGGCGCTGGCGGTCTTGATCAGCTCGATCAGCTCGGCGGTCTGCCGGGCCGACAGCGGTAGCGGCGGAATGCCGAGCGCCGCGCGTTCGGCGACATGGTCACGGTAGGCTTGCAACATTTTTTCTCCGGGGGTCGTAGTGATGCGGGACGGCGCAGACGGCCTTGGGCAGCGCTGCCAAGTCCCTCGGGTGCGCGGGGACCTGTTCAGCGTCGCCGTTATTTCTGGGCGTCGGTGGCGGGCTTCGGATCGAGCGGCTCCAGCAGGCTGCGCGGCGGGTTCTTCCTGAGTTCCTCGGCCACCGCCACCTGTTGCGGGCTCTGGCATTCGTCCGCCAGGCGCTCGCCGATCTTCTGGTTCATGAGCATGGACTTGTTGCCCAACTGCAGCCACATGGCGCCGGCCCTGGGGTCTTCCAGGCGGATCGCCCCGGTGCGGCTTTCCACCGGATGCATGCGGTAGCGCACCTTGGCGGTCTGCACGGTGAAGAAGCCCGGCTTCTTCTCGTCGGGCGTGATCAGCACGTTGGCGCCCAGTTCGCACTTGATCGGGCCGGCAAAGACGCGCTGCGCCACGGCCAGGTCGGCTTCGCTCAGGGTGACGTTGGTGTCGTCGCTGATCGGCGTGACTTCCTCGACCGCCTTGGCGGCGCGGCGCGTGATCGCCGGCTTGTGCTTGGGCTTGGCAGCCGCGGCAGAGGCGTGCTTGGGGGCGGGTTTGGCCGCGGGCTTGGTGGCGTCGACTGCCTTCTTGGCGGGCGCGCCGTCGGCGGCCTGGGCCAGCACCAGGCCGGGAATGGCCAGGGCGCCGAAAGCAATGGCGAGGAGAGTTTTCTTCATGGGTGCTCCTTGAAGGTCGCAGGGTATGACGGGGTTGCGTGCTGCCGCATGGTGTCCCAGGCCGAGGGCGCCATCCAGCGCCGCGCCTCGTGTGGCAGTGGCCGGCCGGTGCGCCGGGCCCGCTCCAGCACCTGCCAGAAATGGCGGTAGCTGGCGCGGTCGTGCAGGTGCCCGTCGAAACTGACGGGCGCCCAGTCGGCGCGTTCGGCCGCCAGGAGGATCTGCGCGGCCGTGTCCACTTCGCGTGGATCGGGGGCGAATGCCTCGAGGATGGGCCGGATCTGCGCCGGGTGGATGCTCCACATGCGGGTGTATCCGAACTCGCGCGCCGCGCGGCGGGCCGCGCTGCGGATCGCCTCGGCGTTGCCGAATTCGGTCACCACGCAATGCGAGGGGACCTTGCCGCTGGCGTGCGCAGCGGAGGCGATCTCCAGCTTGGCCCGCACCACCAGCGGATGGGTGAACTGGCCCGCAGCGGCCATGCCGTCCGCAGGAATGGCGCCGGCGTGGGCGGAGACGAAATCCATCAGCCCGAAGCTCAGCGACTGGATGCGCGGATGCGCCGCGATGCCGAAGGCACGGTGCACCGCGCCGGGGGATTCGATCAGGGCCTGCAGCGCCAGTTGCGGCGCGCCGGCCGCGTCCAGCGCCCGCGCGGCGCGCTCGACGTCGGCCACGGACTCGACCTTGGGCAGCATCACATGCGCCAGCCGCGCACCGGCGCGCCCGACGATCGCGGCCACGTCGGCCTCGAAGGCGGGGTGGTCCACCGGGTGCACGCGCACCGCCACGCGGGCGCCGGCCGCGGCGGCCAGCGCCAGTTCGGTCACCAGGGCCGCATGCTCGGCCTCGCCGCCGACCGGGGCGCCGTCCTCGCAGTCGAGCGTGACGTCGAAAGGGCAGACGCCGAACTCGGCCGTCATCTCGGCCTGCAGTTGCAGGCTCTTCTTCATGCGGGACTCGACGCCGCTGTAGTGGTCGCACACCGGCAGCGTCACCGCTCCGGCCTGCGCCCCCAGCAACACCTCGGCGGGATGGACGGCGGCGCTCGTCATGCCTTCTTCTGCGCCACGATGAACATGCGCGGGAAGGCCAGCAGCCGCCGGCCGTCGGCGTGCGCCGGGTAGGCCGCGTCCACGCGGCGCTGGTATTCGTCCAGGTAGCTCGCCTTCAGATCGGCCGGCAGCCGGTCCACGAAGGGCTTCAGGCCCGTGCCGCGCACCCATTCGACGATGGCCGCGGCGTCGGCCATGCGGTGCTGGTAGATGGTGTGCCAGATGTCGACGTCGGCCGCCTCGGGCGCCAGCAGGTCGTAGTACCGGCCCAGGCCGAGCAAGGGGGTGCGCAGCCGTTCGGCGTCGCCGATGGGCGCGGCCCAGGGCGCCTGCGCCGCCACGGCGCGCATCAGGCGGTGCGTGGGCTCCTGGCGGTTGTCCGGCATCTGGACGGCCAACACGCCGCCCGGGGCCAGCGCGTCGAACAGGCGCGGGATCAGCGTCTCGTGATCCGGCACCCATTGCAGCGACGCATTGGCAAAGATGAGAGTGGGCGCATCTCGCGGCGCCCAGGCCGCGATGTCGCCGAGCTCGAAGCGGGCCTGCGGCAGACGCTCGCGCGCGCTGGCCAGCATGGCCTCGGAGTTGTCGGTTCCCGTGACCTGCGCCCCGGGGAAGCGCTCGACCAGCAGCTCGGTGGAGTTGCCCGGCCCGCAGCCCAGGTCGACCACCAGGGCCGCCTCGGCCAGCGGCACCCGGGCCAGCAGATCCCGCGCGGGCCGGGTGCGCTCGTCCTCGTAGCGGCGGTAGAGCGCGGGATTCCAGTCGAGCATGGGCTTCGGCGGATCAGAGCAGGTGCTTCACGCCGTCCTGTTCGCCCTGCAGTTCCGCCAGGGTCTTGTCGATGCGCTCCTGGCTGAACGCGTCGATGGCCAGGCCCTCGACGATCTTGTACCTGCCGCCCTCGGTGGTGACCGGGAAGCCGAAGATCACGTCCTTCGGGATGCCGTATTCGCCGTTCGAGGGCACGCCCATGGTGACCCACTTGCCTTGCGAGCCAAGCGCCCAGTCGCGCATGTGGTCGATGGCGGCATTGGCGGCGGAGGCGGCGGAGGACAGGCCGCGCGCCTCGATGATCGCCGCGCCGCGCTTGCCGACGGTGGGCAGGAACACCTCGGCGTTCCAGACCTGGTCGTTGATCAGGTCCTTGACGTTCTTGCCGCCGACGGTGGCGAAGCGGTAGTCGGCGTACATGGTGGGCGAATGGTTGCCCCAGACGGTGAGCTTCTCGATGTCGCCGACCTTGGTGCCGGTCTTGGCCGCGATCTGGCTGGCGGCGCGGTTGTGGTCCAGGCGCAGCATGGCGGTGAAGTTCTCGCGCGGCAGGCTGGGCGCGCTCTTCATGGCGATGTAGGCATTGGTGTTGGCCGGGTTGCCGACCACCAGCACCTTGACGTTGCGGCTGGCGACCTGGTCCAGCGCCTTGCCCTGGGCCGTGAAAATCTGCGCGTTGGCGGCCAGCAGGTCGGCGCGCTCCATGCCGGGGCCGCGCGGACGGGCGCCGACCAGCAGCGCGTAGTCGGCGTCCTTGAACGCGACCAGCGGGTCGCCCGTGGGGATCACGCCGGCCAGCAGCGGGAAGGCGCAGTCTTCCAGCTCCATGATCACGCCCTTGAGCGCCTTCTGGGCCTTTTCGTCCGGGATTTCCAGGAGTTGCAGAATGACGGGCTGGTCCTTGCCCAGCATTTCGCCGGAGGCGATGCGAAACAGCAGGGCGTAGCCGATTTGGCCAGCGGCGCCGGTGACGGCAACGCGGACAGGGGTCTTGCTCATGGGAAAAGCTCCAGGATAGGGATGAAAGCGGCCCGGCCATGCGCCTGCGCCGGGCACCGGTCTGCGGATGCGAAAAAACGGCCGGTCGGGACAGCCGCGGAGTTTACTGCCGATTCCGAAGCGCGGTCAATTTGTCTTGTATCTTATATAAGATATGATCGATCGGTTGCCCGGAACCGACCGGGCAGCCGCGCCGAAAGGGGTGGCCACACCCCTCCCCCGTCCAGCCACGATGCACATCCTCCCTTCCGCCGCCGAAGCCCCGTCCGACGCACTCGTGAGCGACAGCACCACGGAGCGCGGCGCGCCGGCATTCAGCCCGCTGTACCAGCAGATCAAAGGCCTGATCCTGCAGCGGCTGCAGGCCGGCGACTGGAAGCCGGGCGAGGCCATCCCCAGCGAGATGGACCTGGCGGCGCGCTTTCGCGTCAGCCAGGGCACGGTGCGCAAGGCGATCGACGAACTCGCGGCCGAAAACCTGCTGCTGCGGCGCCAGGGCAAGGGCACCTTCGTCGCCACCCACACGGAGCGGCAGGTGCAGTTTCGCTTCCTGAGCCTGCTGCCCGACACCGGCGAGCCCGCGCCCGCCGAGCGGCGCGTGCTGGACTGCCGGCGCATGCGCGCCTCGGCCGACGTGGCCCGGCTGCTGGGCCTGCGCTCGGGCGAACCCGTGCTGCAGGCGCGCCGCGTGCTGGCCTTTGGCGGCAAGCCGACCATCCTGGAGGACCTGTGGCTGCCGGGCCAGCCCTTCAAGGGACTGACCGCCGCCCGCATGGCCGACTACCAGGGCCCCACCTATGCGATGTTCGAACTCGAATTCGGCGTGCGCATGGTGCGCGCCACGGAGAAGCTGCG
The DNA here is from genome assembly GCF_016428875.1 of Xylophilus sp. ASV27. Taxonomy (GTDB): domain Bacteria; phylum Pseudomonadota; class Gammaproteobacteria; order Burkholderiales; family Burkholderiaceae_C; genus Xylophilus. Next base: position 8,040 of record NZ_JAELTO010000016.1, read on the forward strand.
CGCCGTGGCCGCCGCCGACGAAGTGGCCGCCCTGCTGCAGGTGGCGCCCGGTACGCCGCTGCTGAGCGTCGAGCGCCTGGCCTACACCTACAAGGACACGCCGATGGAGCTGCGCCGCGGCCTGTACCTGACCGAGGGTTACCACTACCGCAACGAACTCAACTGAGCGCCGAGGAGCCGGCGCAAGGCCCTACCTGAGCTCAACTGTCAGATACGGCAAGCTTCCTCTCAAGACGTTTGTGCATTGCAATAGAATTTTGGGCTGTCTGCACCGCCAGATTACAGCGCAGTTACCTCCACGAAAGCCCCTCCCATGCCTGAGCTAGCCAAGAAGCGGCCTGAATTCCGCAACATCAACGCCTTAACCGATCTGAGAACGTATCGGCTTCCGGTCGCCGCCTTGGTGTCCATCCTTCACCGCATCAGCGGGGTGATCATGTTCGTGCTGATGCCGTTCATCATCTGGATGTTCGACACCTCGGTCTCCTCCGAAATCTCCTTCTCACGCTTCAAGGCTGCCTTCAACGCGGGCATCGGCTTCGTGCCGGGCTGGTTCATCAAGATCGTGGCGCTGGCGCTGATCTGGGCCTATCTGCACCACTTCATCGCCGGCCTGCGCCACCTCTGGATGGACGTGAACCACCACGCCGTCGAGAAGAAGGCCGGCGCCACCACCGCCACCGCCACGCTGGTGTTGAGCATCGGCCTTGCGCTGGTGCTCGGCGCCAAGCTGTTCGGCCTCTATTGAAACGCAGGGAGCAAGCACCATGACTGTCAATTACGGCTCCAAGCGCCTCGTCGTCGGCGCGCACTACGGCCTGCGCGACTGGATCGCACAGCGCGCCACCGCGGTCCTGATGGCGATCTTCACCATCGTCCTGCTCGCCAGCCTGATCTTCTCCAAGGGCCCGATCGGCTATGACCTGTGGGCCGGCATCTTTGCCGCGCAGTGGATGAAGGTGCTGACCATGGTCGTCATCATCGCCCTGCTCTACCACGTGTGGATCGGCATACGCGACGTCTGGATGGACTACGTCAAGTCTGTCGCCGCCCGCCTCGTCCTGCAAGTTTTCTCCATCGCCTGGCTCGTCGGCTGCGCCGGCTGGGCCATCCAGGTGCTCTGGAGGCTCTGATCAAAATGACCTATTCCACGAAAAACCTCACCAAGCGCAAGTTCGACGTCGTCATCGTCGGTGCCGGCGGCTCCGGCATGCGCGCCTCGCTGCAGCTGGCCCGCGCCGGCCTGAACGTGGCCGTGCTGTCCAAGGTGTTCCCGACCCGTTCGCACACCGTGGCCGCGCAGGGCGGGGTCGGCGCCTCGCTCGGCAACATGAGCGAGGACAACTGGCACTACCACTTCTACGACACCATCAAGGGCTCCGACTGGCTCGGCGACCAGGATGCGATCGAGTTCATGTGCCGCGAAGCGCCCAAGGTGGTGTATGAGCTCGAGCACTTCGGCATGCCGTTCGACCGCAATGCCGACGGCACCATCTACCAGCGCCCGTTCGGCGGCCACACCGCCAACTACGGCGAGAAGCCGGTGCAGCGCGCCTGCGCCGCGGCCGACCGCACCGGCCACGCCATGCTGCACACGCTCTACCAGCAGAACGTGTCAGCCCATACCCATTTCTTCGTCGAGTGGATGGCGCTGGACCTGATCCGCGACGCCGAGGGCGACGTGGTCGGCGTGACCGCGCTGGAAATGGAAACCGGCGACCTGCACATCCTCCAGGCCAAGACCGTGCTGCTGGCCACCGGCGGCGCGGGCCGCATCTTCCAGGCCTCGACCAACGCCTTCATCAACACCGGCGACGGCCTGGGCATGGCCGCGCGCGCCGGCATCCCGCTACAGGACATGGAGTTCTGGCAGTTTCACCCGACCGGCGTGGCCGGCGCCGGCGTGCTGCTGACCGAAGGCTGCCGCGGCGAAGGCGCGATCCTGCTCAACAGCAACGGCGAGCGCTTCATGGAGCGCTACGCGCCGACCCTGAAGGACCTGGCGCCGCGCGACTTCGTCTCGCGCTGCATGGACCAGGAAATCAAGGAAGGCCGTGGCTGCGGCCCGAACAAGGACTACATCCTGCTCAAGCTCGACCACCTGGGCGCGGACACCATCCGCAAGCGCCTGCCCTCGGTGGAGGAGATCGGCCACAACTTCGCCAACGTCGACATCACCCGCGAGCCGATTCCCGTGGTGCCGACCATCCACTACCAGATGGGCGGCATCCCGACCAACATCCACGGCCAGGTGGTGACGCAGAACGAGGCCAACGAGAGCGTGGTGGTCCACGGCCTCTACGCCGTGGGCGAATGCTCCTGCGTCAGCGTGCACGGCGCCAACCGCCTGGGCACCAACTCGCTGCTCGACCTGCTGGTGTTCGGCCGCGCCGCGGGCAACCACATCGTGGAGTTCAACGACAAGCTCAAGGAGCACAAGCCGCTACCCGCCGATGCCGCCGATCGCACGCTCGCGCGCCTGAACCAGCTCGATACCTCGGCCTCCGGCGAGTACGCGCAGGACGTGGCGGGCGACATCCGCGCCTGCATGCAGCAGCACGCCGGCGTGTTCCGCCAGCAGGCCAGCATGGACCAGGGCGTGGTCAAGATCGCCGAACTGCGCAAGCGCGTGGCCAACGTCGCGCTCAAGGACAAGTCCAAGGTGTTCAACACCGCGCGCATCGAGGCGCTGGAAGTCGACAACCTGATCGAAGTGGCGCAGGCCACCATGGTCTCGGCCGCCGCGCGCAAGGAATGCCGCGGCGCACACACGGTGGACGACTACGAGCGTCCGGCGGACGATGCGGAATTCCCGCTGGGCCGCAACGACAAGGAATGGATGAAGCACACCCTCTGGCACAGCGCGACCAACAGCCTGGCCTACAAGCCGGTGCGCATGAAGCCGCTCACCGTCGATACCGTGCCGCCCAAGGTCCGCACGTTCTGATCCGCCCCCGAAGAACACCCCAGCGAGAAGCACCATGCAAAAGCGCACGTTCCACATCTACCGCTACGACCCGGACAAGGACGCCAAGCCCTACATGCAGACCATCGAGATCGAGCTCGAAGGCAACGAACGCATGCTGCTGGACGCCCTGATCAAGCTCAAGGCCATCGACCCGAGCATCGCCTTCCGCCGCTCCTGCCGCGAAGGCGTGTGCGGCTCCGACGCGATGAACATCAACGGCAAGAACGGCCTGGCCTGCCTCACCAACCTGCGCACGCTGAAGGACCCGATCGTCATCAAGCCGCTGCCCGGCCTGCCCGTGATCCGCGACGTGATCGTGGACATGACGCACTTCTTCAACCAGTACCACTCGATCAAGCCCTACTTGGTCAACGATACGCCGCCGCCGGAGAAGGAGCGCCTGCAGTCGCCCGAGGAGCGCGAGGAGCTCGACGGCCTGTACGAGTGCATCCTGTGCGCGAGCTGCTCCACGAGCTGCCCGAGCTTCTGGTGGAACCCGGACAAGTTCGTCGGCCCGGCCGGCCTGCTGCAGGCCTACCGCTTCATCGCCGACAGCCGCGACGAAGCCACCGCCGCGCGCCTGGACAACCTGGAAGACCCGTACCGCCTGTTCCGCTGCCACACCATCATGAACTGCGTGGACGTGTGCCCCAAGGGCCTCAACCCCACCAAGGCCATTGGCAAGATCAAGGAACTGATGGTGCGCCGCGCGGTGTAATGGCCATGGCGGACGACGCTGCACTGCTCGACGAAAGAGCGCTGAGCAAGCTGCGCTGGCGCTGCCGGCGCGGGCTGCTGGAGAACGACCTTTTCATCGAGCGCTTCTTCGCCCGCCATGAGCAAGGCCTGACGGTGCGGCAGGCAGAAGGCATGGAAGTGCTGATGGACCTGTCGGACCACGACCTGATGGACCTGATGCTGCGCCGCAAGGAGCCCGAAGGCGACGTCGCCGCCTCCGCGCCCGCATGCGAGGTCCTGGACATGCTCAGGCGCTGAGCGCATGCCCCCACCGGACAAGGCCCCGCCGATTTCAAGAGAGAACGCCCTAGCCGGCACCAACCCCAAGGAAAGCACATGAAGCTAGCTGACAACAAAGCCACCCTGTCGTTCAGTAACGGCAGCCCGAGCGTGGACCTTCCGGTCTACCACGGCAGCATCGGCCCGGATGTCATCGACATCCGCAAGCTGTACGCGCAGACCGGCATGTTCACCTACGACCCGGGCTTTCTCTCCACGGCGGCGTGCCAGTCGGCCATCACCTACATCGACGGCGACAAGGGCGAACTGCTGTACCGCGGCTACCCGATCGAGCAGCTCGCCACCAAGTGCGACTTCCTGGAAACCTGCCACCTGCTGCTGCACGGCGAGCTGCCCAACGCAACGCAGAAGGCCGACTTCAGCAAGCTCGTGACCAACCACACCATGGTCAACGAGCAGATGCAGTTCTTCCTGCGCGGCTTCCGCCGCGACGCGCACCCGATGGCCGTCATGACCGGCCTGGTGGGCGGCCTGTCGGCCTTCTACCATGACAGCACCGACATCAACAACCCGGAGCACCGCGAGATCTCGGCCATCCGCCTGATCGCCAAGATGCCCACGCTGGTCGCCATGGCCTACAAGTACGGCATCGGCCAGCCCTACATGTACCCGCGCAACGAGCTGAGCTACGCCGGCAACTTCCTGCACATGATGTTTGCCACGCCGTGCGAGGAGTACAAGGTCAGCCCGATCCTGGAGAAGGCGCTGGACCGCATCTTCATCCTGCACGCCGACCACGAGCAGAACGCCTCGACCTCCACCGTGCGCCTGTGCGGCTCCTCGGGCACCAACCCGTTCGCCGCCATCGCAGCCGGCGTGGCCTGCCTGTGGGGTCCGGCCCACGGCGGCGCCAACGAGGCGGCGCTCAACATGCTCTACGACATCCAGAAGGCCGGCGGCGTGGAGAAGATCGGCGAGTTCATCAAGCAGGTGAAGGACAAGAACTCCAACGTCAAGCTGATGGGCTTCGGCCACCGCGTGTACAAGAACTACGACCCGCGCGCCAAGCTCATGCAGGAGACCTGCAAGGAAGTGCTGGGCGAACTCGGCCTGCACAACGACCCGCTGTTCAAGCTGGCCATGGCCCTGGAGAAGATCGCGCTGGAAGACGACTACTTCGTGCAGCGCAAGCTCTACCCGAACGTGGACTTCTACTCCGGCATCGTGCAGCGCGCCATCGGCATCCCGGTGAGCCTGTTCACCGCCATCTTCGCGCTGGCCCGCACCGTCGGCTGGATCGCCCAGCTCAACGAGATGATCGGCGACCCGGAATACAAGATCGGCCGTCCGCGCCAGTTGTTCGTCGGCTCCGATCGCCGCGACGTGAAGGATATCGCCCAGCGCTGATCCCGCGCCAGGCCCGGATCCCCATGACGGCCCGCCAGCGTGCGGGCTTTTTCATGCCTTGCGACTTGGCACGATGCTACTTAAACGATAGCAAAAAACCCAGGAATTATCTTGGCTTCATGCCTATTCTCCTCATATTTGCCGTAGCGCGGCTTCGCTTTTACAGTTGACGCTCGCGCACCGATCCTCGCCCCTGACCCCCAACTTCAGCCCTTCCCGCACATGAAAACCAAAGCCGCCGTCGCCTGGCAATCCGGCCAGCCCCTGAGCATCGAAACCGTGGACCTGGAGGGGCCGAAGTTCGGCGAAGTCCTGGTCGAGATCAAGGCCACCGGCATCTGCCACACCGACTACTACACGCTCTCGGGCGCCGACCCCGAAGGCATCTTCCCGGCCATCCTCGGCCATGAAGGCGCGGGTGTCGTGGTCGACGTGGGCCCGGGCGTCACCACGCTGAAGAAGGGCGACCACGTCATTCCGCTCTACACGCCCGAATGCCGCCAGTGCAAGTTCTGCCTCTCGCGCAAGACCAACCTGTGCCAGTTGATCCGCGGCACGCAGGGCAAGGGCCTGATGCCCGACGCCACCAGCCGTTTCAGCCTCGGCGGCAAGCCGATCTTCCACTACATGGGCACCAGCACCTTCAGCAACTACACGGTCGCGCCCGAAATCTCGCTGGCAAGAATCCGCGAGGACGCGCCCTTCGACAAGGTCTGCTACATCGGCTGCGGCGTGACCACCGGCATCGGCGCCGTGCTGTTCACGGCCAAGGTCGAGGCCGGCGCCAACGTGGTGGTGTTCGGCCTGGGCGGCATCGGCCTGAACGTGATCCAGGGCGCCAGGATGGTGGGCGCGGACAAGATCATCGGCGTGGACATCAACCCCGCGCGCCAGGCCATGGCGCGGCAGTTCGGCATGACCCACTTCATCAACCCGAACGAGGTCGAGAACGTGGTCGACGCCATCGTGCAACTGACCGACGGCGGCGCCGACTACAGCTTCGAGTGCATCGGCAACACCAAGGTCATGCGCCAGGCGCTGGAGTGCACCCACAAGGGCTGGGGCCGCAGCATCATCATCGGCGTGGCCGAGGCCGGCGCCGAGATCAGCACGCGGCCGTTCCAACTGGTCACCGGCCGCAAGTGGGAAGGTTCGGCCTTCGGTGGCGCGCGCGGCCGCACCGACGTGCCGAAGATCGTCGACTGGTACATGGAGGGCAAGATCAGCATCGACCCGCTGATCACCCACACCATGCCGCTGGAAGACATCAACAAGGGTTTCGACCTGATGAAGCGGGGCGAGTCGATCCGGGGCGTGGTCATGTACTAACCCCCAGGCTTCGCACTGCGTGTCTTCGCCAACCCCCTTTGCAAGGGGGCGACACCAGCGGCCTGGCAGAGCCAGATCCGCGGTGTCCTTGGATGGTCATGCACTATTGAAAGTCTGCGATGAAATCCATGCAACCTTTGCGATCGATACAGGCCGGCGTGCTCGACGTCGCCTATTTCGAGGCCGGCCCCGCCAGCGGGCCGCCGGTGCTGCTGATGCACGGCTTTCCCTACGACATCCATGCCTATGCGGACGTCGCGCCCCTGCTCGCCGGCCAGGGCTGCCGCGTGATCGTGCCCTACCTGCGCGGCTACGGCGCCACGCGCTTCCTGAGCGGCGCCACGCCGCGCTCGGGCGAACAGGCCGCGCTGGGCGCAGACCTGCTGGCGCTGCTCGACGCCCTGGCGATCCCGCGCGCCGTGCTCGCCGGCTACGACTGGGGCGGGCGCGCGGCCTGCGTGGTGGCCGCGCTGTGGCCCGAGCGCTGCGCCGGCCTGCTGTCCTTCAACAGCTACAACCTCCAGAACATCGCCCAGGCCATGAAGCCAGAAGCGCCGGAGAACGAGCACCGGCTCTGGTACCAGTACTACTTCCACAGCGCGCGCGGCCGCAACGGCCTGGCCGCCGACCGGCGCGCCGTCTGCCGGCTGCTGTGGCAGCTCTGGTCGCCGACCTGGGCCTTCGACGAAGCCACCTTCAAGCGCAGCGCCGCCGCCTTCGACAACCCGGACTTCGTCGACGTGGTGATCCACTCCTACCGCCACCGCTTCGGCCTGGTGGCGGGCGACCCGGCCTATGCCGACATCGAACTGCGGTTGTCGGCCCAGCCGCCGATCAGCGTGCCCGCCATCACCTTCGACGGCGCCGACGACGGTGTGCGCCCGGTGGCCAAGCCCGCCGCGCACGCTCGCCATTTCACCGGCAAACGCTCGCACCGCATCGTGCCGGGCGTGGGCCACAACATGCCGCAAGAGGCGCCCCAGGTCTTCGCCGACGCGGTGATGGAACTGGTCCACGCCTCTTCACCACACTGACAACGACATGCCAGACACCCCTCTCCAGCTTCTATCCGAACACGGCAGCTTCGGCGGCCGGCAGCGCTTCTACCAGCACGACGCGCGCGAGATCGGGCTGCCCATGAAATTCTCGGTCTACCTGCCGCCCGCGGCCGCGCACGGCCCGGTGCCGGCCCTGCTCTACCTGGCCGGCCTGACCTGCAACGAGGAAACCTTCCCCGCCAAGGCCGGCGCCCAGCGCCGGGCCGCCGAACTGGGCCTGGCCCTGGTCGCGCCCGACACCAGCCCGCGCGGCGCGAACGTGCTGGGCGAGGCCGAGCATTGGGACTTCGGCGTCGGCGCGGGCTTCTACCTCGACGCCACGCAGGCGCCATGGGCCACGCACTGGCGCATGGAGAGCTACCTGCTCAAGGAACTGCTGCCGCTGCTGTCGGCCCACCTGCCGGTGGACGGCACGCGGCTGGGCATCTTCGGCCACTCCATGGGCGGCCACGGCGCCCTCACGCTGGCGCTGCGGCACCCGGGCGTGTTCCGCTCGGTCTCCGCCTTTGCGCCGATCTGCGCGCCCAGCCAGTGCCCGTGGGGCGAAAAGGCCTTCAACGGCTACCTGGGCACCGGGCGCAGCACCTGGGCCGCGCACGACGCCAGCGCCCTGCTGCAGCAGCAGACGGCCGCGCCCTTCCCGCACGGCATCCTGGTGGACCAGGGGCTGGACGACAAATTCCTGCATGCGCGGCAACTGCGCCCCGAACTGCTGGAAGCCGCCTGCGCCCAGTCCGGCCAGCCGCTGACGCTGCGCCGGCATGCGGGCTACGACCATGGCTACTACTTCGTGTCGAGCTTCATGGCGGACCATCTGGCGCACCATGCCAAGACCTTGATCTGAAGCCCGCGCCGGCGGATATTTGCTACAAAATATATAGCTACAAGCCTAGATAACGCCTGGGCTACAGGCACTTTTCACCCCAAATCCACTGCCGCCATGGCGATGGACACGCCCTACCCGGTGTTGCGCAGCCCGGCCGCGATCCCGTTGATCGAGATGTGGATGCCGGTCTGCACCCGCTCGTCGCCCTGCCCTTCGCGGTAGCGGCGCAGCAGCTCGACCTGCAGGTGGTGCAGCGGGTCGATGTAGGGGAAGCGGTGCCGGATCGAGCGCGCCAGCGCGGGGTTGTGCGCCAGGCGCTGGCGGTCGCCGGTGATCTGGGTCAGCGCGTCGGTGGTGCGCTGCCATTCGGCCTCGATCAGCGCGAACACCTTCTTGCGCAGCCGCGCGTCGCCCACGAGTTCGGCATAGCGCGAGGCCAGCGCCATGTCGCTCTTGGCCAGCACCATGTCCATGTTGGACAGCAGAGTGCGGAAGAAGGGCCACTGGCGGTACATCTTCTGCAGCAGCGCCAGGCGCGCGCTGCGCTCGGTCTTGGCGGCCGTGGCGGCGATGCCTTCGGTAGGTGCGAGGAAGGCGGCGACGGCCGAGCCGAAGCCGTACCAGCCCGGCAGCGTGAGGCGGCACTGGCCCCAGCTGAAGCCCCAGGGGATGGCGCGCAGGTCCTCGATGCGCTGGCTCGCCTTGCGCGAGGCCGGGCGCGAGCCGATGTTGAGCTCGGCGATCTCGCGGATCGGCGTGGAGCCGAAGAAGTAGTCGGTGAAGCCCTGGGTTTCGTAGACCAGCGCGCGGTAGGCGGCCATGCTGGCCTCCGACAGTTGCGCGGCGGCCTGCAGGAAGGCCTTGGTGGCGGGCTTGGTCGGCTGCAGCAGCGTGGCCTCCAGCGTGGCGGCCACGAGCGTCTCCAGGTTGCGCCGGCCGATCTCGGGGTTGGCGTACTTGGAGCCGATGACCTCGCCCTGCTCGGTCAGGCGGATCTGGCCGCGCACGGTGCCCGGCGGCTGCGCCAGGATGGCCTGGTAGCTCGGGCCGCCGCCGCGGCCGACGGTGCCGCCGCGGCCGTGGAACATGCGCAGCTGGATCGGGTGGCTGGCCGAGAGCCGGTCGAACAGCTCCACCAGCGCGATCTCGGCGCGGTACAGCTCCCAGTTGCTGGTGAAGATGCCGCCGTCCTTGTTGCTGTCGGAGTAGCCGAGCATGATGTCCTGCTCCGCGCCGCTGCGCTGCACCAGCGCGGCAATGCCGGGCAGCGCGTAGAAGTCGCCCATGATCGGGGCGGCGTTGCGCAGGTCCTCGATGGTCTCGAACAGCGGCACCACGATCAAATCGGCGGTGGCCGCGGCGTCCAGCGTGCCGCGCAGCAGGCCGACTTCCTTCTGCAGCAGCAGCACTTCGAGCAGGTCGCTCACGGTTTCGGTGTGGCTGATGATGTAGTGGCGGAGCGCCTGGGCGCCGTAGCGCTCGCGCATGCGGCGGGCGGATTCGAAGATGGCCAGCTCGTGCTGCGCCAGGGCCGAGTATTCGGCGCCCAGCACGCGCAGCGGGCGCGTCTCGTTGAGCAGGCGCAGCAGCAGTTGCTGGCGCGCCGGCTCGTCCAGCGCGGCGTAGTCGGGCTCGACGCGGGCCTGCGCCAGCAGCTCGGCCACGACCGCCTCGTGCTTGTCCGAGCTTTGCCGCAAGTCCACCGTGGCGAGGTGAAAGCCGAACACCTCCACCGCGCGCAGCAGCGGGCGCAGGCGCTGGCCGACCAGGGCCTCGGCATGGTGGGTGTTGAGCGAGGCCTCGATCACGCGCAGGTCGGCCAGGAAGTCCTCGGCCCGCAGGTACGGGTTCTGCGGCGCCACCGCATGGCGCGCCGCGTCGCCGCCGGTGAGCTGCTTGAGCGTGGCGGCCAGGCGCGCATAGATGCCGGTGAGCGCGCGGCGGTAGGGCTCGTCGCGCCGGTGCTCGCTGGTGTCGGGCGAGCTCTCGGCCAGCGCGTGCATGGCCGCGGGCACCTCCACCAGCCGCGCCGACAGCGACAGCTCGCCGCCCAGGTAGTGCACTTCGGTCAGGTAGTGGCGCAGCGCCATCTCGGACTGGCGGCGCAGCGCGTATTCCAGCGTCTCGGCGCTGACGTTCGGGTTGCCGTCGCGGTCGCCGCCGATCCACTGGCCCATGCGGAAGAAGCTGGCCACCGGGTAGGCGCCCAGCTCGCGCTCCAGGCCGGCGTAGAGCTTGGGGATCTCGCGCAGGAAGGTGGCTTCGTAGTAGCTCAGCGCGTTCTCGATCTCGTCCACCACGGTCAGGCGCGAGAAGCGCAGCAGCCGGGTGTGCCAGAGCTGGATCACGCGGGCGCGCAGTTGTGCCTCGTTGGCGGCCAGCTCGCGCGGCGTGAGCGCGTCCTTGGTGCCGCCGTGGAACTGGGCGCGCGCCTTGATCTCGTCGCGCGCCGTGAGCAGCTGCGCAATGTCGCGCTCGGCGTCCAGGATGCTCTTGCGCTGGACTTCGGTGGGGTGCGCGGTGAGCACCGGCGACACATAGCTCGACGCCAGCGTCTGCGAGATCGCGCGCGGCGAGATGCCGGCCCAGCGCAGGCGCGCCATCGCCACCTCGACGCTGCCCTCCTGCGTGTCGCCGGCGCGCTCGTGCACCGCGCGGCGGCGGATGTAGTGGCGGTCTTCGGCCAGGTTGGCCAGGTGGCTGAAGTAGGTGAAGGCGCGGATCACGCTCACCGTCTGGTCGCCCGACAGCGACTTGAGCAGCTTCTTCAGCGCGCGGTCGGCTTCTTGGTCGGCGTCGCGGCGGAACGCCACCGAGAGCTTGCGCACCTGCTCCACAAGTTCGTAGGCGGCCATGCCGTCCTGCTCGCGGATCACGTCGCCCAGTATGCGGCCCAGCAGGCGGATGTCGTCCACCAGCGGCTGCTCGATATCCTTGCGGCGGCGCGGTGCCGTGCGGTCGTGGTCGGTGCTGTTCATCGCCTGGGGTCCCCTCTTGGCCGTTGTGTTTGATGCGGTGCAGCATGCTAGCATCGTCGGCTACGCCGAACTACCAGTAGGTTACGCCCTTGAGCCATCCCCCCGCCCCCCTCGTCATCGCCACGCGCGAGAGCCGCCTGGCGCTGTGGCAGGCAGAACACGTCAAGGCCCTGCTGGCGGCCCTCGGCCGGCCGGTCACGCTGCTGGGCATGACCACGCGCGGCGACCAGATCCTGGACCGCGCGCTGTCCCAGGTCGGCGGCAAGGGCCTGTTCGTGAAAGAGCTGGAAACGGCGCTGGAAGACGGCAGCGCCGATCTGGCCGTGCATTGCATCAAGGACATGCCGGTGGATCTGCCCGAGGGCTTCATGCTGGCCTGCGTGCTGGAGCGCGAAGACCCGCGCGACGCCTTCGTCTCGCCCCGCCACGCCTCGTTCGCCGCCCTGCCTCAGGGCGCGGTGGTGGGCACCTCCAGCCTGCGCCGCACGGTGCTGCTGCAGGCGCTGCGGCCAGACCTGCGCATCGAGCCGCTGCGCGGCAACCTCGACACCCGGCTGCGCAAGCTCGACGAGGGCCGGTACGACGCCATCGTGCTGGCCGCGGCCGGGCTGATCCGGCTCGGCATGCAGGAGCGCATCCGCGAAACCTTCTCGCCCCAGGCCATGCTGCCCTCGGCCGGCCAGGGCGCGCTCGGCATCGAGATCCGCAGCCACCGGCACGATCTGGCCGCCCTGCTGGCACCGCTGGCGCACGCGCCGAGCACCCTGACGGCCGCGGCCGAACGCGCCGTAAGCCGCGCCATGGGCGGCAGCTGCTCCATGCCGCTGGCGGCCTACGCGCAGGCCACGCCCGGCGGGCTGCAACTGGACGCGGCCTGGGGCGATCCGCAACGCCCCGGCGTGCTGGTGCGCGCGAGCGGCCATGCCACGGTGGCCACGCCCGCCGATGCCGAGGCGCTGGGCCGGCGCGTGGCGGCCGAGTTGCAGGCCCAGGGCGCTGGCTGAGCGCGGCCGATGGCGCCGGAGCGGCCCATGCGCGTCATCGTCACACGGCCGGCGCGCGAAGCGGCAGACTGGGTGCAGGCGCTGCGCGCCGAGGGTTTCGATGCCCACGCGCTGCCGCTCATACGCATCGCCCCGCCGCCCCGGCCCGAGGCCTTGCAGCGCGCCTGGCAGGCGCTGGCGCGCTACCAGGCGCTGATGTTCGTCAGCATCAACGCGGCCGAGGCCTTCTTCGCGGCCCGGCCCGCGGGCGCCGCGTGGCCGCGCGACACCCGCGCCTGGGCGCCCGGGCCGGGCACGGCGGCGGCGCTGCGGCGCTGCGGCCTGGCCGCCGGGCAGATCGACGCCCCGGCGCACGATGCGGCGCAGTTCGACTCCGAAGCTTTGTGGCAGCAGGTGCGGGGCAGCGCCGGGCCCGGCCTGCGCCTGCTGCTGGTGCGCGGCACCGACGCCGGCGCCCAGGCCTCCCCCCTGCCCGAGCGCGGCAGCGGCCGGGAGTGGCTGGCGCAGCAGGTCGCGCAGGCCGGCGGCAGCGTCGACCATGTGGTCAGCTACGAGCGCGCCATGCCCACGGCGGACGGCTTCGACGCGGCGCTGGCGCGGGCCGCGGCCGGCGACGCCTGGCTGTTCAGCAGTTCGGAGGCCATCGCCCACCTCCGCGCGCTGCTGCCGCAGGCCGATTGGAGCCGCGCGCGCGCCGTCGCCACGCACCCGCGCATCGCCGAAGCCGCCGCCCGCGCGGGCTTTGCCCCGGTCATCGCCGCGCGGCCGCAACTGGTGCATGTGATCGAGGCGCTGCGCCAGGCCGCGGGCGGCTGAACGCACGGCTGCACGGCACGGGCAGCCCATGGCGCGTCGATAGAATCCGCGCATGAGTTCCGAGCCGATTTCCGCCCCTGCGGCGCCGCCCTCCCCGCCCCTGCTGCCGCCCGCGGCGCTGCGCGACGGGGTCGCACGGCCGCTGGGCATCGTGGCCGCGCTGATCGCCATCGGTGCACTGGCCGCCAGCGTGCTGCTGTGGCAGCGGCTGTCCTCGATCCAGGAGCAGTTGGCGCGCCAGAGCGCGGACTCCGGCGCGCAGGCGATCGAGGCCCGCACCATGGCGCGCCAGGCCCAGGAAACCGCGCAGGACGCCGCCACGCGCCTGGGCGTGGTCGAGGCGCGCGTGGCCGAAGTCGCGCTGCAGCGCACCCAGCTCGAGGACCTGATGCAGAGCCTGTCGCGCACCCGGGACGAGAACCTGGTGGTGGACATCGAATCGGCCCTGCGCCTGGCGCAGCAGCAGACCGAGCTGACCGGCAGCGTCGAGCCTATGCTGGCCGCGCTGCGCAGCGCCGACCAGCGCATCGGCCGCGCTGCGCAGCCGCGTCTGGCGCCGGTGCAGCGCGCCATCACGCGCGACATCGACCGGGTCAAGGGGGCCAGCACGCTGGACACGCCGGGCCTGCTGTCGCGCCTGGACGAACTGGTGCGCCAGGTGGACGACCTGCCGCTGCAGAACGCCGTGGCCCGGGTGTCCGACGCCCGCACCCTGGCGCCGGTGCGCGTGGGCATCGGCACGGCCGAGTCCGCGCCGGGCGCGCAGGCCGATGCCGATGCGTCGTGGTGGCGCCGCAGCCTGCGCAACGCCTGGGCCACGGTGCGCGACGAGGCGCGCGGCCTGGTGCGGGTCAGCCGCATCGGGCATCCGGAGGCCGTGCTGCTCGCGCCCGAGCAGTCCTTCTTCCTGCGCGAGAACCTGAAGCTCAAGCTGCTCAACGCGCGCCTGGGAGTGCTGGCGCGGCAGCCCGACTCGGCCCGCGCCGACGTGGCCGCCGCCGCCGCCGCGCTGGAACGCTATTTCGACACCTCTTCGCGCCGCGTGCAGAACGCCAGCGCCCTGCTGCAGCAGGCGCGCGAACAGTTGAAGAGCGCCGAGCTGCCGCGCCTGGACGACACCCTGTCGGCGCTGGCCACGGCGGCCACGGGGAGGTAAGGCGATGCGCGCTGCCCTCTGGTTCCTGGCCCTGTTCGGCATGGCCGTGGCCGTGGCCCTGTTCGCCGGCAACAACCAGGGCACGGTCACCGTGTTCTGGCCGCCCTACCGGGTCGACCTGTCGCTCAACCTGGTGCTGCTGCTGCTGTTCGGCGGCTTCACGCTGCTGCACCTGGCGCTGCGCACGCTGGCCGCGCTGCTGGACCTGCCGGTGCAGGCCGGCCGCTGGCGCACGCAGCAGAAGGAGCGCGCCATGCACGTGGCGCTGCTCGACGCGCTGGCGCACCTGGCGGCCGGGCGCTTCATCCGTTCGCGCAAGGCGGCCGAGGCCGCCATCGCCCAGGAGCAGGCGCTGGTCGGCTCGGGCGAACCGCTGGCCCATGCGGTGCAGGTGCGGGCCCTGGCGCACCTGCTGGCGGCCGAGAGCGCGCACGCGCTGCAGGACCGCGCGGCACGCGAGCAGCATCTGGCCCAGGCGCTGGAGCAGACCGCCGACAACCCCTCGGGCCCGGCCCAGGAGGTGCGCGAGGGCACCCAGCTGCGCGCGGCCGCGTGGGCGCTGCAGGACCGCGATGCCAACGCGGCGCTCGAATGGCTGGAAGGCCTGCCCCAGGGCGCCGGGCGGCGCACGCTGGCGCTGCGGCTGCGGCTGCGCGCGGCACGGCTGGCGCGCCACACGCAGTCCGCCCTGGAGACTGCACGCCTGCTGGCCAAGCACCGAGCGTTCTCCACCGCGGCGGCGCAGAGCATCGTGCGCGGCCTGGCGACCGAACTGCTCAACGGCGCGCATGACGTCGCGCAGCTCACCCGGACCTGGCAGTCGCTGGAGCCGGCCGAGCGCGCCACGCCCGAGCTGGCCATCCACGCCGCCAGCCGCCTGCAGCAGTTGCAGGGCGACCCGGCCCTGGTGCGCACCTGGCTGCTGCCGGCCTGGGACACCATGACGGCCCACGCCGACGCCCTGCCCACTCTGCTGCAGGTGCGCCTGGTGCGCACGCTGGAAGCCGGCATGGATTCGGTGGACGCGGCCTGGCTGGCGCGCATCGAGGGCGCGCAGCAGCACAACCCGCGCGATCCGCACCTGCAGTACCTGGCCGGCATGGCCTGCCTGCGCCGCCAGCTCTGGGGCAAGGCCCAGCAACTGCTGAGCCAGGCCAGCCAGCAGCTGGTGCAGCCCGAACTGCGCAGCAGCGCCTGGCGCGCGCTGGCCGAACTCGCCGAGCAGCGCGACGATGCCGAGGCGGCCGCCGCGGCCTGGCGCAAGGCCGCGGCCATCCGCTGAGCCCCTCGGTCCCTTTGCTCACACGCCCCGCAGCGCCTCGGCACCCGGGGCGTTTTCACATCCGAATGACCCTGCTTGGCACGTCCCAGGAATTACGATAAAGTAAACGAATTACGAATAGTTGAATCACAACCCACCTCCATCGAGGACCAGGAGACTCCATGTCCGCCGTACTCAACACCCCTCCCCGCCTGTCGCCGCAAAGCCTGGCCGCATTGCCGCCCCCGGCGGCCATCCAGCAGTTGCACCACTTCGCCTACAAGGCCCGGGATGCCGAGGAGACCCGGCATTTCTATGAGGACATCCTGGGCCTGCCGCTCTACCACATCATCCAGAGCGACCACGTGCCCAGCACGGGCGAATACTGCCCCTATACGCATTTCTTCTTCCGGCTGAAGGATGGCTCCTTCATCGCCTTCTTCGACATCGGCGACGACGTGAAGGCAGAGCCCTCGCCCAACACGCCGCTGTGGATCAACCATGTCGCCTTCCGCGTGGACACGGTGGAGGAACTGGAGAACACCAAGGCCCGGCTGCAGGCGCATGGCGTCGAAGTGCTGGGCGTGACCGACCACCACATCTTCAAGAGCATCTACTTCTTCGACCCGAACGGCATCCGGCTCGAACTCAGCGCCCAGCTCGCCGACGAGGTGCAGATGGAGCGCGAAAGCACCACCGCCCACGCCCGCCTGGCCGAGTGGACGGCGCGCAAGGAGCAGTGGCGCCGCGACCGCGCGGCCGGCAAACCGGTCGATCAGCTCAAGCCGCAGCAGAACGACCGCCCCGAAGTCGGCGCCCGCGCCTGACGCTTCTTTTTTTGTAGCAACAAGCCCAGGAAACACCTGGGCTACAGCCATGAAGGACCATAAAAGACGCCCAGCCAGGGCACGGCAGGCACTTCAGGCGTCTGGCGGGCAGCGGCCCAGGCGGCACCGGTAAAATCCCCGCTCCCCCCGTCACGCAAACGGCACCCCAGGGTGCCGTTGCCTTTTTCCGAGCACCGCCTACGCCATGAGCGACACCCCCGCCTCCACGCCCGCCCAACCCGGGCTCGACAGCCTGTCCAAGTCCTTCGAGCCCGCCGCCCTCGAGGCGCACTGGGGGCCCGAGTGGGAGAAGCGCGGCTACGCCGCCGCCGGCTACCGCGGCACCGGCGCGCCCCGGGCGGGCGCAGAGTCCTTCTGCATCCAGTTGCCGCCGCCCAACGTGACCGGTACGCTGCACATGGGCCATGCCTTCAACCACACGGTGATGGACAGCCTCACGCGCTACCACCGCATGAAGGGCGCCAACACGCTGTGGGTGCCGGGCACCGACCATGCGGGCATCGCCACGCAGATCGTGGTCGAGCGCCAGTTGCAGGAGCACAAACTCAGCCGCCACGACCTGGGCCGCAAGAACTTCGTCGCCCGCGTCTGGGAGTGGAAGGAAAAGTCCGGCAACACCATCACCACGCAGATGCGCCGCATGGGCGACAGCGTGGACTGGAACCACGAATACTTCACCATGGACGACAAGCTCTCGGCCGTGGTGACCGAGACCTTCGTGCGCCTGTACCAGCAGGGCCTGATCTACCGCGGCAAGCGCCTGGTCAACTGGGATCCGATGCTGAAGACCGCCGTCTCCGACCTGGAGGTGGAAAGCGAGGAGGAAGACGGCTCGCTCTGGCACATCCGCTACCCGCTGGCCGACGGCAGCGGCGAGTCGCTGGTGGTCGCCACCACCCGCCCCGAGACCATGCTGGGCGACGTGGCCGTGATGGTGCATCCGCAAGACGAGCGCTACACCCACCTCATCGGCAGGCAGGTCACTCTGCCGCTGTGCGACCGCACCATTCCCGTGATCGCCGACGACTACGTGGACAAGGCCTTCGGCACCGGCGTGGTCAAGGTCACGCCCGCGCATGACGTGAACGACTACGCGGTCGGCCAGCGCCACGGCCTGCCGCTGATCGGCATCCTCACGCTCGACGCCGCCGTCAACGACAACGCGCCCGGGAAGTACCGCGGCCTGGACCGCTTCGTTGCGCGCAAGCAGGTGGTCGCCGACCTCGAAGCCCTGGGCCTGCTGGTCGAGGTGAAGAAGCATAAGCTCATGGTGCCGCGCTGCGTGCGCACCGGCCAGGTGGTCGAGCCGATGCTGACCGACCAGTGGTTCATGGCCATGAACAAGGTCGCCGCAGGCGACGCCACCGGCAAGTCGATCGCGCAGAAAGCCATCGACGCGGTGGACAGCGGCGCGGTGCGATTCGTGCCGGAGAACTGGGTCACCACCTACCACCAGTGGATGCGCAACATCCAGGACTGGTGCATCAGCCGCCAGCTCTGGTGGGGCCACCAGATCCCGGCCTGGTACGACGAGGACGGCCAGGTCTACGTCGCCCGCAGCGAGGCCGAGGCGCAGGCCCAGGCCCCCGGCAAGACCCTGACCCGCGACGAGGACGTGCTCGACACCTGGTACTCCTCGGCGCTGGTGCCCTTCAGCACCATGGGCTGGCCGGCGCAGACCGACGGCCCGACCGGCGACTACAACCTCTACCTGCCCTCCTCGGTGCTGGTGACCGGCTACGACATCATCTTCTTCTGGGTCGCCCGGATGATCATGATGACCACCCACTTCACCGGCCGCGTGCCCTTCAGGGACGTCTACATGCATGGCGTGGTGCGCGATGCCCAGGGCAAGAAGATGAGCAAGTCCGAGGGCAACGTGCTCGACCCGGTGGACCTGATCGACGGCATCGCGCTCCAACCCCTGCTCGAAAAGCGAACCCAGGGCCTGCGCAAGCCCGAAACCGCGCCCAAGGTGCGCAAGCAGACCGAGAAGGAATTCCCCGAAGGCATTCCCGCCTACGGCGCCGATGCGCTGCGCTTCACCTTCGCCGCCATGGCCTCGCTCGGGCGCAGCGTCAACTTCGACCCCAAGCGCTGCGAGGGCTACCGCAACTTCTGCAACAAGCTCTGGAACGCCACCCGCTTCGTGCTGATGAACTGCGAAGGCCAGGACTGCGGCCTGCAGGAGCACACCAAGGCCGACTGCGCCCCCGGCGGCAGCGCCCACGGCTACCTGCGCTTCAGCCAGGCCGACCGCTGGATCACCTCGACCCTGCAGCGCGTGGAGGCCGAGGTCGCCAGGGGCTTTGCCGACTACCGCCTGGACAACGTCGCCAGCGCCGTCTACGAGTTCGTCTGGAACGAGTTCTGCGACTGGTACCTGGAGATCGCCAAGGTGCAGATCCAGACCGGCGACGAGGCGCAGCAGCGCGCCACGCGCCGCACCCTGATCCGCACGCTGGAGACCCTGCTGCGCCTGGCGCACCCGCTGATCCCCTTCATCACCGAGGCACTGTGGCAGAAGGTGGCGCCCGTGGCCGGCCGTGCCGGGGCCTCGGTCAGCATCGCCGCCTACCCGGAAAGCCAGCCCGAGCGCATTGACCCCGCGGCCGAAGCTTGGGTCGCCCGGCTCAAGGCCGTGGTTGACGCCTGCCGCACGCTGCGCGGCGAAATGAACGTCTCGCCCGCCACCCGGATGCCGCTGTACGCGGTGGGTGACGCGGACTTCCTGCGCGCGGCCATGCCCGCGCTGCAGGCGCTGGCCAAGCTCAGCGAGGTCAAGGTGTTCGACGACGAGGCCGCCTGGCAGCAGGCGGCCCAGGCAGCACCGGTGGCCGTGGTGGGCGATGCGCGCATCTGCCTGCACATGGAGATCGACGTCGCCGCGGAAAAGCAGCGCCTGGGCAAGGAAGTGGCGCGCCTGGAGGGCGAGATCGCCAAGGCCCACGGCAAGCTCGCCAACCAGGCCTTCGTCGCCAAGGCCCCGCCGGCCGTGATCGAGCAGGAGCACAAGCGCCTGGCCGACTTCGGCGCCGCGCTGGAGCGCCTGCGCGCGCAGCTGTCGCGGCTGGCATAGGCACCCGGCCATCCCGGTGGTCCATGGCGCCGCGCGCCACCCGCGGCACATGAGCCCCGCCGACGCCGAAGGCCGCGGAGCAGGCCATGCGCAGACATCCGCGGAACCGGCACCGCCGGGCCGCAGGATCTGCCCTCGCAGGAGTGAAGCGCGCAGCCTCGGCATGGCGGCGGTGCTTCAGAACTCGTAGTTGGCCGACACCCAGAGCCGCCGCCCTTCCTGGCTGTTGGCATACAGGTTGCCGTAGCTCACCGGCGGCCGCTGGCCCGGCACCGCGTACGGCTGGAAGTCCAGGAAGTTCTTGTTGAACAGGTTGTAGATCGCCGCAACCAGAATGGCCAGGGGGCAGCGGCAGCGCTCCGGCGGCCGGGCCGGTGCTACCCCTGTCCTATACTTGCCGGCATGCCTACGGGCGCCAACGGCGCGAGCTCTCTGCGCTCGCGCGCAGGCGGCACAGCCGCCGCACGACATTCTCAAGACACCCGCAAATGACCTCTTCGTCGCGTCGCATCAACAAAGCCGTGTTTCCCGTCGCCGGCCTCGGCACCCGCTTCCTCCCGGCCACCAAGGCCCAGCCCAAGGAAATGCTGCCCGTGGTGGACAAGCCGCTGATCCAGTACGCGGTGGAGGAAGCCTACGCCGCGGGCATCCGCCACATGATCTTCGTCACCGGCCGCAACAAGCGCGCCATCGAGGACCATTTCGACACCGCCTACGAGCTGGAGAACGAGCTCGAGGCCGCCAACAAGCACGCGCTGCTGGCCCTGGTCAAGTCGATCCAGCCGGACGACATGGTGCTCTCCTACGTGCGCCAGCCGCGCATGCTCGGGCTGGGCCATGCCGTGCTCTGCGCCGAGCACCTGGTGGGCAACGAAGCCTTCGCCGTGCTGCTGGCCGACGACCTGATGGTGGGCAAGCCGCCGGTGCTGGCGCAGATGGCCCAGGTGTTCGAGCGCACCGGCGGCTCGGTGCTGGCGGTGCAGGAAGTGCCGCAGGACCAGACCAAGCGCTATGGCATCGTGGTCGGCGACATGGTCGAAGACCGCCTGCTCAAAGTCAATCACATGGTGGAGAAGCCCGATCCGGCCGTGGCGCCCTCGCGCATGGGCGTGGCCGGCCGCTACATCCTCACGCCCGCCGTGTTCGAGCAGATCCGCCAGCAGAAGCAGGGCGTGGGCGGCGAGATCCAGCTCACCGACGGCATCTCCGGCCTCATGCAAAGCGAGTGGGTCTACGCCTGGCAGTACGAAGGCAAGCGCTACGACTGCGGCAGCAAGGAAGGCTTCCTGGAGGCCACCGTGGAACTGGCGCTGCAGCACCCCGAGGTGGGCGTGCATTTCCGCGAATACCTGCGCCAGCTCGACATCTGAGGCCGGCCGGCGCGCCGCCAGCGCCACCCCGGTTCAGCGGCGGCGCAGGATGTGGATGTGCTCCTCGGCCACGGTCTGCTGCTCCACCAGCTCATTGCCGGTCTGGCGGGCGAAGGCCTGGAAATCGCGTATAGAGCCGGCATCGGTGGACACCACGCGCAGCAACTGGCCGCTGTGCAGCTCCGACAGCGCCTTCTTGGCCTTGAGGATCGGCAGCGGGCAGTTCAGGCCGCGGGTATCGAGTTCTTTGTGGACGTCCATGGTGGGCGGGATTCTAGGCTGCAACTTCCACGGCCGGCCGTGCCGGCCCGTCGACGAAGACCGGCTCGTGGCCGCGCGAGCGCAGCCAGTCGGCCAGCGCCTGGCCGGTGCCGGAAGGCCAGCAGCGCAGGTCCTGCAGCTCGAACAGGCGGTACTCCGCCAGTTCCGGCGACAGCCGGACCTCGCCCCGCGCCTGCACGTGGTAGACGATCAGCACCTGGTTCATGCGCTGGAAGTCGTAGACGCCGATCAGCCTCACCGCCAGGGCATCGAGCCGGGTTTCCTCCTTGACCTCGCGCGCAATGCCTTCCTCCGGCGTCTCGCCGGCTTCCATGAAGCCGGTGATCAGGGCGAACATGCGGTGCGTCCAGGCCGCGTTGCGCGCCAGCAGGACCTTGCCGTCCACCTCGACGACGGCGCCCAGCACCGGCGTGGGGTTGTTCCAGTGGGTCCAGCCGCAGGCCGCGCAGCGCAGGCGCAGCTTCTCACCGCCGTCTTCCATCTGCGCCATCGGCGCGAGCGCCCCCGCGCACATCGGACAGAATCGGTAGCTCTGCTGCATTGCTATGTTTTTAATAGCTACAAGCCCAGTAAATACCTGGGCTTCAAGGCATTTTCATTGAAATTCAGGCGGGAAACACGCCCGTGGACAGATAACGGTCACCACGATCGCAGACGACGAAGACGATGGTCGCGTTCTGCTCGCGCTGCGAGATCTGCTGCGCCACCCAGCAGGCGCCCGCCGCCGAGATGCCGCCGAAGATGCCCTCCTCGCGCGCCAGGCGGCGGCACATTTCCTCGGCATCGGACTGGCTGACCAGCACCGTCTCGTCGACCACGCTGGCGTCGTAGATCTGCGGCATGTACGCCTCGGGCCACTTGCGGATGCCCGGAATGCGCGAGCCTTCCGCCGGCTGCGCGCCGACGATGCGCACCGAGGGCTTCTTTTCCTTGAGGTAGCGGCCGACGCCGGTGATGGTGCCGGTGGTGCCCATCGCGCTCACGAAGTGGGTGATGCGGCCGTGCGTGGCATCCCAGATCTCGGGGCCGGTGGTCTCGTAGTGGATGCGCGGGTTGTCGGTGTTGGCGAACTGGTCCAGCACCCGGCCCTTGCCGTCCTTCTGCATCTGCTCGGCCAGATCGCGCGCGTACTCCATGCCGCCGCTCTTGGGCGTGAGGATCAGTTCCGCGCCAAAGGCCTTCATGGTCTGCGCACGCTCGATGGACAGGTCCTCCGGCATGATCAGCAGCATGCGGTAGCCCTTGATGGCCGCGGCCATCGCCAGCGCGATGCCGGTGTTGCCCGACGTGGCCTCGATCAGCACGTCGCCGGGTTGGATGTCGCCGCGCTCCTGCGCGCGCTGGATCATCGACAGCGCCGGCCGGTCTTTCACCGACCCGGCCGGGTTGTTGCCCTCGAGCTTGCCGAGCACCACGTTGCCCGAAACCGCGCCCTCGGCCGCCCCGATGCGCTGCAGCGCCACGAGCGGCGTGCGTCCGATGGTGTCCTCGATGGTGGGATATTGCATGCATGCACTGTGCCATAATTTCGGACTTCGCTCCCAGCGCCCGGGTGGTGAAATTGGTAGACGCAGGGGACTCAAAATCCCCCACCGAAAGGTGTGCCGGTTCGATTCCGGCCCCGGGCACCAGATACAAGAAGCCGTTGATTCGCCGGACCCCAGGGAGTCGGCGACGGCCATGGCGAAATTGCACATCCGGTGCGCTTCTGTCCCTCATCCGAGGGGCACTACGGCCTACCTTGCGCGACTACCGCTGCGGCACCAGCACCACGGATCCTGAAAGCACACGACGACCTCCAGGCCCCGGCAATTGGCCGCCAGCAACTGCGGGCCCGAGACTGGGCGAGCCAACGCCGCCTGCCACTGCGCTCATAATTGACGTTACGTCAACGTCAACCACAGGAGCAAACATGGACATCGCAGGCAAGGTTTTCATCATCACGGGCGCGGCCTCGGGGCTGGGCGAGGGAGCGGCACGGCTGCTGGCCGGCAAGGGCGCAAAGGTGGTGGTGGCCGACATGCAGGACGCCAAGGGCCAGGCCGTGGCGCAGGAGATCGGCGGCGCCTTCGTGCGCTGCGACGTCACGCAGGAGGCCGACGGCCAGGCCGCGGTGGCCAAGGCGCTCGAGCTGGGCCGGCTGATGGGGCTGGTCAACTGTGCCGGCATCGCGCCGGCCGAGAAGACGGTGGGCAAGGCCGGCGCGCATTCGCTGGCGCTCTTTGCCAAGACCGTGACGGTGAACTTGGTGGGCAGCTTCAACATGATCCGCCTGGCGGCCGAGGCCATGGCCCGCAACGAGCCCGAGCCGACCGGCGAGCGCGGCGTGCTGATCTCCACCGCGTCGGTGGCGGCCTATGACGGGCAGATCGGGCAGGCGGCCTACAGCGCCTCTAAGGGCGGCATCGTCGGCATGACGCTGCCGATCGCGCGCGACCTGGCGCGCAACGGCATCCGCAACATGACCATCGCCCCGGGCATCTTCGGCACACCGATGCTGTTCGGCATGCCGAAGGAGGTGCAGGACGCGCTGGCCGCGGGCGTGCCCTTCCCCTCGCGACTGGGCACGCCGCAGGACTACGCCAAGCTGGTGGCCCACATCGTCGAGAACGAGATGCTCAATGGCGAGGTCATCCGCCTGGACGGCGCCATCCGGCTGGCGCCGAAGTAAGGCTCCCGCTCGCGGCTTGCGGTAGCGATCGGTTGCGGGCAAGGCCGGTGAATTGGATACAGTACGCTGCAAGGGACGTTGCCTCTTGGGCCGTCCGCCAATCCAGCAGCACCAGAAGCCATCCATGAAACACCTCGCACTCTCCGCCCTGGCCGCAGCCGCTCTCCTCTCCGGCTGCGTCACGACTCCGCCCCCGTCCGCGCCGCAGACCGTGGCGGACCTGCTCAACGCCGACCCGACTGCCGAGTGCCTGGCGGCGGCCAACCGCGACCCGCGCCTGACCGTGCTCGAATCCAAGGTGGGCAGCCTGCGCAGCGCGGGCCAGGCGTCGCTGCCCATGCTCGGCAGCAAGCAGATGCCCAGCCCCCAGGAGAAGACCGCGCTGGACATCTGGGGCAGCGAGCGGCAACGCTGCCTGCCGCTGGGGCAGAACTACCGCGCGAGCAAGTTTCCGCCGGCCCTGGCGTCGGCGTTCGAGCTCAACCAGCGCGAGCTGGTGTTCCTCACCACCAGGCTGTACGCGGGCGACATCAACTACGGCCAGTTCAACATGCGCCGCCAGGAGCTGGGCGACGCCTACCGCGCGCGGCTGCTGGAATTCCAGCAGCAGTACAGCGCCTGGCTGCAGGAGATCGAGCCCCAGCGCCGGCTGGCCGCCTCGCCGCCGCCGCAGACCATGCCGGTATCCCCGGCGGTGCGCGCGCTGTTCACCACCTGCAACCGCTACAACGTCGACTACGTGAGCTGCACCAGCCAGTAGGGCTGGCCGGAAACATTCCTGCACTTCTTCCGGGCGGGCCTCCCGGACAATGGCCCGCAGGAGAAGAGCAGCATGAACATAAGCCCCTTCATCGCCCTGGCGCGCAAGTCGATCGCCTCGTGGTCGGATGACTACGCGCCCAGCATGGGCGCGGCCATTGCCTACTACACCGTCTTTTCGCTCGCGCCGCTGCTGCTGATCGTGATCGCGGTGGCCGGCTTCGTCTTCGGCCGCGAGGCGGTGCAGGGCGAGATCGTGGGCCAGCTCTCCGGCCTGCTCGGGCAGGAGGGCGCCATGGCGGTGCAGGGCCTGATCCGCGGGGCCAGCCACCCTACCGAGGGCATTATCGCCAGCAGCATCAGCGTGGTGGTGCTGGTGGTCGGCGCCACCACCGTGTTCGCGGAGCTGCAGAGCGCGCTGGACCGCATCTGGCGCGTGCCCGCCAAAGACGACAAGAGCGGCGTGTTCGCCACGCTGCAGGCCCGGCTGCTGTCCTTCGGCCTGATCCTGGGACTGGCCTTCCTGCTGATGGTGTCGCTCACGGTGAGCGCGGCGGTGGCGGCCATGGGCAAGTGGGCCGGCCAGATGGTACCGGGCTGGACCTTCGCGCTGATGGCGCTGAACCTGCTGGTGTCGCTGTCCATCACCACGCTGCTGTTCGCCATGATCTACAAGCTCATGCCCAAGGCCAGCATCGCCTGGCGCGACGTCTGGGTCGGCGCGGCGGTGACCGCCGTGCTGTTCGAGGTCGGCAAGATGCTGATCGGGCTCTACGTGGGCCGCAGCGCCATCTCGTCCTCCTTCGCCGCGGCGGGCTCCATCGTGGTGCTGCTGGTCTGGGTCTATTACTCGGCGCAGATCTTTCTGCTGGGCGCGGAGTTCACCTGGGTCTATGCCAACGAATACGGCTCGCGCAAGCCGGCCGCGCTGCGCGACACTGCGCCAGCGCCCATCCGGCACGACGACAGCACTCACCTGGAAATCGCGCCGACCACGCAAGAGGCCGGCCCCACCCTGCAGCAGCGCATCCTCGTCGCCGTCGGGCTGGCCGCCCTGCAGGTCGCGATCCGGTTCGCCATGAAGCGCCGTGCCGCCCGCAAGCAGGCGCTGCGGCGCTAGCGGGAAGTGGCGAGCGCGGCGCGGTAAAGCGCGGCACCGGCAACCGCCGTGAGGAACACGCCCCACAGCACGTCGATCACTGCCAGCCCGGCCGGGAAGCCTTCTAGCACCGACAGGTTGGTGGCGTCATAGGTGCCATAGGCCACGAAGCCGACCACCGCCGCCCGCAGTACCGCCGTGCCCCAGCCCGCGGGCCGGCCCGAGAGCACCAGGTAGGTCAGGCCGGCCGGGTAGAGCAGATAGAAGGCCGCCGCGGGCACCATGTCCGGGCTTTCGCGCAGCAGGCTGCCCATCTCGCGCTGGTACAGATCGCGGGCCACCAGGCCGAGCCAGAGCCCGTCCAGCACCAGCAGGGTCAGCAGGGCGGCCAGATAGGCCAGGCTCCAGCTACGGGCGGAATAAGAAGCGTACATGCGGACGACTCCAATCGAGGGGTGACCCCGCAATGTACGGCAGTGCTCAGGCCCCGCCCTCCTCCGCCATGGCGCGCACCCAGCTTTCGAAGAGGACCAGGGCCGGCGGCGGCGCGTCCACGGCCGGCATGACCAGGTAGTACGAGCGCTCGCCGCGCAGCGGCCGGTTGCAGGCCACCACCAGTTCGCTGCGCGCCAGCTCGGCCTCGATCAGCAGCGGCGGAATCAGCGCCACGCCCAGGCCATGCGCGGCGGCGACGGCCACCATGGAGAACAGCTCATAGCGCGGCCCGGCCAGGGCGGCCGGCGCGGCCACGCCCATGGCGTCGAACCACTGGCGCCAGCCGTAGGGCCGGGTGCTTTGCTGCAGCAGCGGCAGCGCGGCGATGCGGGCCGGCGTGAGTTCCGCGTCGCCGCGCAGCGCCGGGCTGCAGACCGGGATCACGTCCTCGTGCAGCAGCGGTTCGGCGCGGGTGCCGGGCCAGTGCGCGACCTGCTCGGGCGTGCCGGCGTACAGCGCCGCGTCAAAACCGGTGTCGGCGAACAGGAAGGGCCGGGTGCGGGTTTCGATGTGCACCGTGATGTCCGGGTGCAGCGCCGCCAGCCGGGGCAGGCGCGGCACCAGCCAGCGCGTGGCGAAGGTCGGCACCGCCGCCAGCGCGACGGCGCCGCCGCGGCCCTGGCCGGCCATCAGGTCCAGCGTGTCGCGCTCCAGGCCTTCCAGCCCGCGCGCGATCTGCCGCCAGTACTGCTTGCCGCCGGGCGTCAGCGCCACGCCATGCCGGGTGCGCCGGAACAGGGTCACGCCCAGGAAGTCCTCCAAGGCCTGCACCTGGCGCGACACGGCGCTTTGCGTGAGCGAAAGCTCTTCGGCCGCGCGGGTATAGCTCTCGTGCCGCGCGGCGGCTTCGAAGCAGGCCAGCGCCTGGGTGGAGGGTATACGCCGCCGCATGATGAAATGGAATCTTCTTTTGGACCAGGCCAGCACGGTGCCTGTGCTTCATTCTTCCAGAAATTCCCATACCGCATAGCTTGATGTGCAAAACTCGTTTGCCGCAAAACCGGCGGCGCACTAGGATGCAGCCTTCCTCAGCTTCCCCCTTCCCCAGGAGACCTTCCATGTCCAGCGCCCCGCACCGCGCCGCCTTCCAATGGGCCGACCCGTTCCTGCTCGAACAGCAACTGAGCGACGAAGAGCGCATGGTGCGCGACGCGGCCCATGCCTACTGCCAGGACAAGCTGGCGCCGCGCGTGCTCGAGGCCTTCCGCCACGAGAAGATGGACACCAGCATCTTCCGCGAGATGGGCGAACTGGGCCTGCTCGGCCCGACCATCCCCGAGCAGTACGGCGGCCCGGGGCTGAACTATGTCTCCTACGGCCTGATCGCGCGCGAGATCGAGCGCGTGGATTCGGGCTACCGCTCCATGGCCAGCGTGCAGTCCTCGCTGGTGATGGTGCCCATCCACGAATTCGGCACCGAGGCGCAGAAGCAGAAGTACCTGCCCAGGCTGGCCAGCGGCGAGTGGATCGGCTGCTTCGGCCTGACCGAGCCCGATCACGGCTCCGACCCCGGCAGCATGGCCACGCGCGCCCACAAGGTCGACGGCGGCTACCGGCTCAAGGGCAGCAAGATGTGGATCACCAACAGCCCGGTGGCCGACGTGTTCGTGGTCTGGGCCAAGGAAGTCTCCAAAGGCGGCGCCGTGGGCCCGATCCGCGGCTTCGTGCTCGACAAAGGCATGAATGGCCTGAGCGCCCCGGCCATCCACGGCAAGGTCGGCCTGCGCGCCTCGGTCACCGGCGAAATCGTCATGGACAACGTCTTCGTGCCGGAAGAAAACGCCTTCCCCGAAGTACAGGGACTCAAAGGACCGTTCACCTGCCTCAACAGCGCACGCTTCGGCATCGCCTGGGGCGCGCTGGGCGCGGCCGAATTCTGCTGGCACACCGCGCGCCAGTACACGCTGGACCGCAAGCAGTTCGGCCGCCCACTCGCGGCCAACCAGTTGATCCAGAAGAAGCTGGCCGACATGCAGACCGAGATCACGCTGGGCCTGCAGAGCTGCCTGCGCGTGGGCCGCATGAAGGACGAGGGCCAGAACGTGGTCGAGATCACCTCGCTGATCAAGCGCAACAGCTGCGGCAAGTCGCTCGACATCGCCCGCCTGGCGCGCGACATGATGGGCGGCAACGGCATCAGCGACGAGTTCGGCGTGGCGCGGCACCTGGTGAACCTGGAAGTGGTCAACACCTATGAAGGCACGCACGACGTGCACGCCCTGATCCTTGGCCGTGCGCAAACCGGCATCCCGGCCTTCAGCTAACCCCCAGGCTTCGCACTGCGTGTCTTCGCCAACCCCCTTCCAGGGGGCGGCCCGGCGCGGCGCGCCTGCGCATGAAGAAGAAATACGCTCTCCGTTCATAGGACACATCGGATGACCCTCACCACCCACGAAGGCGCCCTCGCCGGCCTCAAGGTTCTCGACCTCTCGCGCGTGCTGGCCGGCCCCTGGTGCACCCAGACCCTGGCCGACCTGGGCGCGGACGTGGTGAAGATCGAGCGCCCCGGCAGCGGCGACGACACGCGCCACTGGGGCCCGCCCTTCCTGCGGGACGCCGAGGGCCGCGACACCGAGCAGGCCGCCTACTTCGCCTGCTGCAACCGCAACAAGCGCTCGGTCACCATCGACATGGCCACGCCCCAGGGCCAGCAGTTGCTGCGGCGCATGGCCGCCGGGGCCGACGTGCTGGTGGAGAACTTCAAGGTCGGCGGCCTCAGCGCCTACGGCCTGGACTACGCCAGCCTGCAGGCGCTGAACCCGCGGCTTATCTACTGCTCGGTCACCGGCTTCGGCCAGGACGGCCCCTATGCCAGGCGCGCCGGCTATGACCTCATGGTGCAGGCCATGAGCGGCATGATGAGCATCACCGGCCGCGCCGACGGCACGCCCGGCGGCGGCCCGCAGCGCGTGGGCGTGGCGCTCACCGACACCTTCACCGGCATGTACGCCGCCACCGCCATCCTGGCCGCGCTGCACGCGCGGCAGCACACCGGCCGCGGCCAGCACATCGACATGGCGCTGCTGGACGTGGGCATGGCCATCCTGGCCAACCAGACCACCGGCTACCTCAACACCGGCAGCGTGCCGCAACGCCAGGGCAACACCCACCCGAGCCTGGCGCCCTACCAGGACTTCCCGACCGCCGACGGCGCCATGCTGCTGGCCATCGGCAACGACGGCCAGTTCGCGCGCTTCTGCGCCGCCGTGGGCCGGCCCGAGTGGAGCGCCGACGCGCGCTACGCCAGCAACACCGCGCGGGTGCGCAACCGCGGCACGCTGATCCCGGCGATGGAGGAGATCACCCGCACCCGCAGCACCGCCGAATGGATCGCGCTGCTGGAGGACAAGGCCGTGCCCTGCGGCCCGATCAACGACATCGGCCAGGCCTTTGCCGACCCGCAGGTGCAGGCGCGCGGCCTGGCGGTGACGCTGCCGCGCGCGGCCGGCGACGGCATCGCGCAGATCGCCGGCGTGGCCAGCCCGCTGCGCCTGGCCGAGCACCCGCCCGTGCTGCGCCGCGCCCCGCCCGCGCTGGGCGAACACACCGACGAAGTGCTGCAGGAGATCGGCCTGGCGCCTGCGCAGATCGCGGAACTGCGCGCCGCCGGCGTTTTGTGAGGGAAAAAGCCCTGAAGCCCAGGTAATATCTGGGCTTTATGCTATTATTTTTATAGCTAATGTGCGGCCATCTGCGCCAGCCCTTCGCGCACCGTCGGGTAGCGCAGCGCCAGCCGCAGTTCCCGGCGCAGGCGGCGGTTGTCCAGCCGGCGCGACTCGCTCATGAAGCTCAGCAGCATCAGCGACAACTGCTCGCCCGCGGCGCTGCGCGCCACGCGCGGCGGCCGCGGCAGGCGGTACAGGTCGGCCGCCAGATCGAAGTAGTCGCCCATCTTCAGCTCGGTGTCGTCGCTCGCGTGGTAGACGCGCTGCGCCGCGCCGCGCCACAGCGCCGCGCAGCAGGCCCGCGCCAGGTCGTCGGCATGGATGTGGTTGGTGTAGACGTCGTCCTCCGGCCGCAGCACCGGCGTGCCGCGCAGCAGGCGCTCGCGCGGCGTGCCGCCGGACCGGTCGGGCGCGTAGATGCCGGGAATGCGCAGGATGCTGGCGCGGCTGCCGCCCCGGCCGAAGTGGCGCACCGCCGCTTCGGCATCGACCCGGCGGTGCGCGCGCGCGGTGTGCGGCGACACCGGCCGCCACTCGGCCACCCGCTCGCCATGGCAGTCGCCGTAGACGCCGCTGGTCGAGCCATACACCAGCGCCGCCGGCCGCGTGCGCCGCGCCAGCACGCGCACCAGCGCCAGCGTGCGGGGGTCGCGCCACCAGGGCGCGCCGGCCTCCTCGCGCGGCGCGGGCGGCGGCGCCAGGTGCAGCACGCGCTGCGCCAGCCCGGCCAGCCGCCGCAGCGAGGCCGGGTCGTCCAGATTGCCCGCCAGCGGCACGATGCCGCGCGCACGCAGCGCCGGTGCGCGCTCGGGTGTAGACGTGAGCGCGAGCAGCCGCACACGCCCCGCCAACAGGCCCGCGGCGCGCAGGCCGACATCGCCGCAGCCGACGATCAGCACGCGCTGGCGCTTGAAGCGCGCAGGCAGCGCGCCGAGAGGGGTCTGGTTTGAGGGCAAAATCGATCCGATCGAAAGCAAGGCCTCTTCCAAGGATAACCACGCGATGAGTTTCACCATTTCCGTGCAGCCGAGCGGCCGCACCTTCACCACCGAGGCCGGCGAGACCATTCTGGCGGCCGCGATCCGCCAGGGCATCGGACTGCCCTACGGCTGCAAGGACGGCGCCTGCGGCTCCTGCAAGTGCCGCAAGCTCGAAGGCAGCATCACCATGGCCGAGCACCAGAGCAAGGCGCTGTCGGCCGAGGAAGAAGCCCAGGGCCTGGTGCTCACCTGCCGCGCGGTGCCGCAGGGCGACGTGGTGCTGGAGTCGCGCCAGGTCACCGACGAAAGCGCCTTCCCCGTGCGCAAGATGCCGGTACGCGTGCAGTTGCTGGAGAGGCTCTCGCACGACGTCATGCGGCTGCGCCTGCAACTGCCGGCCACCGAGCAGTTGCGCTACCACGCCGGCCAGTACCTGGAATTCATCCTGCGCGACGGCAGCCGCCGCGCCTACTCCATGGCCACCGCGCCGCACGCCCAGGCCGAGACCGGCCCGAGCGTGGAACTGCACCTGCGCCACATGCCCGGCGGCAAGTTCACCGACCACGTGTTCACCGCGCTGAAGGAGCGCGACATCCTGCGCTGCGAGGCGCCCTTCGGCAGCTTCTTCCTGCGCGAGGATTCCGACAAGCCGATCGTGCTGCTGGCCTCGGGCACCGGCTTCGCGCCGATCAAGGCGCTGATCGAGCAGTTGCAGTTCAAGGGCAGCACGCGCCCGGCCACGCTCTACTGGGGCGGACGCCGGCCGGGCGACCTGTACCTGAACGACTGGATCGTGCAGAAGCTCGCCGAGATGCCGCAGTTGCGCTACGTGCCGGTGGTGTCCAACGCCCTGCCCGAAGACAACTGGACCGGCCGCGCCGGCTTCGTCCACCAGGCGGTGCTAGACGACTTCGCCGACCTGTCGGGCCACCAGGTCTACGCCTGCGGCGCGCCCATCGTGGTCGAGTCCGCGCAGAAGGCCTACGTGGCCGAGCGCGGCCTGCCGGCGGAAGAGTTCTTTGCCGACGCCTTCACCAGCGAGGCGGACAAGCACGGCGGCTGAGCCGCGCCTTCACGGCCCCAGCAAAAAGGCCCGCAGCGCGATGCCTGCGGGCCTTTTGCATGGGGCAGCCGGCACCAGGGCCGGCAGCCAAGGGTCAGCTCGACTTGGCTTCGGCTGCCGCAGCCTTCTTGGCCTTGGCGTGCTTGGCATGGCTCTTCTTCTTGGTGACCTTGGCAGCCGGAGCGGCTTCCTTGGCGGCGGGCGCGGCGGTCGCAGCCGGAGCAGCCGTCGCGGGAGCGGGCGCCTGGGCAAAAGCGGCACCGCCGATGGAAAGGGCAAGAGCGGCGACGAGGGCTTGGATCTTCATGGTGTGACCTCCGGGTGGTACATGGAAAACATCTTCCATGCGCCTACAACGCGCCAGGGCTGCGGGCCGCATCACATCCGGCTGACGAAATAGGGTAAGCGATTGTGTCGGCGGCCTCGGCGCGAGGGGCACAATCCGTGCCCATGAAACGTCGTCATCTCCTCCTCAGCGCCGTCGCCGGCATCGCCGCGCCCGCCTTCGCCCAACCATCCGCCGGCCGGCCGATCCGCCTGATCGTCCCGTTCGCCGCAGGCGGCCCGATCGACGTCACCGCCCGTGTCCTGGCCGAGCGCGTGCGCGACAGCCTGGGCACGGTCATCATCGACAACAAGCCGGGCGCCGGCGGCAACATCGGCGCGGACATGATCGCCAAGGCCGCGCCCGATGGCCTGACCATCGGCATCTCCAGCACCGCCACGCACGCGGTCAACCCCTGGCTCTACAGCCGCATGCCCTATGACGCGGCCAGGGACTTCGCCGGCATCACGCAGATGCTGCGCGTGCCCAACGTGCTGGTGATGAACGCCGAGACCGCGCAACGCCTGCGCATCGACAGCGTGGCCGACCTGATCGCTTACGGCAGGAAGAACCCCGGCAAGCTCAACTACGGCAGCGGCGGAAACGGCAGCGCCGGCCACCTGGCGGGCGAAATGTTCAAGCAGCAGGCCGGCATCTTCGCGGTGCACATCCCGTTCAACGGCGGCAACCCGGCGCAGCTGGCGCTGCTGTCGGGCCAGGTCGATTTCAACTTCGACAACCTGGCCACGGCCGCGCCCAACATCCGCGCGGGCAAGCTCAAGGCCATTGCCGTGACAACCGCCCAGCGCAGCCCGGCCCTGCCCGAGGTGCCGCCGGTGTCCGACACGCTCAAGGGCTTCGCCATCGACACCTGGTGGGGACTGGTGGCCCCGGCACGCACGCCGCACGACGTCATCCAGAAGCTCAACCAGGCCTTCGTCGCCGCGCTCAACGCGCCCGAGACCAAGACCCGCTTCGCCGGCCTCATGGCCGAACCGGTGCCCACCTCGCCCGAGGAGTTCGA
The DNA here is from genome assembly GCF_016428875.1 of Xylophilus sp. ASV27. Classification (GTDB taxonomy): domain Bacteria; phylum Pseudomonadota; class Gammaproteobacteria; order Burkholderiales; family Burkholderiaceae_C; genus Xylophilus. Next base: position 41,481 of record NZ_JAELTO010000016.1, read on the forward strand.
CCGCTTCATGCAACAGGAACTGGCCAAGTACCAGCAGGTGGTCAAGGCCACCGGCGCCAAGGTCGACTGACGCGACGGACCTCTGTTCAGCGCTACCCCAACTGCATCCTGCGCTCACGCAACCAGTGGGCAAAGCCATGGGGGGCGCGCGCCACGCTGCGGGCACTGGTCAGCACGCGCGGGTCCCGCATCCAGGCAATGCGCGCGCCGCGTGCTTCCAGCGTGCGGACCAGTTGCACGTCCTCGTGCGCCGGCACCGATGGAAAGCCACCGCTGCGGCGGTAGGCGTGCGCGCAGACGCCAAGGTTGGCCCCGTGGATGTGGCGGTGGCCATCGCGGTCCTGATAGTGCCGCGCGAAAGCCGCGGCGACGTGGGCCGGTTGCTCGCGCCAGTCGGCCACGCCGATCGTGCCGCAGAAAACGTCGCCGCCGCACAGGAGCTGGCGCGTGATCCAGTCGGACGGCACCACGGAATCGGCGTCGGTGCAGCACAGCCAACGCGCGCCGCGCGCCAGCAGGTGCTGCGCGCCGGCGGCCCGCGCGGCACCGACGCAGCGGGCCTGCACTTTCAGCAGATCGCAGCGATGGCTGCGGGCCACCGCCTCGGTCGCATCGCTGCAGTCATCGGCCACCACGACGATGCAGACCGGCTCCGCATGGACCTGCGCGGCCGCGCGGCGAACCGACGCCAGGCAGGCGCCGATCCATTCCTCTTCGTCGTGCGCGGGAATGCAGACGCCGATCATGGCGCCCCGTCCTGCAAGGCTGCGGCGACCGACGGCGCAGCCCCGTTCTGCCAGACATCCACCCGCATGTCCTGATCCCGCCATGCGCCCACATGTGCCAGCGGCAGGCCGGCCAGCGCAGCCTGATGCACGCTGTCGCCGGAACGGAAGGCATCGGCAATGGGTGCGCGCCAGTGGCACAGCAGCAGGTGGCCTCCATGCGTCAGATGCGCGGGCGCCCGCAGCAGGAAGCGGGCGAAGTCGCGCTCGCTCAGGTAATAGGCCAGCTCCGACACCACGACCAGGTCGCAGTTGCGGGAAGGCCAACGGTCCGGGAAACGCCAATGCTCCACCCGCACCTGCGGCAGCCCGGCCACCGCCGCGCGCGCCCGCGCAGTGGCGGCGGCGCTGGCATCGGCGGAGACCAGTTGGCTGCAGCGCGCGGCCAGCGCCAGGGTATTGCCGCCGACCGAGCAGCCCGGCTCGAACGCCAGGCCGTAGTGCTCGCGCGGCAATGCCGCCAGCAGCAGGCTGCGCTTGCGCCGCTCATACCAGCGCCGGTGTACGCCCCACGGGTCCGCGCTGGCACTGTGCAGTGCTTCGAAGTGGACCGGATCCGCGCGCTGGCCCTGGACCGGCGCTGACGCAAGGCGGCTCATGCCATCACCCATTCGCCAGCGCCGCGCCAGACCTCCAAGGCCTGCGGCGTCAGGACCGGCGCGGCGTCACCGTCGGGCATGAGCTGGCTGCGGAAGGATTCGATCGCCCATGCCTTGGCGCGGAGGAAGCGCGGGCCCACCCGTATACGGCGCATGCGGCAGCGCGGCAGTCCCGCATGGGCCGGATGCCCGGGCACCAGCGCCCAGACCGGGAATTCGATGCAGCGCGCGCCCTGGCGCCGCGCCGCCGCCAGCGCGGCCCGCGCACAGGCCTCGTGGTCGGCGTGTCCGTCGTGGCGCCAGGGGACGAAGACGGTGTCCGCGTCGTGCAGATCCAGCGCACGCGCGAGCGCCTCCTCGTGGCGCACGATGGCGCCATCGGGAAAGCGCAGGCGTTCGACCCTGGCGCTCACGCCCAGCCGCCGCAGCGCCTGGGCGGTTTCCACGGGCCTGAGGGCGCGCAATAGCGCCGGTGTCCAGGTGGCGGAGCCGGGGTGGCTCGCATCGCCGTCGGTAACCGCATACAGCACCACCTCCCGCCCCGCGGCGGAGAGCTGCGCCAGCGTGCCGCCCAGGGCCAGCACTTCGTCATCGGGATGGGGCGCCACGAGCACGACGCGCCCGCCCCCGGGGACCAGGGCTTCGGGGTGCAGGTCCTGCACCGGCTCATCGAGGAGCGTTAGAGCCGCCATGCGCCCTCCTCCGGAGCGGCGAGCCGTCCCAGCGCGGCGAGGTCCCAGTCCGCGTGGCTTTGCCGCAGGAAGACGCCGAGATCGGCCACGCGCCGCGCGTGCGCTGTGTCGCGGCACAGCGGCGCGGCGCCCAGGGCGCGGCCGCAGGCGTCGATCACGCGCTGCGCCGCGGCCTCCACCGTGCCGCGCAGTTGCAGCGCGCCGCGCTGGCCGAAAGCCGGTCCACCGGCGCGGTGGGCATCGATGGCGACGGCCGCCGCGCTCAGGGCCGTGGCCGATGCGGACAAGGCGCAGTCGACCGCGCCCAGGTGGGCCGCCAGCAGGCCGTCCGCCGAAGCGCCCGCACGCGCCACCCGCGCACGCAAGGGTTCGGCGATCGCGGCCGCCGCCCCATGCCAGCAGGCCGCGATGCCGGCGGCGCCATGCCAGAAGCCCGCGCGCGCGACATAGGCGCCCGGCGCGCCGACAGGCTGCGCCGGCACGGCGTCGAACAGCAGGTCCACGCTGGCGGTGGCGGCCATGCCCACGGCGTGCCAGCCCTCGTCGGTCACGGTGATGCCCGCCTGCCGCAGGGACACCGCGAAAAGCCTGGGCCCTCCCTGCGGGTCGCGCGCGGTCACCAGCGCGGCGCGCACGCGTTGCGCACCCGAGCACCAGCTCTTGCGGCCGGCAAGGCGCCAGCGGCCGGCGTCATCGGGCCAAGCGTCGAGCCGCCCCGGGCCTTCGGCTGCCCATACCGCCCATATGCCATCGGGCGCAAGCGCGCGGCGCAGCGCCAGGGCAGGCGAGGGGCCCAGCAATTCCTCCAGGATCGACTCCGCATCGAGGTGCGGCTCGAACAGCTTGCCCAACACGACGTCGTGACCGGTGACGGCGGCCAGCCAGCGAAAGCGCCGCAGGGTGGAGCCGTTCGCCGCGCCATCAGCCTCGAAGGCAGACACCAGGGAGCGCAGCGGCGCATCATCGCCCGCGCTGGAGAATTCCAGCGGCAAGCCCGCGATCTGCGGCGGCAGAGGGGCGGATGAAGGAGCGGAGCGGGGCATCTCGTCGCGTCGCATCGGCGCAGATTGCCGCGCCCTTCCTGGGCGCCATGTCAGCCGCGGCCTCCGGCCCCTGTCGGAGGAAAGCCGCATCCCCTTCTTCAGGCGGCGCGCAAGCGACGGTACAGCGCGTCGTACTGCCGCGCGCTGTCCTCCCAGCCGAAGCGCTGGCGCATGCCGTTGCGCTGCACGGCGCGCCACAGCGGCGGATCGGCGAAGGCGTCCTGCGCCCGCCGCAGGCCTTGCAGCAGCGCGCCCGGCGTGGCCTCCGGGATGACGATGCCGGTAGCGGCATCGGCGCCGGCGTCCAGGTCCACCACGGAATCCGCCAGCCCGCCGGTGGCATGCACCAGGGGCGGCGTGCCGTAGAGCTGGCTGTACATCTGGTTCAGGCCGCAGGGCTCGTAGCGCGAGGGCATCAGGAACACGTCGGCGCCGGCCTCGGTGCGGTGCGCCCGTGCCTCGTCAAAGCCTATGAGTGCGCTGACCTGGCGGGGGTGCGCGGCCGCGGCGGCGCGCAGTGCTTCCTGCAGTACCGGCTCGCCCTGCCCCAGCACCGCGAGTTGCGCGCCCTGCGCCAGCAGCCAGGGCAGCGCCTGCACCACCAGGTCGATACCCTTCTGCTCGGTGAGGCGGCCGACCAGGCCGAACAGCAGCGCGGCCGGGTCTTCCCGCAAGCCGCACTCGCGCTGCAGCGCGGCCTTGCAGGCGGCCTTGCCGCGCATGTCCCGCGCGTCGTAGCGCTGCGCCAGGTAGGCGTCGGTGCGCGGATTCCAGACCCGGGTGTCTACGCCATTGAGAATGCCCACCAGCCGGTCCGCGCGCGCCCGCAGCACACCGTGCAGGCCCACGCCGAGCGCCTCGGTCTGGATCTCGCGCGCATAGGTCGGGCTCACGGTGGTGATGGCATCGCTGAACTGCAGGCCGGCCTTGAGCATGGAGAGATCGCCCCAGAACTCCACGCCGTCGATGCCGCGCCAGGCCGGCGCAATGCCCAGCATGTCGGCGTCGGCCATCCAGAAGCGCCCCTGGAAGGCCAGGTTGTGGACCGTCGTGACGCTGGCGGCCGTGGCCTGGCCGCGCAGGCGCGCCAGGTACAGGTAGAAGGGCGCGAGGCCGCAGGTCCAGTCGTGGCCGTGCAGCACATCGGGCTGCCACGCCGGCCAGGGAGTGTCGGCGCTGGCGAGCCAGGCCGCCACGCGCGCCAGGAAGCCGAAGCGCCGCGCGTTCTGCGCGTGGTCGGCGCCGCCCGCGTCGGCATAGGGCCCGCCGGGGTGCACGAACAGTTCCGGGCAGTCGAGCAGCAGCAGGGTCACGCCCGAGGACTGGGCCACGCTGTCGATGCGCGCGGCCGGCCAGCCCTCGCGCGCGGTCAAGTGCAGGACGCTGCGGCGCCCGGGCAGGCTGGCAAAGGCGCTGTAGGCCGGGATCAGCACCCGCACGTCATGGCCCAGGGCCGCCAGCGCTGGCGGCAGCGCGCCGCTGACGTCGCCCAAGCCGCCGGTCTTGACCCAGGGCGCGCATTCGGGCGTGACGAACAGGACCCTCATGCGGCCGCCAATTCCGGGGCTGCGGCACCGCGGCGCTGCGCGCGCAGCGCGGTCGCCAGGGACAGCATGCGCGGCTCCTCCACCAGCGCCTCCACCGCCACCGCGAGCTTGCGGCGCCAGTTGGGGAACACGGCCTCGCTCGTGCCCGGCACGTTGACCTGCAGCCGCTGCTGGGTCACGTCTTCCAACTGCACGCCCATCAGCAGCGCCGGCGTGCGCGCCAGGTACACGTGCACCGCGTCCACCAGGGCGGTGGTGCACTCGGGCAGCGAGCTGGGGTCGGCGGTGGCGCCCGGCGGCAGCAGGCCCTCGCGCTCGAGCGCGATGAGCAACTGCACCCGATCCTGCACGCGGTCGAGCACCGCCTGGTGGCGCATGTGCTCGTCGGGGTAGAGCTGCAGGCGCGCCTGCAGCTCCAGGTCCTCGCCGCTCCAGAAGCCCTGGAGCGTGGGCAGGTCGTGCGTGCTGACCACGGCCAGCGCCTGCTCCGGCCAGTCGTGTGGCGAGCGGAAGCCGCCGCCGTGGGTGCGCTCGAAGAACAGCGGCCGGTAGGACAGCAGCGCATGCTCGTGCATGGCCTCGCGCATGCGGGGCGCGACGTTGCCCAGGTCTTCCCCTATCACCATGCACTGGTGGCGGTGGCTCTCCAGGGCCAGGATGCCGAGCAGGTCCTCCAGCGGATAGGCGACGTAGGAGGCGCCGGTGGGCGAGATCCAGAACAGGCGCATCAGGCCCATCACATGGTCCAGCCGCAGCGCCCCGGCGTGGCGCATGTTGGCGCGCAGGGTGTCGATGAACGGCTGGTAGCGTCCGGCCAGAAGCCGCCGCGGGTTGAACGGCGGCAGCCCCCAGTTCTGGCCCAGGGCGTTGAGCGGGTCGGGGGGCGCGCCCACGTGCATGCCCAGCGCATAGACGTCGGGCTCGGTCCAGGTTTCGGAGCCGCCCTCGTTGACGCCGACCGCGAGGTCGCGGTACAGGCCCAGCGCCATGCCCGCGGCGCGGGCCTGCGACTGCGCCGCCTGCAGTTGCAGTTCGGCCTGCCACTGCAGCCAGGCGCGAAAGCCCACGCGCGGTTCGTAAGCGCAGGCGAAGGCGGTCACCGCCTCGCCGCGCGGCGAACGGTAGGCCTCGGGCCAGGCCGGCCAGCCCCAGATGGACGGATCGGCGGCGCACAGGTGCTCCTGCAGGGCCTCGAACAGCGCATGGGCGCGCAGGGCCTCGCCGCCGCGGTGCAGGAACGCCTGGAACCGCGCCGCATGCGCGCTGGCCGGAGCAAGGTGCTGCTCGCGGAAATGCGCCCACAGCAGCTCCAGCACGGCGTACTTGGCCTGTGCCACCCCGGCGTAGTCCACCAATTCGGTCGCCCGCAGCTGAGCCAGGCGGCGCTGAAAGTCGTCAGCGGCGACCAGGCGCTGCGCCTCGGCGCATTCCTGGAATTCGGGCACCGCCTCCACGTCCAGGTAGAGCGGGTGGAGCATGTTGCGGCTCGACGGGCTGTAGGGGCTGGCCGCCTCGGGCCGGTCCGGGAACAGCGCATGCAGCGGATTGAGCCCGACGAAGGACGCGCCGAGCCCGGCCATGCCTGCGGCGAGCCCGCGCAGATCGGTGAAATCGCCCATGCCCCAGTTGCGTGCCGAACGCAGGGCATAGAGCTGCACGCAGGGCCCCCACCAGCGCGCCCCCGCCTGCAACGCAGGGGCGGTCCAGCAGCGCCGCGGGGTGACGATGACGGTGGTGTAGCCGTCGCGCTCGGTGGCGCCGTCCAGGCGGTGGTAGCCGGTGGGCATGCCGCCCGGCAGCACCACGTACTGGCGGCCATTGCCGCCCTGGTGGCTGTACAGCGGCTGGCGCAGGCCGCCTTCGAGCGTCAGGTGCCACAGGCTGCCGTCCTGGGTACCGGGCGCCAGCCCCACGCCGTAGGCATCGGGGCCTTCGCCCAGCACGATGACCGGCGGCAGGGTCTGCTGGAAGCCCGCCGCCGCGTGGGCGGCCAGCGCGGCATGCACCTGGCCGTCGTCGGCCGCGGGCACGCCCATGGCGTGCAGGGCGCTGCGCAGGGCGTCGTCGGGTACCTCGCGCTCATGGCCGTAGAAGTCGTGCCAGCGCACGGCCAGGCCCAGTTGCTGCGCGAGGTTCTGCAGCGCGGCGCGGTCGTCCATGCTGGGGCGTGCGCCTTCGGCGTCGGTGGCGGTATCGGTCACGGCGGCATCCTTGAAGCGGGCAGTATCCACCACGGCGCAGCAAGCCGCGTGCCGCAAGCCAGCTCAGGCAACGCAGGGCTGGGTCAGCACCACCATCGAATGCGCCGGCAGCAGGTGCTGCTCACCCGCATGCCAGGGCGTGATGTCGGCCACGCCGCCGGCCTCGGGGGCGGCCAGGGGCTGGCCGTCGGGGGTGGCGGTGTCGATGCGCGGCGTCCAGCCTCCGGGCGCGGCGGCGGCCTCGGGCACGGTGAAGCTGGCTTCCTCGGACGAGGCATTGATCAGCAGCAGCAGCGAGTCGCCGTCGAGCCTGCCGCCATCCTCGCCCACCAGCGCGGTGCGGGCGCCGTCGAGCAGCGCGGCCACACAGCGCACGTCGGGCTGGGCCCATTCCGCCTGGGTCATCTCCTGGCCCCAGACGCTGTACCAGGCCAGGTCCTTGCGGCCGTCGGCGTCGGCCTCGCCGCTGAAGAAGCGGGTGCGCTGCAGCACCGGCAGGCTCTTGCGCAGGGCCACCAGGCGGCGCACGCAGGCCTGCAGCGGATCGTCGCGCCGCGGCGGCGACCAGTCGAACCAGCTGATGGCGTTGTCCTGGCAGTAGCCGTTGTTGTTGCCGCCCTGGGTGCGGCCCATTTCGTCGCCGCCGAGCAGCAGCGGCACGCCCTGCGACATGAACAGCGTGGTGAGCAGGTTGCGCTTCTGCCGCTCGCGCAGCGCCAGGATGGCGGCGTCCTCGCTCGGGCCTTCGGCGCCGCAGTTCCAGCTGCGGTTGTGGTTCTCGCCGTCGCGGTTGTCCTCGCCGTTGGCGTCGTTGTGCTTCTCGTCGTAGCTCACCAGATCCTGCAGCGTGAAGCCATCGTGCACGGTGACGATGTTGACGCTGGCCTGCGGGCCGCGGCGCGAACCGCCGTAGATGTCGGCCGACCCGCACAAGCGCGCCGCGAATTCCTGCAGCACACCATCCTCGCCGCGCCAGAAGTCGCGCACCGCATCGCGATAGCGGCCGTTCCACTCGGCCCAGGGCGCGGGAAAGCCGCCGACCTGGTAGCCGCCGGGCCCGAGGTCCCAGGGCTCGGCGATCAGCTTGACGCCGGCGAGCACCGGGTCCTGCTGCACCGCGCACAGGAAGGCCGAGCGCTGGTCGAAGTCGACGGCCGAGCGCCCGAGCGTGGTGGCCAGATCGAAGCGGAAGCCGTCCACATGCATCTCCTGCACCCAGTAGCGCAGGCTGTCCATCACCAGGCGCAGCACCAGCGGACTGCTGCTGTCCAGGGTGTTGCCGGTGCCGGTGAAGTCGGTGCAGAAGCGCCGGTCCTCCGGCTGCAGGCGGTAGTAGCCGGCGTGGTCTATGCCCTTGAAGCTGAGCGTGGGCCCCAGGTGGTTGCCCTCGGCCGTATGGTTGTAGACCACGTCCAGGATCACCTCGATGCCGGCGGCATGCAGCGCGCGCACCATCTGCTTGAATTCGGCCACCGCATCGCCGCTGGCGCTGTAGCGCGGCTCGGGCGCGAAGAAGCCCAGGCTGTTGTAGCCCCAGTAGTTGGCCAGCCCGGCCTGCACCAGCCGCTCGTCGTCGATGAAGGCGTGCACCGGCAGCAGCTCGACCGCGGTCACGCCCAGGCGCTGCAGGTGGGCGATGGCCGCTTCCGACCCCAGTCCGGCGTAGCTGCCGCGCAGCGCCTGCGGCACGTCCGGGTGCTGCTGCGTGAAGCCCTTGACGTGGACCTCGTAGAACACCGTCTCGCTCCAGGGCCGCGCCGGCGGTGCGTCCGCGCCCCAGTCGAAGGCGGTGTCCACCACGAGCGACTTGGGCGCCGCCGCGGCATTGTCGGTGTCGTCGAAGGCGAAATCCTCCTCCTCCGTGCCCGGGATGTAGCCGCACTGCTCGGACGCGCCGAGCACGCGCCGGTCGATGGCGCGCGCATAGGGGTCGAGCAGCAGCTTGTTCGGGTTGAAGCGCAGGCCCTCCTCGGGCTGATACGGGCCGTGCACACGGTAGCCGTAGCGCGTTCCGGGCGCGCAGCCGCGCAGGTAGATGTGCCAGATGTCGCCGGTGCGGTCGGCCATGTCGAAGCGCGCGGTCTCGGTGCTGCCGTCCTCCGCGTAGAGGCACAGCTCCACGCGCTCCGCGGGCACGGAATGCAGAGCGAAATGGGTGCCGGCGCCATCCCAATGCGCCCCCAGGCGCAGCGGGGAGCCGCGCTGAACGGACAAGGGCGATGCCGCCGGGGCGGCCGGACTCTGCTGCGGGTCACTCATGTGCTCATGCCTTTCGTCAGGTAGGTCTTGGCCGGCGGCGCCGCGGGCGGCGTGCGCAGCGGCGCGGCAGGCAGGGCGGGCGCGAGCTCCAGTCCTTCGAGCACGCCGCCCGGTTGCTTGCCCAGTGGCGCGAAGGCCGGCGCGCGCTGGCGCGAGAAATAGCCGCTAGGCACCACCACGATGCCGCTGGCCGTGACGTGGAAGCGCCTGCGGTCGGTTTCCGGATCGAAGCCGATGCGCTCGCCTGGCGGAATGTCGTTGTCGGTGTCGATGATGGCGCGGCGCACCATGGCGCCGCGGCCGAGCACCGAGCGCTCCATGACGATGCAATGCTGCAGGTGCACGTCGCGGTGCACCGTGACGGCGCGGCGCAGCATGGCATGGTCGAGCCGCGCGCCATCGACGATGCAGCCCGAGCCGACGACCGAGCGGTGGATGACGCCGTTCTCGATCTGTGCCGACTCCGAGGGGTCGTGGCTCGCATAGATCGGCCACTGGCGGTTGGTCATGCGGAACTTCGGGGTCGTGCCCAGCGTGTCGAAGTGGGCATCGAAATAGGCGTCTATGGTGCCGACGTCGCGCCAGTAGCCGGGCTCCTCGTAGGGCGCGATGCCGGGGATCACGTTGGTGGCGAAGTCGTAGGCGAGCAGCCGGTGGCTGCCCACCATCTGCGGCAGGATGTGCTTGCCGAAGTCGCTCTCGCCGGTGGCGTGGGCGCGGTTGAGCGCCTCCAGCAGCACCTCGGCGTTGAAGATGTAGTTGCCCATGGAGGCCAGCGCGAAACCCTCGCGCCCGGGCATGGAGGGCGTGCTGCGCGGCTTTTCCTTGAAGTCGGTGACGCGCAGATCGGCGTCCACCTCCACCACGCCGAACTGGTCGCAGTGCTCCAGCCGCACCGGCAGCGTGGCCACGCTCACGTCGGCGCCGGTGCGGCGGTGGAAGTCGATCATCTGGCGCACGTCCATGCGGTAGATGTGATCGGCGCCGAACACCGCCACGATGTCGGGCTGGAAGCTCTCGATCAGGTGGATGTTCTGGTAGACCGCATCGGCCGTGCCCTGGAACCACTCCGGGCCGTTGCGCATCTGCGGCGGCACCACGGTCACGAAATGGTCGGGGCCGAAGCGCGGCATGGTCCAGGCGGTGCGCACGTGCTCGATCAGCGATTGCGACTTGTACTGCACCAGCAGGTAGATCGAGAAGATCTCGGAGTTGATCAGGTTCGACAGCACGAAGTCGACCACCCGGTGCTTGCCGTTGAAGGGCACGGCCGGCTTGCAGCGGTCGCTGGTGAGCGGATGCAGGCGCGAGCCTTCTCCGCCGGCCATGACGAAGGCCAGAACCTTGCGGTTACGGATGGACATGGCCGGCTCCTGAGGAGGACGGCGCGGCCGCATCGGCGCCGTCCGAGAAGAACATCACCGACAGCGGCGGCAGCACCAGTTGCAGGCTGTGCGCATGGTGGCCGCAGGGCCGGGCCTCGGCCAGGACGCCGCCCAGGTTGCCGCAGCCGCTGCCGCCGTAGACCAGTGCGTCGCCGTTGAGCAGTTCGCGCCAACGGCCCGCGCGCGGCACGCCCACGCGCAGGCCCGGCACCGGCGCGGGCGTGAAGTTGCAGAGCACCAGCACGTCGCCCTGCGCGCCCGGCCCGGCGTGGCGGAAGAAGGCCAGCGCGGTGGCGGGCTCGGCCTCGGTCGGCGCCCAGGAGAAGCCTTCGGCGTCGAAGTCGCGCCGGTGCAGTGCAGGCCAGGCGCGGTACAGGCGGTTCAGGTCCGCCACCCAGCGCGCCACGCCGGCATGGCGCGGCACGGCCCATTCGTGCCAGTCCAGCGTGCGCTCGTGGTGCCACTCCTCGGTCTGGCCGAACTCGCCGCCCATGAACAGCAGTTTCTTGCCCGGGTGGCCCCACATGAAGCCATAGAGCGCGCGCAGCCCGGCCGCGCGCTGCCAGTCGTCGCCCGGCTGGCGTCCCCACAGGCTGCCCTTGCCGTAGACCACCTCGTCGTGCGAGAGCGGCAGCACGAAGTTCTCGTTGAAGGCGTACACGAACGAGAAGCACAGTTCGTCGCGGTGGTACTCGCGGTAGAAGTGCGGCCGCTTGGCATAGCGCAGCGTGTCGTTCATCCAGCCCATGTTCCACTTCATGCCGAAGCCCAGGCCGGCGTGCTCCACCGGCCGCGACACGCCGCACCAACTGGAGGATTCCTCGGCCACCATGTGCACGTCCGGGAAGGCGGCATAGACGGCGATGTTGAGCTGGCGCAGGAATTCCACCGCCTGCAGGTTCTGGTTGCCGCCATCCTCGTTGGTGGCCGACTGGCCCGGCTCGCGCCCGAAATCCAGGTACAGCAGCGAGGCCACCGCATCCACGCGCAGTCCGTCGAAGTGGTAGTGCTGCAGCCAGAACAGCGCATTGCCGATGAGGAAGTCGCGCACCTCGAAGCGGCCGTAGTTGAAGATCAGGCTGTTCCACTGCGGATGGAAGCCGCGCCGCGGGTCTTCGTGCTCGTACAGGCAGGTGCCGTCGAAGCGGCCCAGGCCGTGGGCGTCGCTCGGGAAGTGCGAGGGCACCCAGTCCAGCAGCACGCCGATGCCGTGCTGGTGCAGGGTGTCGACCAGCGCCATCAGGTCCTGCGGGCTGCCGTAGCGCGCGCTGGGCGCGAAGTAGCTGGTGATCTGGTAGCCCCAGGAGCCATAGAACGGGTGTTCGGCCACCGGCATCAGTTCGACGTGGGTGAAGCCCATGGTCTCGCAGTGCGCGGCCAGGCGGCGGCCGAGTTCGGCGTAGTTGAGGTAGCTGCCGTCGTCTGCGCGCTGCCAGGAGCCCAGGTGCACCTCGTAGATCGACATCGGCGCATCCAGCGCCTGGCGCGTGCCGCGCTGCGCCATCCAGGCGCCGTCGCCCCAGGCGTAGTCCAGCGTGGCGATCTGCGAGGCGGTGCGCGGCGGGCACTCGGCGCGAAAGGCATAGGGGTCGGCCTTGTCGAAGGACGGGCCCTCCTGGGGCTGGATGCGGTATTTGTAGTACTGGCCCGGCACCGCGCCCTCGACGAAGCCGTGCCAGCGCCCGCTGCCGTCGGCCGCGGGCTCCAGCGCCTGCGGGTGCCAGCCGTTGAAGTCGCCGATCACCGCCACGCCGCGCGCATTCGGCGCCCAGACCGCAAAGCGGGTGCCGCGCGCGTCGGCATGCGCGCCCAGGGTACCGAAGGCCAGATGATGGGGTGCCGCATGGAGCGCCGGCTGCGGGGCGGAGGCCGGCCCGGACGCGCCCCTGGTGGCAAGGCGCTGTGGCGTGGTGGAGCGGGACGTCATGGGCATTCCCAAACCTTGAGGAAAGAAACGGCCGGAGAATCGGCCGCGGCCCAGTGTCCCGGGCGCGGCGGCAAAAAGGCGACGGACGTCATATCCAGCAGGTGTAGGTGGGCGCCGACAGTTCCGCAACTAGCGTGCCAACCGACGTTCCACACGCCAAAAACTATCAAAAAGATAGCATAAATCCCAGCATCTACCTGGGCTACATGCACTTTTTACTGAGAATCGGGCGCCGCGCCGTCCGTCAGGCGCGCGATCGCCTGCCCGGCCACGGCCGCCAGCAGGGAGGCCGGCACGCGCTCGGGCGCGATCTCGGCCAGGGGCACGAGCACGAAGGCGCGCTGCTCCATGCGCGGGTGCGGCACGGTGAGTCCGGGCAGGTCGATGCGGCTCTCGCCGTACAACAGCAGATCCAGGTCCAGCGTGCGCGGCGCGTTGCGGTAGGGACGCTCGCGGCCGGCGGCCTGTTCGATGGATTGCAGCGCCTGCAGCAGGGCCAGCGGCGGCAGGCTGGTGGCGATCGCGGCGACGGCGTTGAGGTAGTCCGGGCCGCTGGAGTCGACCGGCGCGCTGCGGTAGAGCGAGGAATGCCGCAGCAGCCGGGTCTGCGGCAGCGCGGCCAGCGCGGCGAAGGCCCCGCGCACGGTGGCGGCGGCGTCGCCCAGGTTGGCGCCCAGGGCGATGAAAGCGGTGACCGGGACCGTCACGCCCTAGTCTTGTGCCTGTCTCTTATACACATCTAAAAGGGGGGGGGGGGGGGGGGGGGGGGGGGGGGGGGGGGGGGGGGGGGGGGGGGG
>NZ_JAELTO010000170.1 GCF_016428875.1 Xylophilus sp. ASV27
CCCCCCCCCCCCCCCCCCCCCCCCCCCCCCCCCCCCCCCCCCCCCCCCCCCCCCCCCCCCCCCCCCCCCCCCCCCCACCCACACTAGGTTCTCTTCGTCGGCAGCGTCAGATGTGTATAAGAGACAGCTGCTGCTGTCGCTGGGCGCCTGCCGCACCCTCGCCGGGCCGGCGCAGGGCTGGGTGCTGTGGTGCGGCGTGCTGAGCGCGGGCGCGCTGGCGCTGGTGCCGCTGCTGAGCTACGCGCCACGCCGCCTGCCGGGCCTGGCGCTGGGCGCCGGCGCGGTGGCGGCGGCATTGCTGCTGCTTGCGGTATTTTGAAGAAAAAGTGGCGCAAGCCCATTATTTACCTGGACATGATGCTATTAAAATAGGAGCATTCCAGCGTTGCCATCGTCGACGCATTCCTCCACGGGCCGGAGGCAGCGCAGGGGCGAAATGAAGAATGGCACGCCCTGGGTTCCCCTTCTTCGAGAACGTGGATGCGGTCGATGCCCGTCACATCGTCGTCGGCAACGACAACCACCGGCCCTGCTCCAGCCGCCGCGAGCCTACAAGACGGACGACAGCGAGACGGTGTTGCTGGAGGTGGGGGAATTCTTGCAGGCGAAGTGATCAACCGCCCTTGGCCCACACCGGCGTCAGCGCCGTGACCTGCGGCGGCTCGAACAGAAGGGGCTCGACCTCCTGCAGGTAGGCGGCGTAGCTCTCGGTCTTGAGGAACTGTTCGGCCGCCTCGGCGCTGGCGTAGTGCTGGAACGCGCAGATGCAGTCCGGATCGGCGTTGTCGAAGCAGTAGAAGTAGGCCATGTGCCCAGGGTTGGCGGCAATGGCCGGCGCCATGTGCCGTTCCCAGATCGCACGGACCTCCGGCCGCTTGCCGGCGCGGGTACGGTGTTTGATGATGAGGGCGAAAGAGCTCATGCCGGTCCTTGTCTGCAGGGCGTCAGCCCGCCATCAGCGCGCAGAAGCGCTCCATGTCCACGTTGCCGCCGCTCACGATCACGCCCACGCGCTGGCCCTTGAGCTGCGCCTTCATGGCGCGCGCGGCCGCGAAGCCCAGGCAGCCGGTCGGCTCCACCACCAGCTTCATGCGGGTGAAGAAGAATCGCATGGCCTCCACCAGCTCGGCGTCGGAGGCGGTCAGGATGTCGTCCACGTTCTGCCGGATCAGCGGGAAGGTGAGCTGGCCCAGGTGCTGGGTCTGCGCGCCGTCGGCGATGGTCCGGGGCGTGTCGATGTGCACGATGCGGCCGCTGCGCAGGGACTGCTGGCCGTCGTTGCCGGCCTCGGGCTCCACGCCGTAGACCTTGCACCGCGGCGCCAGCGCGCGCGCCGACAGCGCCGAGCCCGACAGCAGCCCGCCGCCGCCCAGGCAGACGAACAGCGCGTCGAGCGCGCCGGCGTCCTCCAGCAGTTCCCGGGCGGCGGTGCCCTGCCCGGCGATCACGTCGGGGTGGTCATAGGGCGGGATCAGGGCCAGGCCGCGCTCCCGGGCCAGGCGCTGGCCCAGGGCCTCGCGGTCTTCGGTGTAACGGTCGAAGGTGATCACCTCGCCGCCATAGCCGCGCGTGGCGGCCAGCTTGGCCGCGGGCGCGTCCTGCGGCATGAGGATGGTGGCCGGGATGCCCAGCTCGCGCGCCGACAGGGCGACGGCCTGCGCATGGTTGCCCGAGGAAAACGCCAGCACGCCGGCGCGGCGCTGGGCCGCGTCCAGCCGCGACAGCGCGTTGAACGCGCCGCGGAACTTGAACGCGCCCATGCGCTGCAGGTTCTCGCACTTGAAGAACACCTGGGCGCCCAGCGCGGCATCCGCCGTGCGCGAACGCAGCACCGGGGTGCGGTGGGCATGGCCGGCAATGCGCGCGGCAGCGGCGGCGACGTCGTCGTAGGTGGGCAGCGTGGTCGTCATGGGGAGATGGAAGTTCGGTGGCAGGCGCATCGTAAAAGCGTTCGGTGCCCCGGTGGCGCGGGGCACTCACAAAAAGTCACAGACGCCCGTCCGCCGCAGGATGGAAGCCGCCGCCTGATTGGCGTAAAATGCGCCAATCAGGAGGTCGCCATGGCATCCACCGCTTTTGCTTCCGTCAAACTCCCCGGCGCCTTGGTCGACAAGGCACGCGAGGCCGCCCAGCCCATGCGCCGCTCGGTCGCCGGCCAGATCGAGTACTGGGCCACGCTGGGGCAGGCCCTTGAGCGCACCGGCCTGTCGGCCGAGGACAGCCGCGTGCTGATCGCCCGCGAAGAGTCCCCCGCCTACCGGGTGGAGGCACCGGCACTGTCGCCCGAGCTGGACGCACTGCATGGCCATGTGCTGGCGCTGGCCCAGTCGGGTGCGCTGGCCGCGCGTGCCGCCACGGCCGTGGCCGAGAACCGGGCCAGGGCCGCGCGGCCGGCGCGTGCGCGCAAGGCGGCGTGAGGCGCAACGCTCGCGCATGCCGGTTCTGCACCTGATCGCCGGCCCTAACGGGGCGGGCAAATCCACGCTCTATCGCTACCTGGTGCAGCCGCGCTACCCAGTCCTGCCTTTTGTCAATGCCGACCTGTACGAGCGCGACCACCTGGCACACATGGCCGACCCGCTCGCGCGCTCGCAGGCCGCGCGCGCCTGGGCCGATGCCACGCGTGAGCGCCTGCTGGCCGAAGGCGGCTCTTTTGTCAGCGAGACGGTGTTCTCGCACCCCTCCAAGCTTGATCTGCTGCGCGATGCGCGCGTGCGGGGTTTCGAGGTCGCGCTGTACGTGGTCTGCCTGGACGAGCCGCGCCGCCTGCTGACCCGCGTCAAGCAGCGGGTGCAGGAGGGCGGCCACGATGTGCCCGAGCGCAAGATTCTGGAGCGCTATCCGCGCACCGTGGCACACCTGCGCGAAGCCGTGCGCCTGGCCGATCTGGCGCTGTTGTTTGATGCGCAAGAGGTCGAGGCGGGCGGCCCCTTTCTGGTGGCATCCGTGGTGGGCGGTCAGGCGCAGTTGCAGGGCCTGCGGCAGCCGCGCTGGGCGCGCGAGGTGCTGGGGCTCGCGGGCGTCTAGCCCTCCGCCCAGCCCCACTGGCGCCGCACCAGGCTGCCAGCGACCACGAGAAGCGCACCAGGTCGTGGTGGCCGTCGGGCGTGCCTTCCAGCGTGAAGCGGTGGCCGGCAAAGCGCTGGTGCACGGCGGCGATCAGGCCGGCTACATCGTCGTGGCCGTGGCCACCCATCATCGGGTCGACGTAGCAGGTGTCGGGCGCGAAGCGGTCGGCCACCAGGCGGCTGCGGCGGCTGGCGTCGGGCTCGTTCCAGGCGGCCAGCTAGCGCGCGGCAACGTCGGCGGGGGCGGTGGCAAGGGTGTCGGCGACAGTGTCATGGCACTCTCCAATTGGTGGATAGAAGGCGTCGATGTGTTCGACGGAATCCGATTCTGGAGATCGCCCCGCCCCGGGTCGATGACCTCGGAGGTCATGGCCTACCAGCTCAGCGGGTTCACCCGATAGTACAGGCCCAGCTCGCGGAACAGGGCCGGGTGCCGCTGCGCCAGCTCGGCCGGCCGCTCGAAGAAGGTTTCCGAGGCCACGGCGAAGAACTCGGCCGGGTCGGTGGCGCCATAGGCGTCGAGCAGCGTCGGCTCCTCGCGGGCCACGGCGGCGCGCAGTTGCTCGAACTCGGCCGACAGCACCTGCGCCCAGCGGGCGCGCCGCGCGCGCCCGGCCTGCGGTGGCGCACCATTGGCCGCGCCCTTCTCCTGGTCGAGCTGGTGGGCGAATTCGTGCAGTACCACGTTGTGGCCGTCATCCGCATCGGCCGCGCCCCGCAACACATCGTCCCAGGCCAGGATCACCTGGCCCTGCACCCAGGATTCGCCCGACAGCGCGCGGCGCTGCTCATGTTGCAGGCCGTTGCCATCGGCCTGCACGCGCTCCACCAGGAACGCGCCGGGGTAGAGCAGGATCTGCCGCAGGTTCGGGAAGTAGTGGTTGCGCCGGTTCAGGATCAGCAGGCAGGCCTGCGCGGCGATGGTCACGCGCATCTCGTCGGTCACCACCAGCCCGGCGCAGCCGAGGAAGGGCTTCTCGGCCAGGAACACCAGGATGTGCCGCTTGAGCTGCAGTTGCAGGTCGGCCGGCAGTTGCTGGAAGTACGGCACACGCTGCCGCAGGATCTGCCGCCACGCGGCGGGGAAGGGTCGTCGGCGCAGCCTTGCACGGCGCAATGCGGTCGCGGCGGGGGGCAGCAGCAACGCCGCCAGCGACAGCGTCGCCAGGCAGAAGATCAGCAGTAAGGCCATGGCCAGCCCTGCGGGGTGGAGATACCCCCGTAGCTGGGTAGGCAACGCACGTTTTCAAGCGCCGGCGCCCCGGCCAGCGCGCGAAGGCCGGGGACGGGAGCCGCCGCCTACGACCCCAGGCCGACGGTCATGTTCACCTTGACCGTGTTGATCAAGGTGAGCCCTGTCGCGCTTGCGCGCAGCAGTATGAAATTCTGGCTGTCGGCCGGGATGGTGACGGCTGTGCCTGACGAGGCGCAATCAAACGTGGTGCCGATCGCCAGTACGCCGGTCAGGGACGGGGCCAGGGTGCAAGCCAGTGGAGTGCGCGTAAAGCTTCCCATGGTTCCGGTGTACAGGGCCGCATCCAGGGTGACCGTGCTGCCGATAAGGGTCATGGCATTCTGGAGCGCGCCCGACACGCTGAAACGGTTGAGCGTGGTGGCGGTCGGCATCTTCTGGATGACACCGTAGGCTTCGTTCGCAGGGTCACTAAAGTTGTTCGGTGCAGACACCACGGGCGCCGTGCTGAGGTAGCCCGACAACGGCAGCACGGCCTGATTACCGGGCAGGCCGCCGGCAACGGTGGTGAGCGTGGCGTTGTAGGTGCTGCTCAGGAACGCAGCGCTACCGGGGGCTCCCGTCGCCCCTGCTGCGCCTGTAGCTCCCGTTGCGCCAGTGGCACCGGTGGAGCCGGTAGGTCCGGTAGGTCCGGTGGCGCCCGTGGCGCCAGCGGCCCCAACGAGACCGGTAGCGCCGGTGGGGCCGGTGGGGCCGGCGATGCCTTGTGGCCCGGTGGCCCCCGTGGGCCCGGTACCCACGCCGGCGGCGCAAGGCCCCATCAGCCCAGTCGCGCTGTCGAAGCAGGCCAAGCTCCCCTGCTGAGCAGCAGTGCCCAGGGACGGCAGCAGCACCTTGCCATCGTCCTGCACGCGCAGGCGGGTGGCGGTGCCCGTGGAGTCCTTGACCACGAAGCCGCCACCGGCAGGCACGGTGGCCGAGATGTCGGCCGCCAGCACGGCGGGCACCTGCAGCGTCAGGGCGGTGCCCAGCAGGGTGGCGATTCGGAGGCGGCGGGGCAGTGTGTGGTGCATGGGTAGTACCGGTGTCCTGACGGGGCAGGGGTTGATGTGGAAAGGTCGGGCCGTCCTAGACGAACCCCAGATTGCGGGTGATGCGCTCGCGCTCGCTGGCCGGCAGCGCCGGGCTGGACAGCAGTTCTCGCCAGAGCATGGCTGCCTCCGCCTGGCGGCCGGTATAGAACGCCGCCAGCGCGTGTTCGTCGCGGGCGCGCCACTGGTAGGTGCCCAGGTCCACGAACAGGCGGTCCGCCGGCAGCGGCAGGGCGGCGGCGGCGCTGGCGAACAGGTAGGCGCGGTGCCACTCGCTGCGGCCGCGGCAGTACGTGGCCAGCGCGGTCAGCGACTCGGCGCGCTGCGGGCGCAGCTCGTAGGCGCGC
>NZ_JAELTO010000171.1 GCF_016428875.1 Xylophilus sp. ASV27
TCATCCGAGCTCGGGCTCGCAGGAGACACAGGCTGCGCGGCGGTGAGTCAACCCGTTCAGCGGTCAAGGCCGGCCTCACCACCTTGACGACTGAAGTTTGAATGATCTGAGACATGTAAGGAGACAACACACCATGAAGACCCGTCGCGCCTTGCTGGGCACGGCGGCTGCGCTCTGCGCGGCCGCCGCCCTGCCCCTGCCCGCCCAGACCCTCGACTACCCGGCACGCCCGGTCACCATCGTCACGCCCTTTGCGGCGGGCAGCGGGCCAGACGCGGTGCTGCGCCTGGTCACCGAGCGCCTGTCCAGGCAATGGGGCCAGCGCGTGCTGATCGACAACAAGCCCGGCGGCGGCGGCTTCATCGCCATCGACACGGTGCGCCGCGCCGCGCCGGACGGCTATACGCTGCTGCAGCTCGACAGCGAGCACATCGCCGCGCTGCCGCACCTCTACAAGTCGCGCAACTTCGTCACGCTGCAGCACTTCGACCCGGTCGCGTCGCTGTTCCGCACGCCCTTCCTGATCGCGGTGCCGACCGACTCGCCCTGGCGCAACGTGGCCGACCTGGTCGCCGCGGCCAAGGCCAGGCCCGGCCAACTGAGCTACGGCTCCTGGGGCGTCGGCAGCCCGGGCCACCTGGGCGCGCAGCAGCTCGAAGCCATGACCGGCACGCACATGCAACACGTGCCCTTCCGCGAGGTGAGCCAGCTCTACGCCAACGTAGGTTCAGGCGAGCTGCCCTGGGCCTTTGCCAGCATTCCGTCGAGCTAGGAGGCTGTCGGGCTTGCGCATGACCCTGCGTTGAGCGACAGAGTGCGCGGGCAAGGCGCCCAGCACAAGCTGCACCGGGGTGCAGCGAGCATGGGCAACGCCGCCTGCGTGCTCTGTCGCTCAACCCTTCGGGCCGCCGCCTGGGGCTGCCAGGCCGCGTTGCGGGCTCGTTGAGTGGCTCGCCACACGGCCTCCCCCGCGCCTTGCCTGGCAGCCCCAGGCGGCGGCGCAGGGTCATGCGCAAGCCCGACAGCCTCCTGGGGCATCTACAAGGCCGGCAAGCTGCGCTACATCGCCATCGCCGCGCCGCAGCGCATACCGCAGATGCCCAACGTGCCCACCGTGGCCGAGGCCGGCGGCCCGCAGGGGCTGGAGGTCTACTCCTTCGTCTCGCTGGTGGCGCCCAAGGGCCTGCCACCGGCCGTGGCGGCCAGGATCAACGCCGACGTCGCCAAGGCCATCGCCGAGCCGGAGATCCGCGCGCGCTTCGACACCTTCGCCTTCGAGCCGCTTGCCTGGTCGCCCGACGAGATCCGCCGCCAGGCCGAGATCAAGTCGCAGCTCTATGGCGAGCTGGTGCGGCGGGGCAATATCAGCCTGGAGTAACCGGCCTGTCATGGAAGGACCGCAGCATGGGCGAACAACTCCCTACAACAGGTTCGCCCCATGCAAGCTCTCCTTTGCGCGCCACGCGCGCCCCTCGCGCTGGCACTGGCCGCCGGCGCCGCCGCGGCCGTCCTCGCCTCCTGCGGCGGCAGTGATTCGGTGGTGGCCAGCACCGCCGACCCGCAGGTCAAGGCGGCCTGGGTCGAGGTGGGCGCCAACGGGCAGACCATCGTGCGCGCCATCACCGCGGCCAGCGCGTGCCCGAAGATCGCGATCGACGGCATCGTCGGCAGCATGACGCTGCGCGCCGCCGCGGCCACGGTGCCGCAGCGCACGACGGCGAGCGACCCGGCCGACTCCAAGCCCTCGGCCTTTCCGGTCACCACCTGCGAGAGCCTGCCCAGGGCGGGCACGAGCGAGGTCTTCGTGGCCGGGCGCAGCCTGCCGCTGCCCAAGGCGCAGCCGCAGCGCATCGCCGTGCTGGCCGATACCGGCTGCCGCATGAAGAAGGCCGACAACGCCTGGCAGGCCTGCAACGACGGCAACGCCTGGCCCTTCGCCGCCATCGCGGCCACGGCCGCGGCCATGAAGCCCGATCTGGTGCTGCACATCGGCGACTACCACTACCGCGAGAACGCCTGCCCGAGCGACATCGCCGGCTGCAAGGACAGCCCCTGGGGCTATGGCTGGGACACCTGGGAGGCCGACCTGTTCAAGCCCGGCGCGCCGCTGCTGGCGGCCGCGCCGTGGATCGTGTCGCGCGGCAACCATGAGGAATGCGCGCGCGCCGGCCAGGGCTGGGCGCGCTTCCTCGACGTGCGCGCCTTCGACCCGTCGATGAGCTGCGACAGCCCTGCCAACGACAACAGCGCCAACTTCAGCGACCCGTACGCCGTGGCCTTGGGCAGCGACACCCAGGTGGTGCTGTTCGACTCGGCCAAGGCCGGCACCGCCCCCTTTGCGGCGACCGACTACCGTTTCCCGATCTACCAGGCGCAGTTCCGCAAGGTGGCGGCGATCGCGGCGGACGCCGGCAAGACCACGCTGTTCGCCAACCACCACCCGATCCTGGCCTTCGCGCCGATCGCCGGCGGCGCGCCGGCACCGGGCAACGCCGGCCTGCAGGCGGTGATGAAGACGCTCTATCCCACGGCCTACTACCCCGAGGGCGTGAAGATCGCGCTGCACGGCCACGTGCACGACTTCCAGGCGCTGAGCTTCAGCAGCGCACACCCGGCCACCTTCGTCACCGGCAACGGCGGCGACAACGTGGACGTGAACCTGCCCGACCCGTTCCCGGCCGGCACCGCGCCGGCCCCGGGCGTGGTGCTGGACCGCATCACGCACACCAACACCTTCGGCTTCATGATGATGGAGCGCAGCGGCTCGCAGTGGCTCTACAAGGCCTATGCCCGGGACGGCAGGCTGCTGACCACCTGCGTGCCCGCGGGCTCGAAGATCCGTTGCGACAAGACCGGCTTCCTCGCGCCATGAGGCGCGGCGCGGCGGCCCTGGCGCTGCTGGCGGGCTGCGTGGGCGCGCTGCGGGCGCAGCCGGCGCTGGTGGGACGGGTCGGTGACACGCCGCAGTACGCGGCCATCGTGCCCGCGGCGCGCCCGCTGGCCGCGCCGGACCCGGCGCGCGTGGCGCTCGGCCGCCGCTTGTTCATGGACACGCGGCTGTCGCAGCCGCAGGGCACCAGTTGCGCCAGTTGCCACGACCCGGCCAAGGCCTTCGCCAGCTTCAACGGCGGGCGCGACGGCGTGGCCCGCGGCAGCCTGCGCGCGCGGCTGGGCACGCGCAACCCGCCTTCGCTGAGCTATGCGCGCTTCATCCCGCCGCTGTACTTCTACCAGGACGACGATGCGCAGGTGCCCGCACCCTTCGGCGGCCTGATGCTCGACGGCCGCGCCGACACGCTCGCGGCCCAGGTGCGCGAGCCCCTGCTGGCGCGCCACGAGATGAACCTGGGCACGCCGCGGGCCGCGGCCCGGCGCCTGCGCGCCAGCGGCTACGAGGCGGCGTTCGAGGCGCAGTTCGGCGCCGGCGTGCTGCGCGAGCCGCAGCGCGCGCTGCAGGCCTTCGGCAGCAGCCTGCAGGCCTATCTGCAGAGCGAGGAGCTGTCGCCCTTCGATTCGCGCTTCGACGATCTGCTGCGCGGCCGGCCCGCGCTCACTGCGCTGGAGCTGCGCGGGCTGGCGGTGTTCCGCGACCCGGACAAAGGCAATTGCGCCTCGTGCCACAGCGTGAGCGTGACCTCCAGCAACCCCGCGCGCTCGCTGTTCACCGACTTCGGCTACGAGGCGCTGGGCGTGCCGCGCAACCGCAGGCTGCCGGCCAACGCCCGGGCCGGCGCCTACGACCTCGGGCTGTGCCGCACCGCCGAGCAGCGCCGCTGGCCCGACAGCGACGCCTGGTGCGGCTACTTCCGCACGCCCAGCCTGCGCAACGTGGCGGTGCGCAGCCGCTTCATGCACAACGGCGTGTTCGACTCGCTGCGCGACGCGGTGCGCTTCTACGCCACGCGCTCGACCCACCCGGCCGACTGGTACGGACGCCACCCGGTGTTCGACGACCTGCCCCCGGCGCTGCGCGGCAACGTCAACATCGCCTCCACCCCGCTCAACCGCCGCGCCGGCAGCACCCCGGCGATGACGGATGACGACATCGACGCCGTGGTGGCCTTCCTCGGCACGCTCACGGACAGGCGCTACGCCAAGGCCACATCGCCGCCTTAGCTATTATTTTGATAGCTGCAATCCCAGGTAGAACCTGGGCTTCAGGCACTTTTCTTTTGAAATCTTCATCCGCGTGCGGCGTGCAGCACGTCGCGCGTGCGCCGCGCCTCGCGCCGCGCGGCCTCGGCGAAGTCCGTGCCGGACGAGGCGTAGAGGATGGCGCGCGAGGAGCTGACCGCGATCGGCGCGTCGCTGCGCCAGCCGGCGCGCACCGTGGCGGCGGCATCGCCGCCCTGCGCGCCGATGCCGGGGATCAGCAGCGGCACGCTCGGCGCCAGGGCGCGCACGCGCTCGATCTCGGCCGGGTAGGTGGCGCCCACCACCAGGCCGAGCTGCCCGTTGCGGTTCCACGGCCCCTGCACCAGACGCGCCACGTGCTCGTACAGCAGCGGCTCGCCGGGCAGGCCGGCCAGGCGCTGGGCCTGCAGGTCGTCGCCGCCCGGGTTGGAGGTGCGGCACAGCAGGAAGGCGCCCTTGCCCGGGTAGCGCAGGTAGGGCTCGACCGAATCGAAGCCCATGAAGGGCGAGAGCGTGACCGCGTCCGCGTCGTAGCGCTCGAAGGCCTCTTTGGCGTACTGCTCGGCGGTGGAGCCGATGTCGCCGCGCTTGGCGTCGAGGATCACCGGCACCTCGGGCGCCAGCCTGTGCAGCGTGGCGATCAGGCGCTCCAACTGATCTTCCGCGCGGTGCGCGGCGAAGTAGGCGATCTGCGGCTTGAAGGCGATCGCCAGGTCGGCCGTGGCCTCGGCGATGGCGGCGCAGAAGTCGTATATCTTGGAAGCGTCGCCCCGCCAGGCGCCGGGGAAGCGGGTGGGTTCGGGGTCCAGCCCGATGCACAGCAGCGAGCCGTGCCGGCGCTCGGCGGCGCGCAGCTTGTCGATGAAAGTCATGGGCGGCGATTCTACGAAGCGGCCCTGGCCGCCGCGAGCGCCAGCCCCTGGCACAGATCGGCCCAGGCGCGCGCCTTGTCGGCCTGCGCGCGCAGCAGGTAGGCCGCGTCGTAGCTGACCAGCACCGGCACGCCCCGCCAGTCATGCACCTGCCCGCGCAGGCGGCCCAGCGGCTCGCTGGACTGCAGCAGCGACTGCGCGGCCAGCCGGCCCATGGCCAGCACCAGCGCCGGCCGGTGCGCCGCGACGGCCTGCTGCAGGCCCTCGGCCAGTGCGGCGCCCTCGGGCAGCGCGCCCGCATCGCGCGCCACGGCCGCGCCGAAGACACGCGCCCGCCGGTGCAACTGCGCCGCGCGCAGCATGTTGTCCAGCAGCCGGCCGGCATCGCCGGCCAGCAGCTCGCCGCCGGGGCTCTCGCTCAGCACCAGCCAGGTGGGCAGGGCCGCGTCCTCGGGCAGCGGATAGAGCGCCTTCCACGCGCCCAACTGCACGCCCGGGGCGGCAGCGGGCCGGGCCGGTGCCGGCACCGGCGCCACGGCCGCGCGCGCGGTGGGCGGCCTGTCTCTTATACACATCTGACGCTGCCGACGAAGAGAACCGGGGGGGGGTGTGGGGGGGGGGGGGGGGGGGGGGGGGGGGGGGGGGGGGGGGGGGGGGGGGGGGGGGGGGGGGGGG
>NZ_JAELTO010000172.1 GCF_016428875.1 Xylophilus sp. ASV27
GCAGGCCGCCGGCGCCGACATGGTGGCGCGGGTCGAGGCGCAGCTCGCGCTGCTCGACGCCAAGGAACGCGCCATGCAGGTGCTCGACGCCGGCGGCGTGCCGGGCGCCGAGCGGCAGCCCTGGTACTGCTCGGGGTGCCCGCACAACACCAGCACCGTGGTGCCCGAGGGCTCGCGCGCCATGGGCGGCATCGGCTGCCACTACATGGCGACCTGGATGGACCGCAGCACCATCGGCTTCACGCAGATGGGCGGCGAGGGCGTGCCCTGGGTCGGCCAGCAGCCCTTCACCACCGACCAGCACCTGTTCGCCAACCTGGGCGACGGCACCTACTTCCACAGCGGGCTGCTGGCGATCCGCCAGTCGATCGCCGCGGGCGTGAACATCACCTACAAGATCCTCTACAACGACGCGGTGGCCATGACCGGCGGCCAGCAGGTCGGCGAGCGGCCCGAGGGCCATTCGGTACTGCAGATCATGCGCAGCGTGCTGTCCGAGGGCGCGGCCCGGCTGGTCATCGTCACCGACGAGCCCGAGAAGTACCGCGGCGCGCCGCTGGCCGAGGGCGTGACGGTGCACCACCGCGACGAGCTCGACCGCATCCAGCGCGAGTTCCGCTCGATCCCCGGCACCACGGCCATCATCTACGACCAGACCTGCGCCACCGAGAAGCGCCGCCGCCGCAAGCGCGGCACCGCGGTCGACCCGGCCCGGCGCGTGGTCATCAACGAGCTGGTCTGCGAGGGCTGCGGCGACTGCAGCGTGCAGAGCAACTGCCTGTCGGTCGAGCCGCTGGAGACCGAGTTCGGCCGCAAGCGCAGCATCAACCAGAGCACCTGCAACAAGGACATGAGCTGCCTCAAGGGCTTCTGCCCGAGCTTCGTCACGGTCGAGGGCGGCGGCCTGCGCAAGCCGAAGAAGGAAAGCGCGCCCTCGCCCGCCGCGCTGGGCGCGCTGCCCGAGCCGGCGCTGCCCTCGGCCGCGGGCGTCTGGGGCATCGTCGTCGCGGGCGTGGGCGGCACCGGCGTCATCACCATCGGCCAGCTGCTGGGCATGGCCGCGCACCTGGAGGGCAAGGGCATCGTCACCCAGGACGCGGCCGGGCTGGCGCAGAAGGGCGGCGCCACCTGGAGCCACGTGCTGATCGCCGAGCGCCAGGACGACATCCGCACCACCCGCGTGGGCATGGCCGCGGCCGACCTGATCCTGGCCTGCGACCCGCTGGTGGCCGTGAACAAGGAGACCACGCTGCGCATGCGCGAGGGCCGCACCCACGTCGCCCTCAACAGCCACAGCGCGCCGACCGCCGCCTTCGTGCGCAACGGCAACTGGCAGAACCCGGCCGAGGCCTGCATCGCGGAGATCGCGCGCGCCGTCGGAGCAGGCGGCCTGGGCGTGTTCGACGCCGACGCCGCCGCCACGCGCCTGATGGGCGACAGCCTGTACGCCAACCCGATGATCCTGGGCTACGCCTGGCAGCGCGGCTGGGTGCCGCTGGCGCTGGACTCGCTGCTGCGCGCCATCGAGCTCAACGGCGTCGCCGTCGAGCAGAACAAGACCGCCTTCGCCTGGGGCCGCCATGCCGCGCACGACTGGCCGGCGGTGCAGAAACTGTTCGCCGCGGCGCAGGTCATCAGCTTCAAGCCGCGCGAAACCCTCGAAGGCCTGGTCGCGCGGCGGGCGCAGTTCCTGGCCGCCTACCAGAACCAGGCCTATGCCGAGCAGTACCGCGGCTTCATCGAGCGCGTCAAGCAGGCCGAAGCGCCGCTGGGCAAGACCACGCTGTCGGAGACGGTCGCGCGCTACCTGTTCAAGCTCATGGCCTACAAGGACGAGTACGAGGTGGCGCGGCTGCACACCGACAGGAGCTTCCTCGAACGCGTCAACGGCATGTTCGAGGGCGACTTCAAGCTGCACTACCACCTCGCGCCCCCGGCCCTCGCCAGGAAGAACGACAAGGGCGAGCTGCAGAAGCAGCGCTTCGGCCCCTGGATGCTCACCGCCTTGCGCGTGCTGGCCCGGCTCAAGGGCCTGCGCGGCACGGCGCTCGACCCCTTCGGCCGCACCGAGGAGCGCCGCACCGAGCGCGCCTTGATCGGCGAATACCGCGCCAGCGTCGAGCAACTGCTCGCCGGCCTCAGCGCGGAGAACCATGCGCTGGCGCTGGAGATCGCCCGCATTCCCGAGCAGATCAAGGGCTACGGCCACGTCAAGGAGCGCAACCTGGCGGCCGCCCGCCAGCAGTGGGCGGCGCTGCTGCAGCGCTGGCAGCACCCCGGCGGGGAGCGCGCCGCGGCCTGAACCTGCGATTCGGCATGAAATAGGCCTCAAGCCCAGGTAAATTCTGGGCTGTTAGCTATTAATAAGATAGCAAATCGGCCGCCAAAGACCCGCGCGGCTGCGGGATACCCTGGCCGTTTTGCGCGGGGGCGCCGCATACAATTGCCTGTTGTCCGCGACCCGGACGCCTTGGCTGGCCCGGTCGGCCGCCTTTTTTCTTCCCGTTCGACGCATGCGTCGTGGAGCCCCGCCTTGTTCATTTCTTCCGCATTCGCCCAGACCGCGCCCGCTGCCACAGCCGGCGGCGGCGGCCTCATGTCCTCGCTCACCGGCATGCTGCCGCTGGTGCTGATGTTCGTGGTGCTGTACTTCATCATGATCCGCCCCCAGATGAAGCGCCAGAAGGAGCACCGCGCCATGATCGACGCCATCGCCAAGGGCGACGAGATCGCCACCTCCGGCGGCATCGTCGGCAAGGTCACCCGCCTGGGCGAGGGAACGATCGGCGTCGAGATCGCTCCCAACGTCGAGGTGCAGCTGCAGCGCAGCGCCATCGCCCAAGTACTGCCCAAGGGCACCGTCAAGTAAGCGTTCCCGCGCGGCCGCCCGTGCCGCGCCTGCCGGAACCGAGTCGAATCCGAGGCGGAACCGCCCGCCTTACAGAGAAGCGCGATCATGAACCGTTACCCGGTCTGGAAGTACACGATCCTGGTGATCGTGCTGCTCATAGGGGCCCTCTACACCCTGCCCAACTTCTTCGGCGAGGCGCCTGCGGTGCAGGTGTCCTCCGCCAAGTCCATCATCAAGGTGGACGCGGCCACGCTCGAACGCGTGCAGGACACGCTCAAGGCCGCCAACCTCGCGCCCGATCTGATCGGCCTGGACGGCGGCTCGGTGCGCGCCCGCTTCGACAGCCTGGACGACCAGCTGCGCGCGCGCGACGCGCTGCAGCGCGCCCTGGTGCCTGACGCCGCCGACCCGTCCTACATCGTCGCGCTGAACCTGCAGTCGCGCACCCCGGCCTGGCTCGCCAAGCTCGGCGCGGCGCCCATGTTCCTGGGGCTGGACCTGCGCGGCGGCGTGCACTTCATGCTGCAGGTGGACATGCAGGCCGCGCTCGACAAGAAGGCCGAGTCCTATGCCGGCGACCTGCGCGTGCTGCTGCGCGACAAGAGCATCCGCTACGGCGGCATCGAGCGCAGCGGCCAGACCGTGCTGGTGCGCGTGCGCGACGCCGAGAGCGCCGCCGCCGTCAAGAGGCTGATCGCCGACCAGTTCCCCGACCTGGCCGTGACCGAGGCCGGCGAGGGCGCCGACACGCGCCTGTCCGCCTCGATCAAGCCCGATGCGGTGCGCAAGGTGCAGGACCAGGCGCTCAAGCAGAACATCACCACGCTGCACAACCGGATCAACGAACTGGGCGTGTCCGAGCCGGTGATCCAGCAGCAGGGCCTGGACCGCATCGTGGTGCAGCTGCCCGGCGTGCAGGACACGGCCAAGGCCAAGGACATCCTGGGCCGCACCGCCACGCTGGAGGTGCGCATGGTCGACGAAAGCTCGGACGCGCGCGCGGCCGAGCGCAACGCCGGCCCGGTGCCCTTCGGCTCCGAGAGGTACCTGGAGCGCAGCGGCTCCCCGCTGGTGGTGAAGAAACAGGTGGTGCTGACCGGCGAGAACCTGACCGACGCCCAGCCCGGCTTCGACAGCCAGACGCAGGAGCCCACCGTCAACCTCACGCTCGACGCCAAGGGTTCGCGCATCTTCCGCGACATCACGCGCGAGAACGTGGGCAAGCGCATGGCCATCGTGCTGTTCGAGAAGGGCAAGGGCGAGGTCGTCACCGCCCCGGTGATCCGCTCGGAAATCTCCGGCGGCCGGGTGCAGATCTCCGGCCGCATGACCTCGGTCGAGGCCAACGACACCGCGCTGCTGCTGCGCGCCGGCTCGCTCGCCGCGCCCATGGAGATCATCGAGGAGCGCACCATCGGCCCGAGCCTGGGCGCCGACAACATCGCCCGCGGCTTCCACAGCGTGACCTGGGGCATGGTGGCGATCTGCGTCTTCATGTGCGTGTACTACGCGCTGTTCGGCGTCATCTCCAGCGTCGCGCTGCTGGTCAACGTGCTGCTGCTGGTGGCGCTGCTGTCCATGCTGCAGGCCACGCTGACGCTGCCCGGCATCGCCGCCATGGCGCTGGCGCTGGGCGTGGCGATCGACTCCAACGTGCTGATCAACGAGCGCATACGCGAGGAGCTGCGCAACGGCGTGTCGCCGCAGGCGGCGATCCACGCCGGCTACGAGCGCGCCTGGGGCACCATCCTGGACTCCAACGTCACCACCCTGATCGCCGGCCTGGCGCTGCTGGCCTTCGGCTCGGGCCCGGTGCGCGGCTTTGCCGTGGTGCACTGCCTGGGCATCCTGACCTCGATGTTCTCGGCCGTGTTCTTCTCGCGTGGCCTGGTCAACCTCTGGTATGGCCGCAAGAAGAAGCTCAAGTCGGTCGCCATCGGCACCGTGTGGCGCCCCGGCGCCGATTCCACCGCGGTGGCGGCTAAGTAAGGAAAACGCACATGGAATTCTTCCGCATCCGCCGCGACATCCCGTTCATGCGCCACGCGCTGTGGCTCAACGCGATCTCCTTCCTGACCTTCGCGGCCGCCGTGTTCTTCCTGTTCCACCGCGGGCTGCACCTGTCGGTGGAATTCACCGGCGGCACGGTGATGGAGGTGGCCTACACCCAGCCGGCCGACCTGGAGAGCGTGCGCAAGGCCGTCGCCGGGCTCGGCTACGAAGACGTGCAGGTGCAGAACTTCGGCACCGCGCGCGACGTCATCATCCGGCTGCCGGCGCGCAAGGGCGTGTCCTCCGCGCAGCAGAGCGACACGGTGCTCGCCGCGCTCAAGACCGCCACCGCCGGCAACGAGGCCACGCTGCGCCGGGTCGAATTCGTCGGCCCGCAGGTCGGCCAGGAACTCGCCACCGACGGCCTGAAGGCGCTGGCCATGGTGGTGATCGGCATCGTGGTCTACCTGGCCTTCCGCTTCGAGTGGAAGTTCGCCGTCGCCACCGTGCTGGCCAACCTGCACGACGTGGTCATCATCCTGGGCTTCTTCGCCTTCTTCCAGTGGGAATTCTCGCTGGCGGTGCTCGCGGCGGTGCTCGCGGTGCTGGGCTACTCGGTGAACGAGTCGGTGGTCATCTTCGACCGCGTGCGCGAGACCTTCCGCCGCCAGCGCAAGATGGACACCGAGCGCGTGATCAACCACGCCATCACGACCACCATCAGCCGC
>NZ_JAELTO010000173.1 GCF_016428875.1 Xylophilus sp. ASV27
CCCCCCCCCCCCCCCCCCCCCCCCCCCCCCCCCCCCCCCCCCCCCCCCCCCTCTTTTAGATGTGTATAAGAGACAGCGATGGCCTCGGGCGCGGCGTCGGCCGGCAGCGGCAGGCGCAGCACCGGGGCCGCGCCCTGCGCGCGCAGCAACTGCGCCTTGGACACGCCGCCGGCCGGACGGCCCAGCGCGACCGTGGCGGTTTCGCCCAGCAGCGGGAACTGCGCGCCTTCGCCCCAGTCGATGCGCCGATGCTGCTGGCGCCGCGCGCCGGCTTCGGCCAGCTTGCGCAGGATCCATCCGGCCTTCTCCAGCAGCGCGGCGTCGATCTCGTACATCGGCACCCAGCCCGGGGCGCGTACCACCAGGCCTTCGGGCGCCACCGAGAAGCCGATGGTGCGGCGCTTGCCACGGCGGAACTCATAGGCCACGCGGCGGCCCTCCAGCATCGCCTCGCGGTTGGCCAGCGGATGCTGGGGCAGGCCGTCGTCCGCTCCTGAAAGAAGAGCAGAAGGCCCACGTCCTTCCTGGGCTTCAGGCACTTTTGCCTTGGAAATGCGGGGGCGCGGCAGGCCGGCGGGCGTGCGCCGCGGCGGCGCCGGCGGCATGGCGCCCGCGTCCTCCGCGGGCAGCATCGCGCCGAAGAAATCGAGCGCCAGCTGGACCAGGTCCCGCATCGCGGATTACCGGTAGGCCTCGGGGTCGAGCCGGCGCATTTCGGCTTCGATCCAGGCTTCGACCTCTTGCATCAATTCGTCGGCCTGGCGGCCGACGCTCGGGATCGCCGGGCCGATGGACACGTCGACCACGCCCGGAACCTTGATGAAGGCCTTGCGCGGCCAGCACTTGGCCGAGGTCACGGCCACCGGCACCACCGGGGCGCCGGTCTGGATCGCCAGGCGGGTGCCGCCGGACTTGTAGGTGCCCTTCTGGCCGCGCGGAACGCGCGTGCCCTCGGGGAACATGATCACCCACACGCCCTGCGCCAGCAGCTTGCGGCCCTGGGCCACCACCTTGGCGAAGGCGCGCGCGCCGTCGCGGCGGTCGATGTGCACCATGTCGAGCCGGCCCATGGCCCAGCCGAAGAAGGGCACCTGCAGCAGTTCCTTCTTGAACACGTAGGCCAGCGGATGCGGCATCAGCGTGGGCATCAGGAAGGTCTCGAAGGTGGACTGGTGCTTGACCAGCAGCACGGCGGCGCTGGTCGCGCCCGTGGGCAGGTGCTCCATGCCCTGCACCCGCACCTGGATGCCCAGCAGCACGCGCGCGCCCGCCACGGCCCAGCCCAGCCAGCGCGCGGCCATCCAGTAGAGCGGCGGGCCACGGCGCCAGATCGAGGCGACCAGCATGATGATGGCCCAGGGGATGACGGTGACGAGCATCCAGAGCGCATGCAGGACGGAACGGAGCAGGGGCATGGGTGGATTTAGGGGTTATTTTGGCCTGGAGCCCAGGTGGTATCTTGGCTTATAGCTATATATTTCATAGCAATCAGATCGCCACGCGCAGGGGCTCGACGGCGTCGCGCTCGACCACGAAGGCGGCGAAGGTCCCCAGGTCGGGATGCACCCGGGTGCCCTCGGGCAGCTCCGGCGGCAGCGGCTGGCCGTCGCTGCCGAGCGAATCCTGGTGCGCACCGGAGAGCACCAGGTGCGGCTCGCAGCCCGCGGCCACGGCGGCCTGCAGGTCGCGCACGCGGTCGCCGGCCATGGGCACGCCCTGCAGCTCGATGCCGTAGCGCTCGGCGATCTGCAGCAGCAGGCCGGGCTGCGGCATGCGGCAGGTGCAGGCCTCCTCCGGGGCGTGCGGGCAGTAGAAGATCGCGTCCACCCGGCCCCCGGCGGCGGCCAGTTGCTTGTGCAGCTTGGCGTGCATGGCGTTGAGCGCATCCACGTCGAACAGCCCGCGCCCCAGCCCCGACTGGTTGGACACCACCACCACGTGGAAGCCCGCGTGGTTGAGCTGGGCGATCGCCTCCAGCGCGCCGGGCAGCGGCTCCCACTCGTCGGCGTTGGTGACGTAGTCGCCCCGGCTGCGGTTGATGGTGCCGTCGCGGTCGAGGATGACGAGTTTCATGGGCGCTCCGGGGCTGCGATGGCGCGGGTCAGGTCGCGAGGCGCGACAGGTCGGCCACGCGGTTCATGGCGTTGTGCAGCACCTGCAGCAGCCCCTGGCGGTTCAGGCGCAGGTCGGTCTGCTCGGCATTGACCATGACGCCGTCGAAGAAGGCATCGACCGGCGCGCGCAGCGCGGCCAGGGTCTGCAGCGCGGCGGCGTAGTCGCCGGCGGCGAACTGCGCGTCGGCCTGCGGCGCGATGCGCTGCAGCGCGGCGTACAGATCCTTCTCGGCCGGCTCCTGCAGCAGCACCTCGCTCACGTGGGCATCCACCGCATCGGCCTTCTTCAGGATGTTGGAGACGCGCTTGTTGGCCGCGGCCAGGGCGGCGGCTTCGGGCAGTGCGGCAAAGGCGCGCACCGCCGCCAGGCGCTTGGGCACGTCGCCCAGGCGCTGCGGGCGCAGGGCCAGCACGGCGTCCACCTCCTGCGCGCTGTAGCCCTGCTCGCGCAGGCTGCCGGCCAGGCGCTCGTAGATGAAGTCGCGCAGCGCCACGGACGGGTCCTGCACCTTGTCGCCGAAGGCCGGCACGGCCGCGCGCAGCAGGGCATCGAGGTCCAGCGGCAGGTTCTTTTCGGCCAGCATGCGCACCACGCCCAGCGCGTGCCGCCGCAGCGCGAACGGATCGCGGTCGCCGGTGGGCTGGTTGCCGATGCCGAACATGCCGACCAGCGTTTCGAGCTTGTCGGCCAGGGCCACCACCACGCCCACCTCGTTGCGCGGCAGCGCGTCGCCGGCGAAGCGCGGCCTGTAGTGGTCCTCGATGGCGTCGGCCACGGCCTGCGGCAGGCCGTCATTGAGCGCGTAGTAGCGGCCCATGGTGCCTTGCAGCTCGGGGAATTCGCCCACCATGTCGGTCACCAGATCGGTCTTGGCCAGCAGCGCGGCCTGGTCGGCCTGCGCCGCCAGCTCGGCGCCGCCCCACTGCCGCGCGATGGCCTGGGCGATGGCGCGCACCCGCTCCACCCGCTCGCCCTGCGTGCCGAGCTTGTTGTGGTAGACCACCTTGCCCAGCGATTCGACGCGCGAGGCCAGCGTCTTCCTGCGGTCCTGGTCGAAGAAGAACTTGGCGTCGGCCAGGCGCGGGCGCACCACGCGCTCGTTGCCGCCGATCACCGCGCTCGGGTCGTCCGGCGTGATGTTGCTGACCACCAGGAACTGGTGCGTGAGCCGGCCCGCCGCGTCCAGCAGCGGGAAGTACTTCTGGTTGGCCTTCATGGTGAGGATCAGGCATTCCTGCGGCACCTCGAGGAATTCCTTCTCGAACTGGCAGACCAGCACGTTAGGGCGCTCGACCAGGGCCGTGACCTCGTCGAGCAGCGCGTCGTCCTCGATCGGCGCCACGCCGCCGCCGATGCGCTCGGCAGCGGCACGCAACTGGCGCGCGATCTCGGCCTTGCGCTCCTCGAAGCCGGCGATCACCGCGCCTTCCTCGCGCAGTTGCCGGGCATAGCTGTCGGCATCGCGCAGCACCACCGGGTCGGCCTTGGCCTCGAAGCGGTGGCCGTGCGTGGCATTGCCCGCCTTCAGGCCCAGCGCGGTGACCGACAGCAGCACCTCGCTGCCATGCAGCGCCACCAGGCCGTGGGCCGGGCGCACGAAGCTCACCGTGCTCCAGCCGGGCAGCTCGCAGCCGGATTCGAGCTGGTAGCCCATGACCTTGGGAATCGGCAGCCTGGCAATGGCCTCGGCCAGCGCCTTCTGCAGGCCGTCGGCCAGCGTGGCGCCGGGCACGGTGCTGTCGTGGAACAGGGCTTCGGCCTTGCCGTCCTGCTGGCGCCTCAGGCCGGCCACGGCGGAGGCATCGGCGCCCAGCGCGGCGAGCTTCTTCAGCAGCGCGGGCGTGGCCTGGCCGGCCGCGTCCAGGCCCACCGCCACCGGCATGAGCTTTTGCGACTGCGCGCGGTCGGCGGCGCGCCCGGCCACCTCGGTGACATGCACCGCCAGCCGGCGCGGCGAGGCGAAGGCGGTGGCGCGCGAGGCCGCGGCGGCCAGGCCCTGGGCCTTGAGCTGCTCCACCAGCACGGCGGCGAAGGCCTCGCCCAGCCTCTTCAGCGCCTTGGGCGGCAGCTCTTCCACGAAAAGCTCGACCAGCAGGTTCTTGTTCGTCGTCATCGTCGTCATATCCCTCACGCTGCCTTCTTCTGGATCTGCGCCACCCACTCGCGCGGCGCCATCGGGAAGCCCAGGCGCTCGCGGCTGTCGTAGTAGCTCTGCGCCACGGCGCGTGCGAGGTTGCGGATGCGGCCGATGTAGGCCGCGCGTTCGGTCACGCTGATCGCGCCGCGCGCGTCCAGCAGGTTGAAGCTGTGCGCGGCCTTGAGCACCTGCTCATAGGCCGGCAGCGCGAGCTGCTCGGTCATCAGGTGCCTGGCCTGCTTCTCGTGCGCGTTGAAGGCGGTGAACAGGAACTCGGCATCGCTGTGCTCGAAGTTGTAGGTCGACTGTTCGACCTCGTTCTGCTTGTAGACGTCGCCGTAGCTCAGGCCCTCTGTCCAGGTCAGGTTGTAGACGTTGTCCACGCCCTGCAGGTACATGGCCAGGCGCTCCAGGCCGTAGGTGATCTCGCCCGTGATCGGCTTGCAGTCGATGCCGCCGACCTGCTGGAAGTAGGTGAACTGCGTGACTTCCATGCCGTTGAGCCAGACTTCCCAGCCCAGGCCCCAGGCGCCGAGCGTTGGGTTTTCCCAGTCGTCCTCGACGAAGCGGATGTCGTTCTTCTTCAGGTCGAAGCCCAGCGCTTCGAGCGAGCCCAGGTACAGCTCCAGGATGTTGGAGGGCGCGGGCTTGAGGACCACCTGGTACTGGTAGTAGTGCTGCAGGCGGTTCGGGTTCTCGCCGTAGCGGCCGTCCTTGGGACGGCGGCTGGGCTGCACGTAGGCGGCCTTCCAGGGCTCGGGGCCGATAGCGCGCAGGAAGGTGGCGGTGTGCGAGGTACCGGCCCCCACTTCCATGTCGTAGGGCTGCAGAAGCGCGCAGCCCTGGTCGGCCCAGTAGGACTGCAACTTGAGGATGATTTGCTGGAAGGTCAACATGGTTTTGGCAGAAGGAACGGCGGCCCGGGCCGCGGCCGCGGCAGGCCGGCCCTGTCTCTTATACACATCTCCGAGCCCACGAGACCGTACAGGAAATCGCGTATGCCGTCTTCTGCTTGAAAAGGGGGGGGGGGGGGGGGGGGGGGGGGGGGGGGGGGGGGGGGGGGGGGGGGGG
>NZ_JAELTO010000174.1 GCF_016428875.1 Xylophilus sp. ASV27
CGACTGCACTCGACGCTGGCCTACGTCAGCCCGATGCAGTTCGAGCAGGACTGGCTTGCCAATCAACCAAGGCAAGCCACCTCATGAGCTCAGCTATGGGATACGGATTCCAGGGGCAAGGTCAAACTCGTTCGATATTGATGTCTGAGCGAGTCGTAGCTAGCTACGGAAGGTCTGCGCAATGCGCTTTGAGATGTGCTGAGGCGGCCTGACAGAGCCAATTTGCAAACAAGTCCAGCCGTGCCGCGGCCTTTGGGCCCTTGTGGGCCTGTTTTTCGGCCATCAGGCCGTTTGCAGGCGCACTCATGAAGGCTGCATGATCCTGCAGATCACGCAAGCTGGTGAACAATGCCTGTTCCGCGTCCGAAATATGCTGTCTTTTCATGCATGCAGTCTACGGACGGAGATGATTGCCGTAGAGGAGGCACCCCGCCATGGAAACCCGGCCCGCTCGGGGTGCTTTGCTGGGGGCGTGATTCTGTACGGCGTACTTTTGCGTGTCAGAGCGACACGGAGGCCGTATGGATATCGTGACTCCCGAGGTCAGGAGCCGGATGATGCGAGGCATCCGGGGCAAGGACACAGGCCCCGAACGGTCGGTGCGTTCTGCTGCTCACCGCCTTGGCCTGCGGTTCAGGCTTCACGTGCGCGAACTTCCCGGGCGGCCGGATCTCGTGTTCCCGCACCACAAGACCGTGATCTTTGTGCATGGCTGTTTCTGGCACCGCCATGATTGCGGCTTGGCGGCAACGCCGAAGACGAGGGAGGAGTTCTGGCAGAAGAAGTTCGCAGCGAACGTCTCCCGTGACGCCGGGAAGAGGGATGACCTGGAGCGAGCCGGCTGGCGGGTAGTGGAGATATGGGAATGCGAGACGCGTGATCCGGTGGCTCTGTCACTCAGACTGTCTGCGATCTTCGGACTCCCGTTTCCGGAAGCGCATGAAGGCCCGTAGCACCGGCTGAATGCCTTTCCGTGGCTTCCTGAAGGCACCTGACGATGTTCTCGACGACCGAGGCGCATACGCCATTGCCGCACAGCTTCACCTTCTCCCGGCGGCTTCCGACAGGGAACTGGTGGTGGTCCGGCAGGGACATTGCCCGGGCAAGCTCGGTTGGTTGCAGCATGCGCATCACATACCTGTTGCTGCTCTTGCGGACAAGAGCGAACCGGTCGATCGTTGTCACGGTCCGGAGGGGCTGATCGAGGGTCTGCCAGCTCTTCTCCCCACCAGAACCGTAGTACACGAGCAGGAACTCCGCATTGGCTCCCAGGGTCTTGATCGCATGCCGGGCTCTGGCGGCGGTGTTCTCGGCGCGGCCTTCGACAAAGAGCGGAGTCTCCGGCCAAGTGCCTTCCGGATCGAGGATGTCCCTGACCGTCTTCCTGGGAGTGTCCGGGGCAGGGCGGATCGGCGGAGGGGGCATGTTCAACCCTCCGATCAGGAACAGCCGGACACGGGCCTGTGGCGCTCCGAAGCCAGCGGCGTTGATGACTTCTTCGCGCATCTGGTAGCCCAGAGCCTTGAGCATGTCGATCAGCTCCTGGTATCTCCCCCAGGTCTTCATTTCCTTCACGTTTTCGATCACGAACCAGCGTGGCTGCAGCGCGGCAATCCACTGGACGGTGTACATCGCGGTCTCGCGGCTCTTCTCGTCTCGCGGTGCAGCTCCCTTGGCCACCGAGTGGTTCGTGCACTCGGGTGAGGCCAGCAGCAGGTCAACGGTGCCCGGCCTTGCGTGGGCCAGCGGATCGATCTCCTCGATCCGCTGGTTCAGGACCGTGGCTGAAGGAAAGTTGGCCTTGTAGGTCTTGCAGGCGATGTCCCAGAGGTCAACGGCGACCAGCGGTTGCAGGCCGACCGTCACCGCTCCACGTGCCCCGAGCCCTCCACCGCAGAATAGGTCTACAAAGGTTTTCATCGCCATCACAGAGGTCTTCCATCCTGTTGCCCTGGGGCCAGGCTACCAGGTCGGTGGAACGGTGACCAGGCCATCCTGCAAAATATCGTTACCGATGCCTGAGAAAATGGTATCAAAACAACGAAGCAGGAGAGTTTATGCCGCGGTTGAGGCCTCGGGCAAGGATAGTCCGGACTATTGGGGACCAGCTCATCAGCGGCCCCGAGGCGGCACTCATCGAACTGGTCAAGAACGCCTTTGATGCTGACTCGCCCTCCGTGCACATCGTGATCGTTCCGCCCGAGGACGGGCGCTGGGAGGGAGATGCCGGGCTTATCACGGTGACGGACGCCGGCCACGGCATGTCGGCTGCGGACCTTGTCGACAAGTGGTTCGAACCTGCGACCAGCGACAAGGTGGAACGACGTCTCAGCCCCGGCGGTCGCACCATGCTTGGCGCCAAGGGTGTCGGCCGTTTCGCGACAGCCAGACTCGGGCGGTTGCTCCACCTCCGGACAGCACACAAGACGTCCGGGCGCCGGCTTGAAGTCAGTGAGATCGACATCGATTGGGGCCGCTTCGAGCAATCCAAGTACCTTGACGAGGTAGAGATTGACTTGGCCTCCAGACCTGGTGGGCGCGGAGAGGTCCCCGGGGTGGAACTGCAGATCAGGGCGCTGCGGGATCATTGGACGAGGAAGCAACTGGAAGCCCTGGTGCGCGAGTTGCGTCGCATGGTGTCGCCCATCGCGACCAAGGAAGGGGACTTCCGGATATACCTCGATCTGTCGGGCTTCAAGCAGGACGTGCACGGTTTCGATGGTCCGCCGCTGGTTTCTGGCGCACTCGACCTGATCGAGAGTGAGGATTCCGGTTCACGGGACTCTACGGAGATCCGGCCCCTCAGCATTGATCGTGTCTTCCACTACATGGTCAAGGGCACCTTCGACGCGAAAGGTCGTTTCAAGGGCACTTTCGTCAACCAGCGTGGAGATGCCAAGCCCCAGCCGATCGAGATTCCAGCATCGGAGCTGACTCCAGAAGAGGCGCCCTGTGGCAAGGTCGGTCTGAGGCTGAACATCTACGATCGCGAAGGCGACGCGATCGTGGAGCTTTTCGAGAAACTGGGCCTGGGTTCCATCGGCCGCCTTGATGCGAGACGAGTGCTTGACGAGAGCATCGGGATAGGCATCTACCGGGGAGGGTTCCGCATCCGTCCCTATGGCGACGCGGAAACCGACTGGCTTGAACTGGAGCGCATGCGGGTCCAGAACCCTTCAAGGAAGCTGGGCTTGAACCAGGTGTGGGGAATCGTCGAGATCCCTGATGAGAAGGCATCGAGCCTTGTCGAACGCAGCAGCCGGGAAGGTCTTGAGCACAATGGCTCATTCGTCCGGCTCAAGCGACTGATAGCCGATGTGCTTGCGCATGTCGAATCGATGCGACAGGACTTCCGGCAGAGTGCGGGCCTCAGCAGGAAGTCCCGCGTTGACACCGATGAGGTCAGGAGCAACGCCAGTCTGCGTGCTACGAGCAGAGTGGTTGCGAGTCTGCCGCCCAAGTACCGGGACAAGGTCGAGCGCGCGATCAAGCAGGACAGCGCCGCATTGAAGACGTCGATCGACGAGCTTGAGACCTATCAGCAGGCTCTGGCTTCCAGGTCAGCACTCGGTCTGGTCGTGGCGCAGGTGCTGCATGATGGCCGACGATTCCTGTCCGACATCTCCACACGTTCCAAGAGACTCGCGGATGGAGCCCCTAGGCTGGAGGAGCAGAGTGCCTTCGGAAAACACTTCCGTGGCTCGTTCGGGAAGGAGGCCGGCTCGATCAGTCAGTCAGCGGGGCATCTGAGCAGGCTGTTCAAGTCGCTTGATCCCGTTTCGGGGAAGAAGCGCGGGCGCCCCAAGGCGTTCAACGTCCAGGAGGTACTGAGCCGGTGCGTGGCGCTCTTTGGCGATGCGATCAGCGACACGGCAGTCGAAGTGGTCTACGAGCTGCCAGAGCAGATCGCGCCAGTCCTCGGCTACGAGTCCGACCTTATGGCTGCAGTTCTCAACATCATTGACAACGCCGTCCATTGGCTCGGAACGAGTCCGACAAGGCCGAGAAGGCTGCTCTTCTCCGTCAGCCAGTCAAAGAGGTATGTCCGCGTTTCGATCTCGAACAACGGGCCGTTGATCGACGAACGGTTCCATGCGCGGATGTTCAGCCCGGGCTTCTCCCTCAAGACAGAGGGTTCCGGGATCGGGCTCGCCATAGCCAGGGAAGCGATGCGGGCGAGCAAGGGCGATGTTGCCTTTGACGCTGAGGCGGATCAGACAACTTTCGTCATCGAAATGCAGAGGGCTCCGCAGAAATGACATCATCAGTCCCAGAGTTGAAGATCCTCGTCGTCGAGGACGAAGATTCGAAGATATCCGAATGGCAGGACGCGATTGCCGCCCACAATGCGGATGAAGAGAACAAGGGCTTCCGCATCCAGATGACGACGTCCAAGAACGTCACTGATGCCAAGCGGCAGCTGGATCTGCATCGGCTTGATGCCGTTGTCGTGGATCTCCGGCTGCAGGTCGAGCCTGGTGTCGCCGACAACAACAGTCAAGGCAATGATCTGGTCCGCCACATTCTCGAAGTCCAGCCTCTTGGCGTTGTGGTCTATACGGGGCAACAGGCTGATGCCGACACGGCCAGCTACGACTGCCCGCAGGTCAGGGTCATGGACAAAGCCGACGGCATGGAGCAGGTCTTCACTTGGCTGGGAGAAAACAAGGATGTCTTCCTGCGTCTGAGAGGCGCCAAGAGTGCGTTCAACCGGGAGACGGCCAGGGTGTTCTTCCGTTCGATCTGGCCGCGCTGGAGTCACTGGACCAGTTCAACAGTGCAAGGGGCGGATCTGACCGAAGTTGTCGCTCGTCACGTCGTCGCGCATGTGCACGACTCCATGTTGAATGCTGGCGGTGATGCCACCCACCCGGAGGAGGCGTATTTCGTTCCTCCCTTGAAAGCTCGACTCGATACTGGTGACCTAGTTCAGTACGACGGAGGCACATGGGTTGTCGTCACGCCGCGCTGCGATTTGGCGAACCAGGGCAAGGTTGCCACGATCCTCTTGGCTTTTTGCGAGGACATCTCTGCCAAGTGGAAAGAACTGGAAGCCAGCGGTAACGCCAACAAGGCCGCAAAGGATATGAAGAGGCTGATACAGCATGAAGGGATGCCCAAGCAGCATTTCCTGCATCCGATGCGGGATGCCGCGGGTCAGGCCAGGGGCCCATGGATGGTCCAGTTCCATCATTTGAAGGCCATCGCGGCTGAGCAGGCTGACCTTGCCCCTGGAATCCGTATCCCATAGCTGAGCTCATGAGGTGGCTTGCCTTGGTTGATTGGCAAGCCAGTCCTGCTCGAACTGCATCGGGCTGACGTAGGCCAGCGTCGAGTGCAGTCGGGC
>NZ_JAELTO010000175.1 GCF_016428875.1 Xylophilus sp. ASV27
CTCATGGCCGAGCGCCTCGTCGCCGACAAGTCTGTCGGCGATAAAAAAAACTTCATCGAACGCCAGGTGCCTGCCCTTCCCGAGGATTACGTCCCCCGAGGCAGTCCTGCGCGCGCAACGCCACGTGCCGACTTCGATCACGACACTGCGCCATCGACTGAGCTATCAGCTGATCGCTCGTCTCGGCCAGTGTCCCTGCTGCGGAAGGGCAAGCGCAACGCATCTTTTATGACACAGTAAGACCAGCTCCAGTGGGGCGCTCTTTTTTGCTCAAAGGGCAATCGTTCTCGATCACGGGCGGATCCATGGCTGGAGCCAACTAATCACGATTCCAGGCGGCCAGCAGCATCGTGCCAACTTCATCAGCACCAACATCTACATCTTTCTTTGTGGAAGCGCGCTGCGCGGTGCCTCGGCCTTTCCGCGTGCCGCTGTGGGCCGCTTTGGGAGTGGCGGAGTCGATCAGGAGCCCACCCAGCAGTACCCGGTAGAACTCCTG
This sequence comes from Xylophilus sp. ASV27, assembly GCF_016428875.1. Classification (GTDB taxonomy): domain Bacteria; phylum Pseudomonadota; class Gammaproteobacteria; order Burkholderiales; family Burkholderiaceae_C; genus Xylophilus. The sequence continues at coordinate 500 of NZ_JAELTO010000175.1, forward strand.
GAAGGCATCCTCGATGGTCAGGTTGGCTTGGGCGAGGAATGCCGGGCGGCGCAGCCTTAGTGCGGCTCCCAGAATGAGTTCGGATACGACCAGCCCGTGGCAGGGTGCGAAGACACCCTGGTGCACCCCCTCGTCGATGAGTTGGGACAGCCTCAGGGTGCGGGCCTGCTGGTAGTGATCGAAGATGCCTCTGGCAACTGCTGAATCTTCGATGTCCTTCAGGAACTGGACACCGATGCGACTGGCCGCCTGAACGCCTACGTTCAGGTAGGTAGCGAGTGCCGTCGTCAAATCCTGTTCACGGTGGATCAGTGCTTCGCCCTGTCCTAGGACGCTGTCGAAAAAGCGTTGCACGACGGCGCAGAAGATCTCTTCCTTTGTCTGCGCAATGTCGTAGAGGCGCCGCCGCGAGCAGTGCATTCGTGTGGCGATTTCACCCACGGTCAGGCCTTTGATGCCCTCCGTAAGGAGCAGATGGGTCAGCGCATCGAAGAACTCCTCGTCTGTGAGCTTTTTTTTCATGCGGGTTTCTCCTAGTGATGATTGGTACCAAATCAATTGACTTGGTACCAATCGAGCGCGTCTAATGGTACCAATTTAAAAGAAATGGTACCGCTTGAACAGCGTGCATAGCGCATCACCGAATGCAGAGGCCTCCAGCTGAACGCCGCTGCCGCAGGCATGTGAATTGTCGGCGATAGCTGTTCCACCGAACCAGACTTGACTTGAACGGAGAAGCACAGCAATGAATCTGCTGGACTATTTCGATGCTGGTGTTGCCAGCCATCCGGATGCACCTTGTTTCGTGGACTGCGGGCGTGATACCTCGGTCGCCACCTATGCGCAAGCGGGAGCGCTCACGTGCCAGATCGCACGGGGGCTGCGGGCCTTGGGGCTCGCACCTGGTTTTCACGGTGCAGTGCTCAGCGGCAATGCCGGGGCCGCTTTCGTAGCGCTGCTGGGGGTGTTGCGCGGAGGGGGTGTCTGGCTGCCCGTCAATGCGCGCAACAGTGTGGAGACCAACATCGAGTTCCTGCAGGATATGGACTGCGACGTCCTTTTCTACCAAGCCCGCTATGTCGGCCAAGTGGCAGAGATCCGCGGCAAGATCCCCCGCATTCGTCACTACATAGCCCTGGAAGAAGCCGATGGGCCGGATCTGTCGATCGCTCGGCTGATCCAGGGCCAGTCGCCCGAGATGTACGCGGCGCCGCTGCAGCCGCAGGGGCTGGCCATGATCATGGGTACCGGTGGCACCACGGGGCGTTCGAAGGGTGTCATGCTCAGCCACCGCAACCTCACTGCGACCATGGCCAACCATATGTCGGCCATGCACATTACCGACTGCATGACCGTGCTGGCGGCGGCACCTATCACCCACACGGCGGGGCTGGTGTCGCTGCCCTTCATGGCGCGCGGTGGTCGCGTCGTCCTGATGGACGGGATTGATCCGCAGAACCTGCTCAAGGTGATCGAGCAGGAGCGGGTCAACATGCTGTTCCTTCCCCCAACAGTCATCTATACGCTGCTGGCGCAGCCCAACGTCCGCGATTTCGACTTTTCTGCGCTGCGCTACCTCATGTATGGCGCTGCGCCCATGTCGCCTGACAAGCTAGCGGAAGCCATTGAGATTTTCGGCCCGGTAATGCTGCAGATCTATGGCCAGGCGGAAGTTCCTGGCGCGATCTCCGTGCTCCGGGTCGAGGACCATTTCATCGACGGGCAGGTCGCGCCCCGCCAGCGCCTGCTGAGCGCTGGGCGCCGCTTCCCCTTCACGCGGGTAGCCATCATGGACGACGACGGCAACCTGCTCACCCAGCCGGGGGCCGTGGGCGAGATCGTCGCGCAAGGCGACATCGTGACCGCGGGCTATTACAAGAACCCCGAGGCCACGGCCGAAGTGCAGCGCCACGGCTGGCACTGCACGGGTGACGTGGGCTACTTCGACGAGCAGGGCTTCCTGTTCATCGTCGACCGCAAGAAAGACATGATCGTCACAGGCGGTTTCAACGTTTTCTCGTCCGAGGTCGAGGCCGCCGTAATGGCCCACCCAGCCGTGAAGGACTGCGCCGTCATCGGCGTGCCCGATGACAAGTGGGGCGAGGCCGTCAGGGCGGTCATTGAACTGCGCGCAGGCCAGTCCGTGGAGCCGCAGACTCTCATCCAGTTCGTCAAGGACCGCCTGGGCAGCGTCAAGGCGCCCAAGGAGGTTGAGATCGTCGCGCAGCTGCCGCGCAGCGCGGTGGGCAAAGTCCTGAAGAAGGAAGTCCGCAAGAAGTATTGGCACACGCAGGAGCGCATGGTTTCCTGACGCACATTTGGTGATTCAACCCGGAGGTATCGCAATGCAAGAGCCCGTTCTCGTTGCCGGTGTCGGCATGACCCCTTTCAAGAAACCCGGCGACAACCTGCCGTACCCGGAAATGGCCGCGCAGGCCATCCGCGAGGCGCTGCAGGACGCGGGCCTTGCCTACTCCGACGTGCAGGACGTCTATGCGGGCTACGTCTATGGCGACTCGGCCAGCGGCCAGCGCGCGGTCTATGAGGTCGGCATGACCGGGGTGCCGGTGATCAATGTCAACAACAACTGCTCCTCCGGCTCCACGGCCCTGTACCTGGCACGCAAGGCCGTGGCCAATGGCTCGGCGGACTGCGCATTGGCGGTGGGCTTCGAGCAGATGCCCGCCGGCGCCCTGAGGGCGTATTGGGACGACCGACCCGATCCGCTCGACCACTTCAACGGGGTCATGGACGAGATATTCGGCCACCCCGAGCTGCCCATGGCGATCCGCTACTTCGGCGCGGCGGGCCGCGAGCACATGGAGCGGTACGGCACCCCGCTGGACACCTTCGCCAGGATTCGCGCCAAGGCCAGCCGCCACGCCGCGCGTAATCCGCTGGCGCTTTTCCGCAAGGAGGTGACGGTGGAAGAAGTGCTGGCCAGCTCGCCCCTCGTGCCCGGCGCCATGACCCGCCTGATGGCCTGCCCGCCGACCTGCGGTGCCGCAGCGGCCGTTTTCGTGAGCAAGAAGTTTGCCCAGAAGATGGGGCTGGCCGCCAACGTGCAGGTGCTGGCCCAATCGCTGGTGTCCGACCGCCCCGGCGTGTTCGCCGACAAGTCGGCGATTTCCGTCGTGGGCTTCGACATGACGCGCGAGGCCGCCCGCCAGGTCTATGAAGCGGCGGGTGTGGGGCCGCAGGACATCGACGTGTGCGAACTGCACGACTGCTTTGCGCAGAACGAGTTGCTTAGCTACGAGGGCCTGGGTTTCTGCGCCGTCGGCGAGGGCCAGGCCTTTGTCGAATCGGACAGTAACACCTATGGCGGTGCGGTCGTCGTCAACCCCTCGGGCGGGCTGCTGTCCAAGGGCCATCCGCTGGGCGCGACCGGCCTGGCGCAGTGCTACGAGCTGACCCATCAGTTGCGCGGCAGCGCCGAGGCACGCCAGGTGGAGGGCGCGCGCCTGGCCCTGCAGCACAACGCGGGCCTGGGCGGCGCCACCGTGGTGACCCTGTACGGGCGCGCGGACTGAGAGGCGTGGTCATGGTGAAACGCCTGGAAGGCAAGGTGGCCCTGGTGACCGGTTGCGGATCGTCGGGGCCCGGCTGGGGCAATGGCAAGGCCATGGCCGTGTTGTTCGCTCGCGAGGGGGCCAAGGTCTATGGCTGCGACGTCCATATGGACGCGGCGCGGGAGACCGAGGCGATCGTGCGGCAGGAGGGCGGGGCCATGAGCGTCGCCCCATGCGATGTGACCGATGCTGGCGCGGTGCAGGCGCTGGTCCAGGACTGCATCGCCACCTATGGCGACATTGACATCCTGGTGAACAACGTCGGCACCGCTCGTCTGGGCGGGGTCGTCGAGCAGAGCCTGGAGGACTGGCGCTTGGTCTTCGACATCAACCTCACTTCCATGTTCTTGACCTGCAAGCATGCGATCCCCTCCATGCTCCGGAAAGGCCGAGGGAGCATCGTCAACATCGGCTCGGTGGCCGGCGTGCGCGACAGCGGCGTCGCCTACGTGTCCTACAGCGCCTCGAAGGCCGCGGTGCTCGGCTTCTCCCGCAGCGTTGCCCTGGAATACGCCCAGCGGGGCATCCGCTCGAACGTGCTGATGCCGGGCCTGATGAACACGCCCATGGTCCGACAGCCCGTGCTGTCGCTGGCGGACGAGTACCGGGAGGCCTCGCAGGAGGAAATGCTGGCCAAGCGGGACCGGCAGTGCCCCATGGGCCACATGGGGGAGGCATGGGACGTGGCCACCACGGCGCTGTGGCTGGCGAGTGACGAATCCAAGTACGTTACCTCCGCCGAAATCATGGTCGATGGCGGCATTTCTGCCCGCATCGGCTGACCTGGAATGCATGCAAATCAACGACAGCAACCATCTTGAATGACTAGCTCAAAGACGCTCAGCGAAGTCATCGCGCCAAGGCGATCTGGTGCGAGCGATCGCGTTCAGGATGACCAGCAGCTTGTGCATGCAGGCGACCAGCGCGACCTTCTTGGCTTTGCCTGCGGCCAGCAGCTTGGCATGGAAGGCCTTGAGGACCGGATTGAAGCGCGTGCCGATGCGGTCGGTCTTGGCCAGCTTGCCCACGCAGCGTGCAAAGTCACGCGCTTGGCGTGGGTTGACCACAGACACCCGCAAGCCTGTGCCAGCCAAGGCCAGTGCCAGGTCTTGCTCGTAGCCGCCGGTGGCCTCCAGCAGGATCAGCCTGGGGGCCAGCGGCACGAGCAACTGACACA
>NZ_JAELTO010000176.1 GCF_016428875.1 Xylophilus sp. ASV27
AGATGTGTATAAGAGACAGGGGCAGTTGCGCGGCGCGCGCGGTGGCGGCGGTGGCGCGCGCCTGCAGCAGGCGCGAGCGCGCCTGCGCCAGCGTCGGGCTGGCCTGCTGGGCGGCGGCGATCAGCTCCACCAGCAGCGGGTCGTCCAGCCGCTCCCACCAGCGCTCCAGCCCCTCGACCGTGCCGCCGTGCGGCAGCGGCGCGTGCCAGGCCAGCGGCGCGGGCGCGGCCACGCTCGCGGGCGGGCGCGACAGGGCGCAGGCGGAGAGCAGCAGGGGCAGCAGCAAGGCCGGGGCAGTGCGTAGGGGCAGCGTCATGCGGGGGAGGGGACTGGAAAAGAGGCCGGCGGCAGACAGCGGCATCGCGCCATCGGCAGACCGGCATCATAGAAGGCCGCCGCGACGGGGCTGTGCAGGAGGGGGCTTAATGTGGAACACCCCCGAAGCGCCTGCGGCGCTTCCCCCTCAAGGGGGCGCACCCGGTGGCCTGGCAAAGCCAGTTCCACGGGTGCCCTGGCAAGGCTGCGCACCTCTCACACGGCGTGTTTCATCATCCGGGGCGTCATCATTCATGTCACTCAGGGCAACGCTGAATAAGTCCGCGCGGTGGCGCGCGCCCTGGTGTGGGATGGGATGCAAGGCGCAAACCGCAGCCATAGCCGCAGCTATGGCGAGGATTTGCAACGCCGCAGACCGCCCACAGCAGGGATGCGCGACACGCGAGGGACTTGTTCAGCGTGGCCTTAGGGTCTTTCGATGATGACGGGCGTGATCTGCAGGCCGGCGCGGATCTGCGCGGCCGCGCGCGCGGCGGCTTCGCGCGAGCCGAACGGGCCGGCCTGCAGGCGGTGCAGGCCGGCCTCGTCGCGCACCGTGAGCAGGGGCGCCAGCGCCTGCAGTTCCCGCGCGGCCTGCTGCTGCAACCGCCGCGCGCCTTCGGGCCGGCCGAAGGCGCCCAGTTGGACCCAGAAGCCGCTGCCGGCGGCCTGCGGCGCTGGGGCTGGCTTCAGCGGCGGCAGCGGCTGGGCGCGCAGGGGCTCGGCGTCCTGCGCCACGGGCTGCGGCTCTGCCGGCGCCGGCGCAGGCTGGACCACGGGCTGCACGGCCGCCAGCGGTACGGCCACCATCGGCCCGGACGGCGCCGCCAGCGCCAGCGCGGTGCCCTCATTGACGCGCCGCCAGGCGCCGGTGCGGATGTCCTGCTGCGTGATGCGGGTGACCTCCACCGGCGCCACGCCGCGCAGCAGGTCGAGCTTGAGGGCGGCGGTGTAGCTCAGGTCGATGACGCGGCCGTCGTGGAACGGGCCGCGGTCGTTCACCCGCACGATCACCTCGCGCCCGTTGGCCGGGTTGCGCACGCGCGCGTAGCTGGGCAGCGGCAGCGTGGGGTGGGCGGCGGTCATGGCGTACATGTCGTAGCGCTCGCCGCTGGCGGTGGACTGGCCGTGGAACTTGCGGCCGTACCAGGAAGCCAGGCCGGTTTCGCTGAACGGCCGGTCGTCCTGGATCGGCACGTAGCTGCGGCCGGCCAGGCTGTAGGGCTTGTTCGGGCCGCCGCTGCGGATCGGCTCGATGCGGGGCTCGGCGTCGGGCACGCGCTCCAGGCCGGGCGGCGGCTGGGCCTCGGGGCCGTCGCGCCCGCCACGCGGGCCGCTGGCGCAGCCGGCCAGCAGTGCGGCCACGGCGCAGGCCGCCGCCGCAGCGGTGGCCCTACCCGAATACCGCATGCCACAGCGCGAGCACGGCGGCGCGCGGCTCCTGGGCGTTTTCCTGCGCCACCTGCGTGGGCGCTTCGTCCAGGCGCGCCTGGTGCTGCATGCGGCGCAGCTCGCGGTATGCGGCGGCGGCGCGCTCGCCCACGCCCGGGGGCAGCAGGCCGGCCGCCTCGGCGCGGTGCAGCAGGGTGATGTTGCCGCGGTTCTCGCGCAGCGCCGGGTGCCGGGCGGATTCGGAGAGCACCAGGTACTGCACGGCGAACTCCACGTCCACCATGCCGCCGGGGCTGTGCTTGACGTCGAAGCGAGCGCCCTTGACCGGGTGCGCGGCGCGCACCTTGTCGCGCATGGCGACGATCTCGCGGCGCAGCGCGGCGGCGTCGCGCTCGGCGGTGATGACGGCCTCGCGCACTTCCTCGAAGCGGGCCTTCAGCGCGTCACTTCCGAGCACGCAGCGGGCGCGGGTCATGGCCTGGTGCTCCCAGGTCCAGGCGGTGTTGCTGCCGCGCTTGTGCTGGTAGTTGGCGAAGGCCGCGAAGCTGGTCACCAGCAGGCCGGAGCTGCCGTTGGGGCGCAGCGCGGTGTCGATCTCGTAGAGGTCGCCCTCGCCGGTCTTGACGGTGAGCCAGTTGATCAGCTTGCGCACGAAGTTGGCGTAGACCTCGGGGGCGCGCTCGTCCTCGTCGTCGAAGACGAAGACGATGTCCAGGTCGCTGCCGTAGCCCAGTTCTTTGCCGCCGAGCTTGCCGTAGCCGATGACGGCGAAGCGCTGCAGCGCGTCGTCGGTCTCGCGGTGGCGCCCGCGCAGCCGCTCCCAGCACCAGCGCGCGGTGATGCGCAGCACGGTGTCGGCCAGCGCGCTCAGGTCGTCGGCGACCTGCTCGACGGTGAGCCGGCCCTCGACGTCGCGCGCCAGCGTGCGGAAGACCTCGGCATGGTGGGCGCGGCGCAGCAGGTTGAGCAGGGTTTCGTCGTCGTCCTCGGCGGTGGTGCGCACGGCGGCCAGGCGCTGTCGCAGATCGCGCTCGAAGTCGGCGGGATGGAAGCGCTCGGAAAACAGCGCCTCGCTCGCCAGCTCGTCGATCACGCCGGGGTGCTGCAGCAGGTAGCGTGCCGGCCACCTGGCCGCGCCCAGCAGGTGCAGCAGGCGCTGGTGGATGGCGGGGCGCTCCAGCAGCAGCGCCAGGTAGCTCTGGCGCCGCAGCAGCGGCTCGATCCAGTTGGCCATCTGCAAGGCGGCCTCTTCCGTCACGCTGCCCTCGGCGACCCAGCGCGCGGTGCGCTGCAGCAGGCGCACCAGGCGGGCGCGGTCCTCGTCGCGCAGCGACTGCACGCGCGGGTGCTCGCGCCACTGCGCCACGCGCTGGCGCAGGCGCTCGGGCAGCGCGGCGAGCAGGGCCTCGATGTCGGGCGGCGGCTCGGCCTTGCGGCCGCAGTTGCCGTTGCCGCAGGTGCCGGCGCCGCCGAGCAGGGTGTCGAATTCCTGCGCGACGAATTCGCGGTGCGCGTCCAGGTCGTGCAGGAAGGGGCAGGCGTGCTCGTAGCCCATGCTGCGGGCGATCCAGTCCAGGTCGGCATCCTGGGTCGGCAGCATGTGGGTCTGTTGGTCGTCCAGGTACTGGATGCGGTGCTCCACCTGGCGCAGGAAGGTGTAGGCGCGGGCCATGGCCTCGGCGGTCTCGGGCGTCATCAGGCCGGCCTGGGCGACGCGCGGCAGGGCGTCGAGCGTGGCGCGGCTGCGCAGTTCGGGGAACTGGCCGCCGCGCACCACCTGCAGCAGTTGCACGGTGAACTCGATCTCGCGGATGCCGCCGCGCGAGAGCTTGACGTCGTTGGCGCGCTCGGGCTTGCCGGCGCAGCGGCGCGCGGCCTGTTCGCGGATCTGCCGGTGCAGGCTGCGCAGCGCGTCGAACACGTTGTAGTCCAGGTAGCGGCGGAACACGAAGGGCAGCACCACCTGGCGCAGGCCCTGCACCGGCAGGGTTTCGACGCCAGGGCCGAGGCAGGCGCGCGGCGCCACCACGCGGCTCTTGAGCCAGGCGAAGCGCTCCCACTCGCGGCCCTGGACCAGGAAATACTCCTCCAGCGCGGCCAGCGACACCGCCGGCGGCCCTGAGTTGCCGTTGGGCCGCAGCATCAGGTCCACGCGAAACACGAAGCCGTGCTCGGTGGTGTCGCCGATCAGCCCGTAGATGCTCTTGACCGCGCGCGCGAAGTACTCGTGGCAGGTGATGCGGCCGCGGCCGTCGGCGTCGCCGCGGGTCTCGCCGTCCTGCTCGTAGACGTAGACCAGGTCGATGTCGCTGGAGACGTTGAGTTCGCGCCCGCCGAGCTTGCCCATGCCCACCACCCACAGCTGTGAGCGGCTGCCGTCGGCGAGCAGGGGCGCGCCGTGGCGGGCGTCGAGTTCGGCAAAGGCCTCGGTGCAGGCGGCGTCCAGCGCGAGTTCGGCCAGCTCGGTCATGGCCCGGGTGACGACAGAGAGCGGCGCGCGCGCGTCGCAGTCGAGCGTGGCCAGGCGCTCCAGCACCAGCTGGCGCAGGATGCGCAGGGCGGTGCCGGTGTCGTGCCCGCGCGCGCGCAGGGCCGCCAGGGCCTCGGCCATGCTGCCGCGCACCGGCGCTCCGGCGGGCAGCAGGGGCAGCAGCTCGCCATAGCGGCGGCGCAGGCGCTGCACGAAGCGCGCGTGCGCGGCCAGGTCCGATCCCTCGGAAACAGCATGTTCTGCCATCGAACCACCCTCAAGGCTGCGGGTCATAATTCCTGCCACATCCAATCCCACCATGAACGAACCGATCGAGATACCCTCACGCGCGCTGAAAATCTGGGTGGCCGTAACGGGTGGGTTGTTCTGGTTTCTGGTGGCCGCGTGGCTGTGCTTCTTCGCCGCGTGGGGGGCTTTGCACGGCTGGATTGTGCCGCGAATCGCCGATTTCCGTCCCCGCATCGAGGCAGAGGCCAGCAAGGCGCTCGGGGTACCGGTGCAGATCGGCGCGATCTCGGCCCGCTCCGAGGGGCTGGTGCCCTCGTTCACGCTCGGCGACGTGGCGCTGCTCGATGCGCAGGGCCGCGCCGCGCTGCGGCTGCCGCAGGTAGTGGTGGCGCTGTCGCCGCGCTCGCTCTGGAACCATGGCTTCGAGCAGCTCTACCTCGGCGCGCCCGAGCTCGACGTGCGGCGCACGGCCGACGGCCGCATCCTCGTCGCGGGCATTGCCATCTCCGCCGATGGCGCCGACGACGGCAGCGCTGCGGCCGACTGGCTGTTCTCG
>NZ_JAELTO010000177.1 GCF_016428875.1 Xylophilus sp. ASV27
GTGAAGCTCGGGCTGCAGGCCAAGCGCAAGCGCGCTGGCTGGAGCCTGCCCTATCTGGAGCACCTCATGGGCATGGGAGCGGCTCTGGGGATGGGGGGCTCTGGTTAGATGCGATTGCCCTGCCCAGATTCCACCTGGGCTACAGGCATTATTCAATCAGAAACGGTGGTTACGCCTGCCCGAACGGCATGTCGCCCTGCGGCGCATGCGCGAGGTCGGGGTGATCGACCGCGTACTTGACCAGGGCCGCCTGCCCTTCGATGTGCAGCTTGCGCCGCAGGTGCAGCCGGTGCGTCTCCACGGTGCGGACCGAGGCGCCCAGTGCGCGGGCGATGTCCTTGTTGGAGTGGCCCCGGGCCAGCAGCGCCAGCACGTCGGCCTCGCGCGGCGTGAGGGCGCGCGGGGCGTGGTCGGGCGCGGGCATGTCCTCCAGCATCCGCAGCACGGGCGGGCTGAAGTAGGCCTCGCCCCGGTGCACGCGGCACAGGGCCTCGACCAGTTGCTGACCCGGCTCGTCCTTGAGCACATAGCCCCAGACCCCGAGCGACACCGCGCGGCGGATGTACTCCGGGTCGCGGTGCATGGACAGCACCAGCAGCCGGATCGCGGGGAAGCGGGTGCGGAACGCCTCGGCCAGGTGCAGCCCGCTGGCCTCGGGCATGCGGATGTCGGTCACGACGATGTCGGGCCGCGTGGCCTGCGCCTGCTCCAGCGCTTCGCCAAGGCCGCCGGCGTCGCCGACGACCTCGACGTCGGGCATGGCGCCCAGCCGCATGCGCACCCCGTCGCGCACCAGCGGATGGTCGTCCACCAGCAGCACCCGCATGGGCCGGCTCACGAGGCCGCCCCCGCCACGGCCGGCAGCGGGCACCATGCGGGCTGCCGCGCCGGCGCCAGCGGCAGCACCGCGCGCACGACGGTGCCGCGGCGGCCCGAGGCGAGCACGAAGCGCCCGTCCAGGCCCTCGATGCGCTCGCGCATGTTGCGCAGGCCGATGCCGCCCTGCCCGTCGGACTGGACCTTGCGCAGCGCGAACCCGCGCCCGTCGTCGCGCACCAGCAGGCGCACCCGCCGCGGCGAGAAACGCAGCACCACCTCCACCCGCGCCGGCCGCGCGTGCGTGCCGGCATTGGCCAGGGCCTCCTGCGCGACGCGGAACAAAGCCGTGCTGTGCGCCGTGGGCAGCGTGAGCGGCTCGCCCTCGGTGCGGAAGTCGAGCGCAAAGCCGCAGTGCGCGCGCATCTGCTCCACCATCAGCGACAGGGCCGGCGCCAGGCCCAGGTCGTCCAGCAGCGCGGGCCGCAGCCCGTGGGAGACACGGCGGATCTCCACCAGCGCATCGTTGAGCCGCTGCAGCCCCTGGTCCAGCAGGTGGCGCGGGCCGGCCGGCCGGCGCCCGTCCGCGGGCGTGCCGGGCAGCGCGAGCTGCGCGGTTTCGAGCATGTACTTGGACGACACCAGGACCTGCACCACGCCGTCGTGCAGCTCGCGCGCCACGCGCACCCGCTCGTCCTCCTGCGAGTGCACGACGCGCCGGGCCAGCCGCTTGAGCTTGGCGCTGGAGACGCGGTGGTCGCTGATGTTGAGCGCGAAGCCGGCAATGCCGATCAGCACCATGCACAGCGCCGCGATGGCGTAGATGCGGGTGCGCGTGGCGCGGATGTTGTCCTGCGCGGCCGCCTCGATCTTGCCCAGCGCCTCTTCCACGTCGTCCAGGTAGAGGCCGGTTCCCAGCACCCAGCCCCAGGCCGGCACCGAGGAGACGAAGGCGAGCTTGGGCGCGGTCTGCTGCGTCGAGGGCTTCTGCCAGAAGTAGCGCACGAATCCGCCGCCCTCCTGCGCCTTGGCGAGGATCGCCAGCGCCGGCACCTCGCCTTCATTGGTGTTCGGGTCGCACAGGTCGACGCCGGCCTGCCCCATCTGCCGCGCGTCGAGCAGCACCTTGCCCTGCCGGTCGTAGACGAAGAAATAGCCGTCCTGGCCGAACTTCATGCCGGTGAGCACGGCCAGCGCCTGGCGCTGCTGCTCGGCCTCGGGCTGGCCGGACCGCCCGATGCGGGCCAGCACCGTGTCGGCAAGCTGCACGTAGTGCCGCAGCTCGGTTTCCTTGCTGTGCAGGTAGGCCGCCTCCACCAGTTGCCGCTCCTGCCGGCCCAGCTTGAGCGTCTGGTGCTGCATGGTGGCCGCCACGAGGCTGAGCGCGCCGAGCACCGGCAGGCTGGTCAGGAGCAGGAGTTTCCACCGGAACTGCATGAGGTCGGAGAAGTGGGGCGATCAGGAGCGCACGACTATCGGCCGGCCAGCCTGAAAGTCAAGCGGGCAAACACGGCATGGCGGCACGGTGGCTTATTCCCGCCATTAATCATGGAGAGATATCCCGCCGGCATTCATTGGCACGCTGGATATTCGATGCGCGATTGGCGCCGGCCGCAGGAATTTATTTTCAAATTGTGACAGGACTGGATTTATTACCCAGGCGCGGCGGCCCTCTCTCCCCTGGAGGAGGGACCATTCCGGAGCACGCCGATATCACCGCGATGCCGTTTTCAGCATCCTGTCAGGATTATCTACGTAGCACTGCGTAGGGGAAAAACGTGGGAGAAAAACCAAATGCGATCCCTAGAATCCGCCCACCAGCTTGAGGCGCCCATCCAACCTGGAATTCCACGTTCAACTTCACCGAGGGGATCAATATGGATATTCGAAACCTGATGCGGCGCTGCGCCGTGTGCGGGAGCGTGGCGCTCGCCGCCGGCCTGCTTGCGGGCTGCAGCGCGCCGGCCAAGCGCGAGGTGCTCTCCACCACCAACATCTACCCGGCGATCGGCCCCTATTCGCAGATGGTGGCGCATGGCAGCACGGTGTATTTCTCGGGCGTGCTGCCGCTCAATGCGGCAGGCAACGCGGTGGCCGGCGCCACCATCGAGGAGCAGACGCGCGCGGTGCTCGACTTCATCGGCGCCAAGCTGCGCTCGCAGGGCCTGGGCTACGAGGACGTGCTGGCGACCACTGTCTACATGAAAGACCTCAACGAGTTCGCCGCGATGAACAAGGTCTACGGCGAGTACTTCCGCAGCCAGGCCCCGGCGCGGGCCACGGTGGAGGTCGCGCGGCTTCCCCGCGACGTGAAGATCGAAATCGCGGCCGTCGTCGGCCGCCGCTGACGAGCCGCCACCGGAGACATCGACCATGCCCACTCTCGTTTCACCCCACGCCGAAGCGCCGCTGGCCGGCGGCCCGCCCTCCCCGCTGGCGCCGCCCGGCCCTGACGCCCCCTCCAAGCGCCGCGAATTCCTGCGCATGCTCGGGCTTGGCGCCGGCGCCGCCACGCTCGGGCCGCTGCTCGGCGCCTGCGGCAGCGGCAACGCCCAGACCACGTCGGAAGCCCTGCGCGCCCAACTGCTGCGGGACGAGGCGTTCTGGACCAGCGTCCAGAACATGTTCGTGCTGAACCCGCGGAAGACCTTCATGAACATCGGCACCGCGGGCTCGATGCCGGCGCTGGCGCTGGACCTGTTCGCCGAGGAGAACCGCAAGAAGGCGGCCGAGTCCGGCAACGGCTACAGCAACCTGCTCGACCTGCGGCAGAAGGTGGCGCCCTCGTTCGGCGTGGATGCCAGCGAACTGGCGTTCTCCGCCAACACCTCTTCCGGCATGTGCCACGCGATCCTCGGGCTGGACTGGCAGCGCGGCGACGTGGTGGTGACCACCAACCACGAGCACGGCGGCGGCGACACGCCGCTGGCCATCGCCGTGGACCGTTTCGGCATCGAGGTCTCGCGCATCGCGATGCCGGTCGGCAACAACCAGACGGCCGCCACCTACGTCAACCTGTTCGACGAGCGGGTGCGGGCCCTGAAGGCACAAGGCAAGCGGGTGCGGGCGATGATGTGGTCCTCGCCTACCTACAAGACCGGCACCATGCTGCCGATCGCCGAACTGATGGGCGTGGTCAAGACCCACGGCCTGATCAGCATCGTGGACGGCGCGCACCTGCCGGGCATGATGGACTACCACTATGGCAACCTGGGGATGGACTTCATGTCAGGCGCCGGCCACAAATGGCAGTGCGGACCGGGTTCGACCGGCATCCTCATCATGCGCAACCGCATCCGCTCGTCGAACCCGCTGCCTCTGCCGAAGTGGTACCCGGTCCATACCTCGACCTACCGAGCCGTGGACCGCAGCATAGTGCCGCCGGAGAGCTACGACATCGCCGCCAGCGTCACCAGTTGCGGCAGCGTGCACACGCCGATGTTCATGGCGCTGGCCAAGGCCTGCGAGATGTGGGATTCGATCGGCCGCAAGAAGATCGAAACCTACGACCTGACGCTGGCCTCCTACCTCAAGGAGAAGATCGCCGAGCGCTGGGGCGTGGACGCGCTGTACTCGCCGAAGGACGATCCCAAGCTGCTGTCGGCCCTGACCTCGTTCAATCCGTTCCCGAACAAGACAGACGTGATGAACGCGCAGAAGGCCACGGCCTTCGTGGCGAGGATGCAGAGCGACTACCCGCAGGGGTTCATCGTCCGCAGCGCGGACTTCCCCGTGATCGGGGCGGCCTCGAACCACTACGCGATCCGGGTGTCCACCCACCTCTGGCACGACGCCCGCGACATCGACCTGCTGGTCGATGCCATGTGGGACCTCTCGCGCAAGGTCTGACCGGGCGGGGCCGGCCCGCGCCGCTGGCGCAGGCCGGCTCACCCATGGGGGTCAGGCGACCGACTCGACCAGCCCGCGCGCCTGGCTCAGCGCCTCGGCGATGGCGGCCTGGCGCGCGTCCGCGCCCATGGCCACGCCTTCGGCGCGGATCACCGTGACGTCGGTGATGCCAAAGAAGCCCAGCACCGCGCGCAGGTAGGCCTCCTGGTGGTCCAGTGCCGCTTCGAAGGCGGTGCCGGCGTACTTGCCGCCGCGCGAGGACACGATCAACACGCGCTTGCCGCCGGCCAGGCCCTCGGAGCCG